>CAYTSI010000052.1:0-21270 GCA_964440465.1 uncultured Spirochaetales bacterium
CCTTGCGATCACTAGACCCTGAACCTAGCGTGTCTACCAATTTCACCATCCGGGCGCTTATTGATGTTTGTCGGGGAAAATATAGTACGGTTTGGGGGGCGCTGTCAATATATTACTTTTTTTTGCCGGAAAGGGAAATGTTAGAGAGGAAGCCGCCGCGGTCGCTGTGTTTGTACCATTTCCCGTGGGTTTTTCCCGCTTTTTCGTCGATTGTCTGTTTAATAAACTCGGCGAACTCATCGGTCCGGCCGGATTGGGATTCGAAGCCGTTCATGGTGACCGGCTCGTTCCGGTAGTAGGTGAACAGGCTGTCGGCAAGGGCGCGGAAACTGCCGTAGGCGGCCGCGTCGAGGGGGGTAAGGACTTCCGGGCCGTACGTGTAGAGGACTAAGGAGAGCACTCCCCGTTTTTGTTTCCAGAAGTAGCCGAGGAGCTCTTTCAGCATGAAAAAAGCCGCCTTAATGGAACTGTCGACAAGTTCCTCGATTTCAGCCGCCGGCAGTTCGTGGAGGGGGCGGTTTTCACCTTCCGAGGTAAATACGGCAACTGCTTCGTCAATTTTTTCAAATTGTGAAAGGGTATCGATAATGCAGCTCCGGGTAGACAAGGTGGAGCACCGGTTTAGGGACACCCGGAGTAAATCCGGCGTTTCGGCTTCTTCGTCCGCCGTACCAGACGTAACGGCGGCGTTCCAGCCCGCGCCGAGATAGAGACGGGTGAGATGTTCCAATAATTTTGAAGGTTTTCCCGTTATTAAAACCGTTTTTTTCACGTCTGCCTATACTACTGCCTATTATGGTGGTGGTCAACACTTGGTTTTTTTTGTATTCTTGCGTCAGGAGGCTGTGATGAAAGCGGCAATAGGGCAAATTAACACAACTATCGGCGATTTTGAAGGAAATTTAGCGAAAATATTCCAATTTATACAACGGGCGCGGGAGAAGTCGGCTGATATTATCGTATTTCCGGAGATGAGTCTCTGCGGCTACCCTCCCATGGATTTGCTCGAACACAGGACCTTTGTCCGTGAAAATAAGAAGGCACTGCGGAAGCTGCAGCAGAATGTTCCCGAAGATATTGCGGTTGTCGTTGGATATGTTACCGAAAATCCGGCTTTAACGGGGAAACCGCTTCTTAATGCCGCTTCACTTCTTCTCAACGGCAGTATCGAGCTTACCCAGGCAAAAACACTGCTGCCCACTTTCGACGTATTCGACGAGGCCAGGTATTTTGAACCTGCCGCGGAACAGGCGCTTTTTACCTGGAAGGGGCAGCGCGTCGGCATTGCCATTTGTGAAGACCTGTGGTGGGAAACCGAACCGGTCCCCGGCGCGAGGTATCCCGTGGACCCGGTGAACAAGCTGTTAAACATGGGGATGACCATGTTGGCCGCCCCGTCGGCATCACCCTTTCACCATGGAAAGCTGACGGCACGGAAAAAGCTCCTCGCGAAAATCAGCGGCACCGCGGGTATCCCTACACTGTACGCGAATATGGTGGGGGGGAATGACAACCTCGTATTCGACGGCAACTCGATTATTACCGTTAGGAACGGTGCTTGTGCCGCGTGGGCGAAACCTTTTGCGGAGGACCTTATTGTCGTTGATACTGATGCCGGCTGTGCCGATATCGAAGTGAAAGCCGACAAATACGAAGAAATCCGCCGTGCTTTGGTGCTGGGAATCCGGGATTATCTGGGGAAAACCGGTTTTACCGACGTGCATTTAGGTCTGTCAGGGGGTATCGACAGCGCCCTGGCGGCGGTTTTGGCCGTTCAGGCACTTGGCGCGGAGCATGTCACCTGTTTTGCACTCCCGTCGCCGTTCTCCTCGGAAGGAAGCCTTACCGATTCGGAAGAACTTGCGAATGTTTTAGGCTGCAGGTACGAGGTGCTGCCTATTGAACATATCTTTTCGAGTTTCAATGACTGCCTCGGTCCGGTATTTTCCGGAAAAGAGATAGATATAACCGAAGAAAATCTACAGGCCAGGGTCCGCGGGACTCTACTGATGGCGTTCTCGAACAAGTGGAATTCCCTCCTGCTGGCTACGGGAAATAAATCGGAACTGGCCACGGGGTACTGCACCCTCTACGGGGACATGTGCGGCAGTTTGGCCGTTATCGGTGATCTTTTCAAAACGGAGGTCTACGAACTCTGCCGGCATATCAACCGCGGGGAGAAAATTATACCGGAATCGATTATGACAAAACCCCCGTCGGCGGAGCTGCGGCCGGGGCAGACCGACCAGGACTCGCTTCCGCCCTACGACGTATTGGATGAAATCCTCGGCTATTATGTCCTGGAAAACAAGACGAAAGAAGACATTGTCGAATTAGGATACGGCGAAGAGCTGGTCGGCAGGGTGCTGGGGATGGTCGCACGCGCGGAGTATAAACGGCGGCAGGCACCGCCGGTGTTAAAAGTCTCTCCCCGGGCCTTCGGGACCGGCAGGCGGGTACCGATTGCACGGAACATCTACGAAATATAAATAAATTGTTTAAATCTGTTTACCTTTTTTTAATTGAAAACTGAAAAACCTTCTTCTATACTATAAATGAACGGTTGTTCAGTTAAAGCTCGGAAAGCTGAATTAATTGATTTAGTATTCATTTATTAAGGGGAAAGGGATGGCACGGCAGCTGGATGAAGAAAAACGACAGGGCATTCTCGACGCGGCCTTTGAGGCTTTCGGAGAAAACGGTTATAGAAACACCACTATTAAGGACATTGCGGATATCGCCGGAATTGCTCCGGGTTCGGTGTATACCTATTTCGATGACAAGGAAGACCTCTTCCGCAATACTGTTGACGAGGGCTTGAACACATTTTATATGGAACTCAGGCGGATTATCTCTCTTCCCGAGACGTTTGAAGTGAAGTTCAACAGGGTCATCGATTTCGGGTTCGATTTATTTAAGCGGGTCCATCCGATTTTCCGCGGGATGTTTTCCGAGGCGAACCGGCTGGATCTGTTCCGTTCAAATATTGAGAACCTCTGCGATGCCTTTGAAGAACTGTTTTTAGAGGGGAAGCGGCTGGGTGTTATCCAGATGTTTGACCAGAGTGAAATGACGAAAATGGCCATTAAAATCTTTATTTCCGGGATCCTTTTTCATACCTCTCTGATACCCCGCGAGGACCTCGATATTGAAATTGACAAATTGAAAGAACAGACGAAACTCGGGCTGCAGGAAACGTTTCGAATGGGCATTGCGGGATGAAAAAAAAACTGAAGCGGATTATTGCAATTTTTGTTACAATTCCGGTTCTCATCATTGCATTTCAAGTCGGGCGGAAACTGCTGGCAAACCGGGAGCCTGAAGTTGTCCGGGCGGCGGTCCCGGTTGTAACGGAACTGCCGAAGGTGGGTTCTCTGGAAAATAGCATTTTGTATTCTGGGACCCTGGTGCCGGAAAAAATGGTTACCGTTTTACCGAAAACATCGGGTAAGCTGGAACAAATATATGTGGAAGAAGGGCAGATTGTTGCCGAAGGCGATCTGTTAGGCACCGTCGACAAGGAAGTGACAAAACTTCAGATGGAACAGGCCAGTGCTGCTTATCAGGCGGCCTTCGCTCAATACAGGGTTGCCCTGCGGGGGGTCCGGCCGGCGGAACTGGAGAACGCCCGGGCGCTGCTTGCCCAGGCGGAGAAGGACCTTGCTTCGGCGAAAACCAACCTGGAGCGGTCGAAGCGGCTGCTTGATGCCGGGACCATTTCCCAATCAAACTATGAGGAAACGGAGCGCCTCTATCAAAACGCGTCAACTGAAGTGAGCAACGCGCGACGGCGGGTCGAACTGATGGCGGAAGGGTCCGGCAGAGAAGAACTGGAGATGGCAGAGGCACATGCCGAGGCCGCGGAAGCCCGGTATAATTTGGCGAAACTGCAGTACGAAAATACCGAAATTGCGGCACCGGTTTCGGGTATGGTCGCGAAAATTACGGCCGAAGAAGGAAGCATGGTCGGCCCCGGGGTCCCCATTCTTGTACTTGTGCAGGACGATCCGGTGTATGTTGAAATTCCCATGCCGGAAAAATATTACGGAAAAATATCGGAAAAAACCGGCAGTATCGAAGCGAGGGTTTTTCCCGCGGCATATCCTAATTCCGAACCGTATCTCGGGGAAGTTACAAATGTCGCCCGGGTCCTTGACCCCGAAAGCAGGACCTTTTCCCTGGAGGTATCAATTGATAATCCGGAACAGAAGCTGCGGCCGGGGATGTATGTAACCGTCGAAATAATACTCGACAGGTCTGAAAATACGGTAATGGTCCCGGAGAGCTCCCTTGTTTTCCGAAACGATACGCAGGTGGTCTTTATTGTCGACGGTGATGAAAAAACGCAGGCTAAAATGAAACAGGTCCGGGTTGGTCTGCGGCGCGACGGCATCGCCGAAATATCGGAAGGAATTAATTCCGAAGACAGAATTATTATTAAAGGAAACGCCTTTCTTGAAGAGGGGCAGCTGATAGAGCCTGTAGACGGTTGAGGGCGGTATGAAAATTACCGAGGCCGCCGTCAAGCATCCGATTACAACCATTATGATGTTTCTCGCCCTCTTTATTTTGGGGCTGGTTTCCCTTTCCATGCTGGGGCTGGAATTGTTTCCGAATGTTACCTACCCCACCGTTATGGTTGTTACGGTGTATCCCGGTGTCGGACCTTATGAAATAGAATCGTCCGTTACCGATCCGATTGAAGACGCGGTGTCGTCGATGAACGGAATTAAAGAAGTATCTTCGACTTCGAGCGAAGGGGTCTCGATGGTGACCCTCAATTTCGACTGGGGGAAGGACCTGGAGACTATTGTCGTGGATGTCCGTGAAAAACTGAACGACGTTGAAAGTGATCTCCCCGAAGGAATCGATCGGCCGAGTATTTACAAATTCAATCCGGAGCAGCTGCCCTCCCTCATCTTCAATCTGTCCACAAAAACTACCGGCATCGATACGCGGCAGCTGGCCGAGGAAATGATTATTCCCAGGCTGGAAAAAATCGAAGGCGTGGCCCAGGCCGCGGTGTACGGAGGGAAGGAAAAGGCGGTGATGTGCCGGCTGGACCTGGATTCCCTCTCGAAACTCGGCATCCCCATTACCCGTATTCTCAATGTTTTCCAGGGAGAAAATATCAACCTGCCCGCGGGATCGATCAGCCTCGATAACCGATACATGATCCTTCGCACCGTCGGGGAGTTTGAAAGTATTGAAGACATTGGACTGGTCCTGGTGGGATATAAAGAAAACGTCCCCGTTTTTCTTCGGGACGTCGCGGACATCACCTTCGACTACCTGCCCCAGGAGGAGTTTGTCCGGGCCTTTGAAAACAGGGGGGTAATGGTTTCCATTCGGAAACAGCCCGGGCATAACACGGTGCAGATTAACGAAGAAGTCCGTAAGCGGCTGCGCGAGCTCGAGGCGGACCTTCCTCCGTCGGTTACGGTGCGGGTCCAGTCGGACCAGTCCCAGACCATCGTCCAGTCCATCGGGGGTGTCGCGAACGCCGCGTGGCAGGGAGGGATCCTGGCAATTTTTGTTCTCCTCTTTTTTCTCCGAAGCATCCGTTCGACGCTGATTATCTCGGTAGTAATTCCGGTTTCACTTATCGCGACCTTTTCGCTGATGAATTTCGCGGGCCTTTCCTTAAATATTATCTCTCTCATGGGGATTACCCTTGGAGTAGGGATGTTTGTGGACAACGCCATTGTTGTTCTGGAAGCGGCGTTTCGAAACCAGCTGGCGGGACTCTCCCCGCGGGAGGCCGCCATTAAAGGAACGGCGGAAGTAGGGAAGGCGATAACCGCCTCTACCCTGACTACTGTTTCGGTTTTTGTTCCCATGATATTTGTCCGGGGGATTGCCGGGCTTATTTTTGATGATCTCGCCATGACCATCTCTTTCGCGTTAATTATTTCCCTCGCCGCGGGGCTTACCCTTGTTCCCGCTTTGTGCGCTCGGTTTTTAAAAGTCGAAGGCCGGGTAAAGGCGAAAAACGGAATGAAAGATATGTCGTTAGCGGATTTGGAAATTCAGACGGGCAGTCACAAACTGGACGGGGTAGGCCGCCGAATTCAAAAAGGATTGTACCGCCTCGACGCCGGATATCAGAAGCTGATAATGTGGGCGCTGCGTCATGCCCGGCTTGTGGTTGTGTTCGCGGTCCTGCTGCTGATTGGAAGTATCGGGTCGATACTGCTTTTAGGGATGGAATTTCTCCCGGAAGCGGACGAAGGGGAATTTACGGTTTCGGTGGAGACGAAAATCGGGTCTACCTTCGAATACACCGAAGAAAAGGTCATTCAGATTGAGAACATCATCCTGGACAATTTTGGTGAAGATGTCACGTCACTCTCCTCGAAAATCGGCGAAAGCGGGGGGACAGGCGTGGCGGGAAGCATCGGGAGTAATTTCGCTGTTGTCTATGTCAAGCTGAAGGAAAAGGACAAACGGGACCGGGGCATCTGGGACATCTTAAGCATGTTGGAAACGAAGCTCGATAACAATGTGATGGATGTACGATACCGGCTGCAGGTGGAAGGAATGGCGGCCTTAGCGACGGTTGCAACCGGAGATCCGGCGCCTGTGGTAATCGAGCTTTCCGGCTCGAACCTCGACGCTTTGTATTCCTACGCGCGGAAAACCGGCGATGTTATGGAGTCCCTGAAGGGGGCGCGCAACGTGGAAATTTCCCATAAAACGGGAAAGCCTGAGCTTCAGTTTATTGTGAAACGACGGGAGGCAATCAGTCTCGGGTTAACGCCTTTAGAGATCGCCGCGACGCTGCGGACCGCCTACAAGGGGACGGAGGTTACCAGCTTTAACACCGACGAGGGAGATTACAGTGTTGTCATCGTTCTCGAAGAGGAGGACCGGAACGATCCGGACAAGTTCGGCAGCATCTTTTTCGTCAATCAGGGCGGCGCAAAAATCCCCCTGGAAAACTTAGTCGATATTGAAGAAGGAAAGGGGCCGCTTTCCATCAAGCATAAAAAACGGGCGCGGATGATCAAAATTTCGGCGTCCCTGACCGGAGAAGTACCGCTGAACCGGATAATGGGGGAGCTTGAAAACAGGATGGGGGACCTCGGGCCGCCGCCGGTGGGCGTAGAGATGGAATACTCCGGTTCCGGGAACGAGATGGGAGAATCTTTCAGCAGCATGATGATAGCGCTCCTCTTTGCCGTGGTCCTGGTGTATATGGTAATGGCCTCCCAGTTCGAGTCGCTGCTGCATCCCTTTATCGTTATGTTTTCAATCCCTTTTGCCATTATCGGCTTAGTGCTGGCACACCTGCTTACCGGCACCACCTTCAGTCTTATGTCTTTTGTGGGGGCGATTCTCTTGGTGGGCATTGTTGTGAACAACGCCATTGTTCTCATCGATTACATGAACCAGCTGCAGAAACGGGGGATGTCGCTGGTAGGCGCGATTATCAAAGGCGGGAAAACACGGCTGAAGCCGATCCTCATGACGACCCTGACCACGCTGCTCGCGCTGCTGCCGATGTCCTTAGGGATCGGGACAGGGGCGGAGCTGCGGGCGCCCATGGGCCGGGCCGTTGTCGGAGGTTTGGCCACATCAACCTTAATTACCCTCATTTTAATACCGACGGTGTATTACTTTTTCGAATCGAGGGTAAAAAAACGGCTGCAGCGGCGCCGGGCGGTACAAGAACCGGACAACATGTATCAGGAGGTATCGGAATATGATTAAGAAAAAGGCATGCGGTATTGTATTTTTCATTGCCTTTGCGGCTGCTTTACTGAGTACGCACGGATGCGGAATGTACTACAAGGCGGATATTGCCGGCTATGTAAAAGATTCCGCGACGGGATATGGAGTCGATGGAACACTTCTCAGAGCATATCTCACGGAAGAGGCGGCACAGTCGGGAGAAGGATATTTCACTGAAACTTCGTCTATGGTGTACAACGGGAATCCGGGGTACTTTACCTTTACGGCGGTTTGGCAGCAGCTTGTCAGTGAATACGGAAGTGAGGGGGATATGACGGATTTGTGGATTTCCGCCGTACATGAGGATTATTCAGCTAAGACGGTCAGGGTGCGGGGCATAACTTCAAACGACATGAATATTATTCCGGACATCCGGCTCGATGCCGTTGTGTATACGGCACAGCAGGTATCGGGCCTCCTGTGGGACGGAACTGATTATATCGACGGCGTACGCGTTGTTTTAGACCTGGCTTCGACGGAAAAAAATCCGGATTATGTGGCGGTAAGCTCCACAACGCAGGTGGGGGATACAACCCGGGCCGGCATGTATACCTTTATAAATGTTACCTGGAGGGACGAGGAGAACCCCGGCCAAATAACGGATGAGGAAAAAATCACCATTTCCGTGGATGATCCGCTATACACCGGGGACAAAAGTCTCGAGAGAACGATTGTTTCCGGACAGGGGGTTTCGTTCATGGGGCCTGATAATCGTATTGAATGTACGGAATAGCGGTCGGCAGGATGAAACCGTTATTCTGCAGTTTGCTGATTTTTTTGTGTACAGTACATGTATTATATAGCGCGGATACTCCTGTGTTAACTCTCGAAGAAGCAATGCAGGCAACGTTTAATTATTCCGGGGAGAGAAAAATACAATTACTGCGGCAGATAAAAAGCGGATATAGGGTAAATGAGGCAAAGGCGGGCATGCTTCCGGTCTTGGATCTGCAGGCAGCGGCCAGTTATATGGTAAACCCTCCCGAAGGATTCAGTTTCCCGAAAGGTGCCATGGGCTACGAACCGAACCAATATTCCCAGGCGCCGGTCCCTTTCCCGGAGGCGGACTACCCCATGATGAAGGACCCCGAGAATACATATTTTAGCATAGAAGCCGGCCTGCGGCAGCCTGTCTTTACCTGGGGAAAACTGCGTACAGGGTTGAAACTTGCACGGCAGAACCATCGGCTCTCATCATTACGGACTGAAGAAACGGAAGTTGAGCTTATCAAGCGGATTCGGCAAACGTACTGCAGCCTCGTTTTTGGAAGAAAAGCTGTAGAGAAACTTGAAGAAATCCAAATACTTTTAGAGCGTACGCTTTCCGACCGCGAAAAAGAGTTTCGGGAAAACATCATTAATTTAGAGACAGTACTTATGGCCCAAAAAAACGTCTCGATGCTGCAGACGATACTAGCTGAAGTCCGGGAGGGGTATGTGAAATCGGCGGAAGCCTTTTCGCTGCTTACCGGATTAGATGCAAACCGATACACCTTTGAAAATATTCTCGATTCGGAAGTCAAGCAAATTACAAATCCGGATTTTGTCATACGGCACGCGTTCAATCATTCTTCCGATATTAAGCGAATGACGGCAGAGGAGGAATTGGCCTTCCTGAATAAAAAACTGGAAGACAGCAGCGGACAGCTGCGCCCCGATTTTTTTCTTAATATAGGACTGGATGTAAGCGGGGAACAGGTCCCTGTTGTACAGTCAAACTGGATAGACACCTGGGACATCAACCTTACCGTAACCCTCGGCACAAAAATAACGTTGTGGGATTCGGGACTGTCGGCGGCAAAACGGAAACAGGCGGCGGTTTCACAGCAGATTGCCGCGGAGGGCGTCCGGCAGACAATTTCAAATACGGAAATGACGGTGCGGGAACTCCTGCAGGCCCACAATACGGCGTACTACCGGGTGCGGGAGTATGAAGCGAACGGCAGGCTTTTAGAGGAACAGCTGAAAAATGCCGAAGTGTCTTTCGAAAACGATTTAATTACCCGGACCGAACGCTTAGGAGCGGAGGCCTCCCTGCTGCGGAACGATGTGGAGTATCTTTCCGCCCTGCTGTCGTTCCAGAATATCCGGACGGAACTTGCCGCGGCTGCCGGTTTCGACCCGGGCGCTACAAGTTTCGGCAGTATTCAATAAACTTCTCCGTTGCATATCCCGATTTTTCCGCTGCCGCCGCCAGTGCCGTTACCTTCGCTGTCAGTTTTTTCTGTTTTGTTGTTCCCTCCCCGGCAGAGGCCCCTTTAAATGCATCGACAATACCGGAAAGCGCGTACAGAAACCATAGCAGTTTTTCGAACGATTCCTTATGAAAATAGAGGACCGTATTGTAGCGGTTTTCCCGCAGGAACCGGGTAACTTCATTGTGTTTTAAGAGGGAGGTCATGAGTTTTTCCGCTTTCAGGAGGGAATGCTTTTCAAGGTCCGGTTCAATAACGGCAGACAGGTTGAGTATCTGTATGCAGCTTGTAATCTCTTTCTGTTCTAAAATATTCCGCAGGGAATCGGAAACAGGCTTCTCCAGCAGAAGCTGCTCCGCGCGGCCCGCCCGTTCTTTTGTACCGGAGAGGGAAAGGTAAAACGGCAGGAGGAGGAGGACATACGGTGTGTATGGATATGTTTCGAGACCTTCAGTGGTGTACCGGTCTTCCGCGGCAAGGAGAACACTTCCCGCGGTAAGCGCGGCTTCCGTCCATTTCGCAAGGCGTTTTTGGGGGAACTCGGCATTACCTTTTTCTGCTTCTTCTGCTTCTTCTCCGGTTCCCAGGTACAGCAGGGCCTCTTCGTAAAAGTCGGCGTACCCCTTTTGCAGTTCTCTGATTATTTCATCCCTGTCCCGCCGGTTTTCATTCTGTAAGCAGGAATAGAGTTCCCGGAGTACCGGTTCGGAAAGCAATTCTCTGAACATGGTGTGAAGCGGCGTTAGAAAGACTTCCTGCAGGGATCGCTGAATGTCCGGGGTGCCTTTTCCGTTTAAAAACGTGGCCAGCTGGTTGTAGTGTCCGAATTCATTGTCATACACAATCTGAAAATTCAAAAACACATGTGTTTCATACCCCGCGAGGGAACAGTACATGCCCCTGTCCCATATTTCTTTACAGTTTCTGATGTACCATGCAGCCGTCCCCTGCTCCTGAAAGAGAACAAAAGACCTATGGTCGGCGGGAATGTCCAGTCCCTGGGCGAGGTTTTTTTGGACGAGTTGTTTTGAGCCGTCAATTTGTTTTACCGCTAACGCCGCCGACATGTGGACCCATCCGTCGGCAGCGGTATATGAATTATTATACAGGACAAGGGCGGATTCCTCCCCCGCCCGGTTCGAGTAGGCCAACACATTTTCATTGACAGTTCCGCTCCCGGTGTACACATCGTAGAGAAGAAAGTTGTCGACGCCTGAAAAGAGATAGCGCTTTTTCATAAGCGGAAAAATCTCCCGTTCATGCCGCTGAATAAGGCCGGTATCTTCCTCTTCATCCCGGTAGGAGCGCCTGTATTCCATGCCGTATTTTTCCGTAAAACCCTCGGTCTGTCCGTGTCCGAACATCGGCAGGCCGGGCATGGTGATCATCAGTGTACAGACCCCGAAGTACTTGCCGCCGGTGCCGAATTGGGCGATAGCGGTTTCCTCATCGGGGTTGTTCATGAAATTAACATACCGTTTGAGAATCTCCGGATCGAACTCCAGGGTGTTTTTTACGGTGTTCCGGTATTTTTCGTTTTCTTCATTTTTCAGCATATTCATAAAAGCGCTGTTGTATACCCGGTGCATGCCAAGGGTGCGGACGAAATATCCTTCCATCATCCAGAAGGCTTCGGCCAAAAGCAAGGTGTCCGGTACTTCCTCCTGGATCCGATCCACCACCTGCCGCCAGAATTCTACGGGCATTGCACGGTTAAAATCCTCCCGTGAAATTCCATGTTCGGCACGGGTCGGTATGTCGCCGCCTGAACCAGGTTCGGGATACCAGAGCCGCTGAAAATGTTTTTTTGCCAGGGTCATAGCGGCATCGAAGCGGATAATGGAGAAATTACGGGCAACATGGAGAATGGTCCGAATGACCGCCTCCCGTACTTCCCCTTTTAGAAAGTCGAGCTGGGCCGTATCGTTCCACGGCATGGATGTGCCGTCGTTTCCGTGATAGATGTACCGCTCGCTGCCGGTGTGAGTGTCCAGGCGCTTGAAGGTAACGGCGGCGTCGGTCTTATCATAATAGTGGTCTTCGATATACAGGTTTACCCGGTCGCCGGACCCGAGATTTTCACCGTTGTAGCTGTACTGGGGGTAAGGTTTGCTGGGGAGCTGGATGAACCAGTCGGGATGGTTAATGACCCATTTCGAATCGATGCCGGTGTGGTTCGGCACCATGTCGCTCGCGAGGCGTATACCTCTGCGCATACAGCGGTTTTTTAACGTGTGCAGGGCGTTCCATCCGCCGAGGTCCGCGGCTATTTCATATTCCATCAGCGAATAGGCGGAGGCCTCAGCTTCGGGGTTTCCGCACATTCGCTTTATCCGCCGTGAAGCGGGGCTGCGTTCCCAAATGCCGATCAGCCACAGTCCGGTAAATCCCCGGGAGGCAATTTTGTCGATTTCCTCCTCCGGAATTTGATCGAGTTTTTCAATAGGCCGGCCGTATTTTTGGGTAAGCTGGTACAGCCATACGTAAATGGTCTTTGCAAGGAGAACTACCGTAGGCATCCATTCCAGGTCCCTGCTGAAATGCTCCGCCTCTTCGTCCTCTCCCCGGAAGGTATACACATGGGTCGGCCCCGGTCCCGTAAAAAACGGCCGGTCTTCCTCTTTAATAAAGTCCAGTCCCTGCAGCAGCCTAAGGAGATACTTTCCTAAGACAAGGCCCCATTCTTTCTGTATAAAAGACAGCTGTGCCGAGAGGGAGCGGGGGAATTTTTTCGCGGGCGATTCAAGCATATCGATAATATTCTGATTTTTAGGACCGAACTTCGGCTGGGTATCGAAAAAGCGGCGGAGTTCTTCCATTACCCCGGGATAAATAGTGGTTTCTTCCATTTCCGTGTGGTCGAACAATTCAATAAACGGTTCGAAAGCTGGGTTTGTGTTTGCCAGCCGCAGCAGGACCATTTCTTCGAGGACCATCTCTCTGCTTACCTGCTTTTCATCTCCCGGCGAAGGATACAACCGCCGAAACGACGCGATCATCCTGTCTAGTTCCGACGGCTCGAACACATTTTCCAAATGGCCAATAGCGGTACTGAACACGGCCGGCGCTTCCTGTTCTTTATACAGCCCGATAATGTGGTGCTGAATTTCATCGATAAGGCCCATCGCGTTGATATGCCCCGCCTTGACCGCGGTTTCGGGAAAACGGAGGGTGTCCCTTTTTTCGTTCATCCGGTCCGCGAGGGTACGCGCCTGATAGAAATTGGCGAATATAACATTACCGGTTATCTGAAACAATCCGTTTTCGAGGGAATACAGCTTACGGATACTTTTCAGAATATGAAAGTGGTATGTACTTCCGTCCGTTTGTATGGTACGGGAGGAAGTTTCTAGTTTTTTCAGCGAAATATGCAGTTTCACCGCCCCTGGGCTTTGCATGAAACACTCCTTTCGAATAGTCTATAGGATGTACTGTAATATATAAAGGGGTATAAATTGGAGACGATTCGTACTGTGATACGGCAGCGGTATCCGGACAAAATCACCCGCTTCGTTTTTCCTTCGGAAATTGCCGCCGCGTTCTGGCGGAAAGAAACTCTTCGTTTAACAGAGCTCAAGGCGGTGGAATCCTCCCGCTTTCTTTCCTGGGACAGGTTCAAAGAAGATTCCTTTGCCTTGTTTCGAAACGAACGGCCGGTTAATGCCCTTCTCCGTACTATTTTTGTGTACAGATTGCTGGAAAAAAACCGGGAGACCGGAACGGATTTTGCCGGAATAATTTCCGGGGAATACGCCGGCAACTCCCCCGCGTTTCTCGGCTATATTGTCCGCATTCTTCCTTCCCTGGGAATGCTTGCGGCGCTGCCGAAGGAGAAGTGTGAGGCCCTCGACCGGGACTTTTTTGGGACCCTGCGCCGTTTGCTGCATCTATACCGGGAGTTTCTCTCCACCCACGGGTTGTTTGAACCCGGCTATGAACGGGCCGACCTTTCTGCTGTCCGGTTCCCCGCCGTTATTTTCTTCCCGGAGCTTATTGAAGATTACGGAGAAAACGCGGCACTTCTCGAAGCGAACCCGAAAATCACCGTACTTTCCCGCGGTGAAAAAGAAAGGGCCGGGGAGTTGTTTCATCTCTTTGAAAACAGCCTTCACGAATTCGACTGGGTTTTCGGAAAAATTACCGCTTTACTGGAAAAGGGGACGCATCCGGACGACATCGCGGTAACTGTCTGCGACGAAAAGGTCCTCCCGTACTTTCAGAATGCCGCGGAAGGGTACCCTGTCGTGTTTTCCTACCGGGGAGGAAAGAACGTAACCGATTATCCGGCGGGCAGATTTTTCCTGTACCTGCAGGAGTGCGCTGACTCCGGTTTTCATATTGAAAAGCTGAAAAAACTGCTCCTGCCGGGGACCGTTCCCTGGAAGGACAGGAAAGAGCTCGAAGCCCTTGTTCTTGCCGGCATCAATTCCCTGTATGTAATGGAGGAACCGGGAAAAGACCGAAACGCCCGGCGGCTGCGGCGGGCCCTCGAGGGGAAAGGGGAAAAAATGGTTTCCTTCTTTCTGCGGCTGCACCGGGGGGTCCTTTCGATAACGGAAAGCAAAAATATTTCCCGTCTGAGGACGGCGCTGATTGCCTTTAGTTCGGCTTTTTTTGATCAGGAACGCTGGGATAATGTAAACGCCCGGGTGTTTGAATACGCCTTGAATCTCTGCGCCGATATGAAAAACTCCTTAAAGACGGTTGAACTGCCCGAAACTCTCTCCCCATTTCAGCTGTTTCTGTATTTACTTCGAAACAGTATGTATGTACCGAAGGCCGCGGCCGGGGGAATTTCCGTCTATCCCTACAGGGTCGCCGCGGGTATCGATCCGCGGTACCATTTTCTCGTATCAGCGCATCACACCGCCGTACAAGCCGCCGCCTCCCCCTACGGGTTTTTACGGAAGGACCAGAAGGCGGCGCTGCGCCTCGAGGACCGGGACATGAGTTCCGACTTCATGAAAGTCTACACGCTCTCCGGAAAGGAGACTTCCGTTTCCTGTGTACTTGAAACATTCTCGGAAAAGACCCTGGTCCCCGCCTATGTTATGAAACATTTTCCTGAAAAAATTGAAACGGAACAAGTCCCTCCCGGCTGCAACCCCTTTAACGCCGACCGGCTGTTCTGGGAATCCGCGGGCGCGGAAAATCCGCCGGCGGAGCCGGCAGTGCTCCTTCCCCTTCAGCGGCTCGGTTTGCGGACAATGACGGACAGAATTATACGTCCCGCCGGCCAAAGGTATAACGGGAACCCTATCGAAAATGCGTCCTTGCGGGAGAAGATTTCCGAGCGCGTCCGGAAAGACGGTATTCCGGCAGTTTCCCCCACCTCCCTTGAAAGGTTTGTTCGCTGTCCCTTCGCGTATCTCCTCGACGCCGCGCTCGGGAGGGACGAGCCGGAGTATGAGGCGGCATACCACAACGCCGGGTTAGCGGGGCAGTTTTCCCACGAGGTTTTACGTGTCCTCTACGGCAGAATACGAGACGCAACGGAATGCTTTCTGCCGGAAAAGCGGGAACTCTATAGCGGGTTCTTGGAAGAAGCTGTCGAGGAGGTTAGCAGAAAATATTACGGAAGAGGATACATCTTTTTATTGCCGGTACAGGCGGAGATGAAAGGGAAAACGCGGAAATATGTCGACGCGCTCTTTGATCTAGAAGCCCGTCATTTTCCGGGACTTCCGGTTGCCGCGGCGGAACAGGAATTCCTCGCCGAATGGAAAAGCGGAAACGGCCCGGGGGAAGCCGCTGTACTGCGGGGAAAAATCGACCGGCTTTCCGGGGCTGCCGGGTCCGCTGTACTGCTGGATTATAAAACAAAAAACAGGATAACGCGGAAAGACATTACGGGGGAGGCTGATGTACCGCCGGCTTCCTTTCAAATTCCAATGTACGTGTTTTTGGCCGAACAGAACGGCCTTACCGTCAGCAGGGCGGGCTACATAAGCCTCTCGGAGGGTAAATATGTACCTGTTATGAAAACGGAGGAGGACGGCAAAGGCTGGTTTTCCAGAGAGGAACTCGACGGCGGGATAGAAGAAATGCACCGGTATATCGGTGAAATGGTGCGGCAAATACAAGCGGGATATTACCCGGTACCGGAGGAGGAATGTTCGCCCTGTGCCTACCGGAGCGTCTGCAGGGTAAAGTATTCCATCGGATAGGATGAAAAGGGACGGCAAGATGACGGAAGAAAGAGAAAAGGACCTTCACGGGCCGAAGGCGGATGAGAAGCAGACCGGCGCCATTACCTGTTCCGAGAACGCGGTTGTTTCCGCGGGGGCCGGTTCGGGAAAAACCTATGTGCTAACGGAACGGTTTTTTACACTGGTTCAGTCGGGAAAGGCGGAGGTGGACCAGATTTTGACCCTCACGTTTACCAAAAAAGCGGCCTCCGAGATGTTCGAGCGGATTTACCGCAGGCTGCTTTGGAGTCAGGACGGGTCGGAACACCTGCGGGAGCAGGTTAGAAAATTCGATCAGGCCCAGATATCGACACTCGACAGTTTCTGCGCGCAAATAGCACGGACAGGAGCGGGACTTTTCGGTATTACTCCGGACTTTTCCATCGACAATCCGGGAACGCTTGATCTCGCCCAAGAGACGGCGCTCCGGTTTTTACTTCAAAACAGTGATGATCCGGTCCTGCAGCGGTATTTTGTCAATTACAGTTTCGAGGGGGTGTGGAAAAATTTTTTCGCTGCCTACGGCTATAAGCATGTTTCTATTGCCCGGGAAACCGATTTCACGGCAATGGAGGAAAAGCAGCGGGAGTACTTAAAAGCGCGGTTTCAACATCATGGTAGAAAGATGCTTTCGGCGGGCCGGGACATTCTTTCCCTCGATATCAATATCGGGAAATCGGTACAGACCAACCAAGAGGCACTTGCCTGTATTGACGAACTGGAAGCGGCAATTGGACGGGGGGATTTCGAAGAGACGCTGAAACTGACAGATTCGGCGGCTCTGTCGAAAAAAGGTATTTCCCGAAACAGCCGGGAAGAGCTTGTCAGGCTTGGAAATTATATCGATACATTCAAAGAACACCGGAAGCCCCTTTCTTGTATCGCGGGGACCCTGGCGCACTGGAATATCAATACCGCGGTTTTTCATCTCCTTCGCCGTTACGAACAGGAACTGAGGGAGGAAAAACGGAAACTGGGGATATGCGGTTTTTACGATGTCCTTACCCTTGCAATTGAAACACTGCGGCGGAACAGGACGGTCCGGGATTATTTCAAATCCGTTTTCCGGTACATTATGATAGATGAATTCCAGGACAACAACGGAATGCAGAAGCAGCTGCTGTATCTTTTAGGGGAGAAGCAGGGTCTCTTTCACGACGAACCTCAAGCGGAGGACCTGGAGGAGGGCAAGCTGTTTTTCGTTGGCGACGACAAACAGTCGATATACCGGTTCCGCGGCGCCGATGTAAGCGTTTTTAAGGACCTGTGCCGTGAATTGGCCGGGGGAAAGGGGACCCACATTACGATGGAAAAAAATTATCGGAGTAATCCGGGGCTGATTGATTTTTACAATGATCTCTTTCAGTCGGTATTATCCTCCGACGACGCCCTAAAGCCGTACGAAGCTGAGTTTCTTCCCCTTTCGGCCGGCGGAACAGGGCCCGAGGTTGTTCCGGACATTACCGTTTTCTACAAGCCCTTCGACGATAAAGAGGACACGGCCCGGTTTGCCTCCGGTGACGAGACCGAGGCGTATCATCTGGCAGAATATGTCCGCGGACATGTGGAAAACGGAACACTGCCGCTGCGGGACGGCGAAGCGGTCCGGCCCGCCGGGTATTCCGATTTTGCCCTTCTCATGCGGTCTACCGGAAGTCAGGCGGTGTACGAACGGATTTTCCGGCAATTCGGCATACCCTACACTACCGATAATGTCCGGACACTCTTTTTAGAAGCGCCGTTTAACGACATATACAATCTCCTGCAGCTTGTCCTGTTTCCTTCGGACAGAATTGCCTACGCCGGGCTGCTGCGGTCGCCCTTAGCCGGCTGTTCCGATGAAACGATGCTGAACCTCCTTCTCATCGAGGGGGAAGAAGGCCCGTTTCCCAAGGCCGCTGACAGCCTGGAGATGGACCCGGCGGACCGGGAGAGATACGCCGCGGCAAAGGAGCTTTTTGAGTTTTTGCAAAAGAAAACCGGGGCCTGGACGATTGGAAAAATTGTACGGTATATCTGGTACGAACAGGGTTACCGGTATCTTCTGCTGACGAATCCGGCATACCACCCCTATCTGGAATATTTTGATTACCTCTACTATTTGGCGGTTGACGCTGATCGGAAAGGATTGACCCTGTCGGAGTTTCTCGATTTTATGCGGCGGAACCTGGGCAAGTATGAGCGTTTGGAAGATCTGGACATTCTGAAAAATTCATCCGAGGGGGTGCGGATTGTAACGATCCATAAATCGAAGGGCCTCGAGTTTCCTGTGGTGCTGCTGGCGAATACCGGTAATGTGGGGAACAGAGGCGCGGGGGCGGAGTTGTTTTACGTTTCACCGGAATACGGCATAACGTTCAACGGCGGCGAATCGGGCGGCCGGGGGGACAACTATTTTTACACGTTGATGGCGGATGAATATAAAATGATGGAAACCGCGGAGGTAAAGCGGCTGCTCTATGTTGCCTGCACCAGAGCCAAGGACCATCTGTGTATTTCCGGGTATCACCACCGCAATAACCGGAATACCGACGATGCAATGCTGAATATGATTTTGAAGGCGGCTGATGTGTCCCCGGAAACCTCAGCGGAATCGGGCGGGGCCGGGGGTGGAGCAGGCTGCAGGATACTCGGCGGGGGCGCGGTGCTCAGGACCATGGCGCCGGTTTCGAGAAGCAGCATACGGTCCCGGCCGCGGGATTCCGGCGCCGGCAGTATCGGCGCTAAAATTGAAATGTATGAAAACCGTCCGGTCCTGGATTTCGATTTCTTCAGGCGGGACTTTTCGGTAACGGAACTTGCGGAATATCAGCTGGCGGAGGAAGGCGGCGGCAGTGCACCGGAGGGCAGGGAACTGCCGATTTTTGACTGGGAGGAGGAATTGAGAGAAACGGCAGCGGAGGAAGGGTATCCGGCGGCCTTCGGGACCCTCGCGCACTACATTATGGAACAAAAGATACGGAACACCTACACACGTGAAGATATACCGGAACAGTATGTAAGCGCCTTCCCCGCGGCCCTGCTGCCCCGTATTGTAGCCGGTATCGAAGAAATGGCCGGCCGTTTCTTTGCCGCTCCCTTAGCGGAACAGCTGCGGCGGGCCTGCCGCATAGAAACGGAATTTGATTTTATCTCCCGGTACGCGGCGGAGGATAAGGAATATTTTGTTTTCGGCAGGATGGACGTATACTTCGAAACGGAAACAGCCGCCTATGTGGTCGATTTTAAAACCGACCGTCTTTTCGTTCCTTCCCTCCATAATGTGCAGCTGCAGCTCTACGCGAAAGCGGCGGAGGCACTGTCGGGTAAAAAACCGGAGTGCATGCTGTTTTTTCTGCGGGACGGCAGTGTCCACAGTGTTGTTCCGGACCTATCGTTTATTCCGGCCTTTCCCGGGAAGTCGCCGGCCTAGGGGAGCCTCCGGTTCCGGCGGAGAGCGGTAAGCTTCTGTACGGTGCTGCAGAACCGGTCGTTTTGCAGCAGATCTTCCACCGTTTCAGGGATGCGATAGGTCCAGTTTTTTTCCAGCACGGTTCCCGGGGTGTTTATTCGTTCCTCTTCCGTCGGTTTCCTCAATGAAGGATCGACTGCGAAAAAATCCTGAATCTGCAGAACGCACAAAAAGGAGTCCGCGGTAAAAAACCCGCCGATAATCCGCAGAGCGGTTTGCAGGGTGTACGGTTTCTTCGATATGTCTTCGATACCTACGGCCGTGCAGAAATCCATCCGCTCATCGAGTTCCGCGTGCTGTTCCCACCATTCCCGGAAGACAAAGGAATCGTGGACCGAAAGGGTAGCCACGCTTTCGAAGGGGTATTCCGAAACCGGAATAAACGGGTCTCCCGGGAAATGGTAGTACCGGGACCAGAAACCGATTTTTAAGCTGAGGATCCCCAGTTCCCGGAGGACCTTCGGAACACAGTCGGGAACGACGCCCAGGTCCTCGGCACAGACAAGCATGTCGGTTTCCTCTTTCATGGAGGACAGAATTTTCTTTCCGTTTTTCTCCCACAATTTTTCGGAAGTCCTTCCCGCCTGGTCGATTATCTGATGGAGCTCTCTCCTTTCGTGGTCTTCCAAGGCTTTATAACTTCGGCTTTTAGTAAAATGCCAGGCATTGGCGTACCTGCCCGGTTCGACGGTAATAAGGGCCCTGTTTTTTATCCACTCCTTCATTGCGCTTTTTACCCCTCCGGCAAGGGGCAGTTTTTCAATGTCGGCGCCGCCGCGGATTTTCTCATCAAAAAGATACAATTCCTCATCTCCGATTTGCCGCAGATAGGGATACACTTCCTCCGCCGAATTGCCCAGGGCCGCGGTAATTTCAGTCTTGTGCATATGGGCTTTCGACAGCCAGGATATCCTCTCGTTAGAAAAGCCGGAAGACTCTAAAGCGGTGTGAGTTATGTACTGATACGGAACGTAATATCCCATGGAGGCCGATTCTTCATATTCAGGCACACCCCATATTCTGAAAAATCCCAGAACATGGTCGATCCTGAAGGCATGATACAATTTTGCCGCCTGCCGCAGCCGTTCCCTCCACCAGCACAAATTGTCCTTTTCAAGGTTTTCCCAGTTATATATCGGAAATCCCCAGTTCTGCCCTTCATCCGAAAACATATCCGGCGGCGCGCCGGCGCGGATGTTCATCCGGAAATAGGAACGGTGCATCCAGACATCGGCGCTGTCTTCAGTCATAAGTATCGGCAAATCACCCTTTAGGGCAATGTGAATGCTGTCCAGAGTTTCCGCGGCTTCCCTCAGCTGACGGTCTAGATGATACTGCATCCAGGCATGGAAGAGGGTTTCCTTCCGCTGCTCGTTCCAATATCGGTCAATTTCTTCCGCCTCCGGGCGGGTATTGTCCGGCCATTCGACCCATGAGGTTTCACCGTTTTCCTGTTTCAGACATTTATACACGCTGTATATTTTCACCCAGCCGTTGTTCTCGATCCAACGGTGTATTTCCCCGTCCTTCTCGATTTCCGGGAAAGAAGCTGAAAAAATTTGCCGGCAGAGGGCAAGCTTTTTTTCAAGGACCTCCCGGAAGGCAATCCGATTACCGCCGTACCGGCCGGATTTCAGATCATCAATACCTTCTTGTACCGCCGTACTGCCCGGAAGGACCTGCAGGCGGAGATACACCGGGT
>CAYTSI010000053.1:0-20387 GCA_964440465.1 uncultured Spirochaetales bacterium
TCATTTGATTTGTTTTGACTTCCCGAACCGCTTCGAGTTCGTGGAAAGATGCCGTCATCAACGCGTCGGATGACTGCATAATTGACAAGACAGTTACAACGCCTATCGACAACAGAACTATCAGTACGGTTATGAGCATGATTTTACCGCCGATACTCTTGAAAAATGCCACTTTGTTTCCTTGCATCATTTTCTCCTTTTGCTATGCTTTTGTTTGAATTTCTTCTATTTCCTGCTCTTCAAGCAGTTTTGATACATCTAAGAGGATTTTGACCTCTTCCCCGGTCTTGCCGATCCCCGAAATATACTTGTTGCTGCCGCGGCTGTCTTTGAAAGAGGGTGCCGGTTCGATGTTCGATTCGGGAATATTGACGACCTCGGAAACGGTGTCGACTATCAGCCCGACATTGGATTCGCCAATTTTCACAATTACGATACAGTTCCTGTCGTCGTATTCCCGGTCGGCCATTCTCAGCTTCAGCCGCATATCGATGACAGGGATTACCTGCCCCCGCAGGTTGATAACTCCTTTCACGTAATCGGGCATGTCCGGCACCGACACAATGGATTGGAGTTCTTCAATGGACTGTACATCGGAAATATTGATGCCGTACTCTTCGTTTTCGAGTTTACACAACAGAAACTGGTCTTCCTGTGAATTTTCATCTTCATCATCCGCGAGTAATAATTGCTCGTCGCTCATTTCGTTCTCCTTTTACAGTTTTCTAAAACAGTAATTACCTGTTCATATTCGTTTGATTTATCAAAAAAATAATCGGCGCCCCGTTCTATGCAGTACTGTTTGTTGTTTTCACTGGGAAAGTTGGTGAGGATTATGGTCAACGGCCTCGGGTCTTTTGTGTTGAGAAACGCGAGGACATCTATGCCGGTACCGTCGGGCAGTTGAATGTCCAGGATAACGGCATCGGGATTTTCGACTTCAATCTGGTTTATTGTCGACAAGACGCTGTGGGATTCGACAATTGTTTCTACCGTCTGTACCGATGCAAGCAGCTTCCGAAGATTTTTCCGCAAAAGGGATGAATCATCGGCAATAAGGACCTTCACCTGTTCCTCCAATGATGTCATCATAATCCGCCGTGCCGGTGCTGTCTGCCGCAGAAGGTATAAACATTTTGCCGCTTTTTTGCGGCAGAGGCGGGTTTGTTAATCTACAAGGTGGTTCTCGAGAACATATCGGACACAGTCGGCTATCGAGTGGAGCTTCAGTTTATCGAAGAGGCGGCGGCGGTAGGAATTAACGGAGTTGACGCTGACGTGCAGGAGTTCAGCAATTTCGCTGAGTTTTTTCCCGCGGCCGATATGGAGCAGGACCTGGTATTCCCGGTCGGAAAGTGTTTCCAACGGTTGTTCGGACTCCCGGCTGCGTAAACCGGAGGCAAGTTCTTCCGCGAGGGAAGGGGTAATGTATGTACCGTGATGGTAAATGCGGCGGATCGCGGTTAGTAACTCTTCCGAGGCGCTTCCTTTGGTCAGGTATCCGGCGGCGCCGTTTTTAATTGCCCGCTTCGCGTACCTGCTTTCCGGATGCATGCTTAAAACGAGTATTTTTACCTCCGGCGCGGTCTGTTTCAGGTCTTTTAATATTTCCATGCCGTCTTTGTCGGGCAGACTGATATCGAGGACGAGGACATCAACGGGAGTGGAAACGACCAATTCACTCAGCTCACGGGCGTCCGCTGCTTCACCGCTTACCGTCATATCTGCTTCGCCGCTTATCAGCTTTTTAAAACCGTCGCGTATTAAATCATGATCATCCGCGATTACCGTGCGAATCATCCTGTACCCTCAGACCGGAACCTGGAGCGAGACCGATGTACCCACTCCGGGTGTACTGTCGATGACGAGGCACCCGCCAACCTGCAGGGCCCGCTCTTGCATTCCTATCAGCCCGTAGTTATTTTTTTGACGTGTTTGGTCCGGCGCGAAACCCCGTCCGTTGTCTACAACCGTAATTGTTATCTGTGTACCGGTTTTTTGTATAGATACCGACACTTCGGAAGGTGAACCGTGCCGGACGCTGTTTGTTAAAGCCTCCTGGACAATTCGAAAAACGGCCAATGATTTTTCTTCACCGATTTCAGCCTCTTCGAGGGTGGAAATGAAATTGATTTGTATGCCGAATTGTTTTGCAAATTCCTCGGTGTGCCATTGTAAGGCTTCAACAATTCCCATGGTATCGAGGACGGGAGGGCGCAGTTCGCTTGTAAGCGTCCGTATTTTTGTAACAATTCCTGTAAGAATATGTTTCATGTCTGAGGTGGTTTCCTGTATCTCCCGAACAGTTTCGTTTTTTTCCATTTTTTGCAGCGCGGTATCGACCATCGTTAAGTTCATTTTTAAAGCGGTCAACGATTGCCCTAAATCGTCATGGATTTCACGCGCGATATAGGCATTTTGTTCTTCACGGACGTTTTGCAGGTGGTTCGAGAGCTCCCGATACATTTGTTCACTTTTTTTTAATTCAGTCACGTCCCTGCAGGTATACAGCCGTTTCGCCTCCATTATGGATACCCGCTTTACGTTTACAAGTAAGCTTCGGTACACGCCATCCTTCGCGGTAACCGCGCAATCAATGTTGCGTTTTTCCCCGGCCGCGTCAAGTTCTTCAGTTCGTATGAGAATATTTCCGAATAAGGCTTTGATGTTGCCGAAGGTCCATACTTCCTTTTCTTTGTACCCGAAAATTACTTCGACATTCGGGCAGATATAAACAAAGTTTCCCTGTTCGTCGGTCAAGAAAACCGTATCCGAGATACTGCTTAAGGTGGTCCTGTGAAGCATTTCAGAGTTCCGCAGCTCTTTTTCCATCCGTTTCCGAATCGAGATGTCCCGCGCCGAGGAAATTATTATCGGTTTTTTATCAAGAATAAACTGGTGTGAACTAATTTCCACGGGGATTCTTTTCCCGGTTTTTGTAATATGGACATGTTCAAAGGTTATCCGTTTTTTTGTCGATAACTCACGCATGATTTCGGTGATATCGGTCAGCGTGGATGTAGAATCAATGTCCGCCGGATTCATTTGTAAGAGTTCTTCCCGTGAATACTCGAGGTAATTACAGGCAACGTCGTTAACTTCAAAAAAGGTGTCCGGCATTCCCGTTTCTGTTATTGAATGCAGAAAAATTGCATCGTTACTGTTGTAAAACATTTCCCGATACAGTTTTTGAGATCCGTGGAGCTTAACGGCCATTTCTATGTTCGCGAGGACAAACTGTTCATTTCCCGGGAATTTCTTGATGTAGCCGTATTTCGTCATCTCCTTCGTTTTGTCGAGCATTTCCTTTTCCGTATACGCTGAGTGGAGAATAACGGGGATGTCGTACTGCTCGTTGATCAGTTTTGTAGTTGCGGGGCCGTCCATTTTTCCGGGGCCGAAATTGATATCCATCAGAATAACGTCGGGCAGGCTGCCCTCGGCCAGCGATTCGAGACAGGCTTCTCCGGAGCTGAACATCGTAGAGGCGTATCCCCGTTTTTGAAGGAACGAATGCAGACCCATGTTGAGGAGCATCTCGTCATCTACAAGATATATGTGTGAAGCCATTATTATATATCATAGCGGTTATACGGGTCTAGTGCAAATGAAAATGAAATATTGATTACTTCCTCTTCTCTTGATAGATTCCAGTTATGGTAAAAAACATTCTGCGAAACCGTGTACTGATATTAAGTATCCTAGGAGCTGCTACCGTCGCGTTAGGGATTTTTTCTGTCCGGACGAAAATTGACGGAAGCATAACCAAAGTGCTTGCCGATGATGATCCGGTTTTTACCTACAATCAGCTTATTGAAGATCAGTTCGGGAGTTCCGAAGAAATCGTGCTGCTTATTTCCTCCGATTTGTCCGTATACGATAAAAAAATGCTTCCCGCCGTCGATGAAATTACCAAGCGTTTGAGTTCAGTAGCAGGGGTCCGGGGTGATGAGGCCTTGAGCATTACGGTGCTCGCGAAAACACTGCCGGAGCTGTCGTCAGTTGCTATTTCACCGGAAATGACCGGGGAGGAAGCGGAAAAAATAGAAACCGCCGTTACCGCGAATCCCCTCTTTTCGGGAAAACTTGCCGGTTCCGACGGCAGGAGCACAATCGTTACACTCCCGGTTTCGGTAAGCATCAGTTACAATAACGAGCTGCTAAACGAGCTGGTTACGGAGATCGACAATCGCGTTACCGAATTACAGGGGCTGTACCCCTTTCTGAGTATCGGCCTTTCCGGCCATCCCATTGTCCAGTCGGCAATTATGGAGTACATGTCCAGCGACCTGTTGAAGTTGTTTCCCATCGCCCTCGGGGTTGTCATGCTTATTTTGCTAATTGCCCTCCGCAGCTTCCGGGCAATGCTTATCCCCATTATGGTAACACTTATCAGCGTTACCTGGACATTCGGGCTGAAAGGAATTCTCGGTTCGCCGATAACGTTAACCGAGACTGTAATCCCGGTCATCCTCATTTCGTTAGGCTGTGCCGACGGGATCCATATTTTAAGTGAGTTTCTTCACTACTACAACCGGAAGCAGCATCCGGTGCTTGCCGTTAAGCAGGCAATGGACAAGCTGAAAACGCCGATCATTTTAACGTCGGTAACCACGGCCCTCGGTTTTTCCTCCCTCGCCTTTGCAAGCGGGCAGTCGCTGAAAAATATGGGTCTGTTTCTCGGGTTCGGGGTCATCGTTGCTATGGGATTTTCGCTGCTGTATATACCTATCATCCTGGCGTCCTTTTCCTTTAAGAAAAAGGAGAAACCTGAATTGTTTCAGAAACATTTTTCGCGCATGCGGGTCCTGCAGCACACGGCACTGGGAATAATGCGCTATTGGCCGATACCCGCCGCGATAGTTTTAGGTATGCTTGGTATTTCGGTGTTCGGACTTGTCCGTACCGAAGCGGACACCGACGAAGTGCGCTATTTTAAAGAGTCTACACCGGTACGGCAGGTAACGGAACGGATCGAGGATTCCTTCGGGGGAATCGGGACGTTGTATATTGTTTTCGAATCGGAAGAGGCGGACCGGTTTAAGCAGCCCGACGCGGTGTACGCCCTCGATACGGTGCAGCAGTTTATTGAAACGCAGCCGAATGTGGGTTACGTGACTTCCGTTGCCGATTACATCAAGATGCTGTTTTATACAATAAAACGAAACGACCCGGAGGCGTTTGTCATACCGGAAAGCGATCTTTTTGTAAAACGCTTAGCCGGCATGCTTACATCGGAAGATCTCGGGGACAACAAAATGCTTTACAATTATATCAGCAGGGATTTCTCGACGGCGTGCATGCATGTGCGCCTGCGGGATTCGAATACAAAAAAAATGAAAGTGCTTCTTGCCGAGATCGGACCGCTTCTCGAAGATGCCGTTCCCGGGGACATTACCGTCCGCTACGCGGGAGATTATATCCGTTTGAAAAACGGAGAGAACATTGTCCGCAGCCAAATTATCAGCCTTTTTATGACGATTGGAACGATCCTTGTTATCCTATCGATTTTTTTCCGGACCCCGATCCTCGGAATGCTTATAACCTTTCCCGTTACCATTGCAATCCTCTTTAATTTTGCAATTATGTGGCTGTTCAATGTGAGCCTGAATCCGGCGACGGCAATTATCGCTTCCGTCGGCCTCGGGGTGGGGGTCGATTACGGGATCCACTTCTTTTCCCGCTTCCGGCGGCTCTATCTGCAAAGCGGAAAATATATTCATTCCATTGTCGACGCGGTCGTGGAAACAACAAAGGGAATTTTTTCAAACGCCCTTGCCGTGGGAATCGGGTTTCTGGTGCTCCTCTTTTCGAGTTACGGAATTATCAACGATATCGGCTGGATTGTGGCGGTCTCCATGATAACAACGGCGCTGTTAACCGTAACGGTTATTCCAATCCTTCTGTTCCTGTTTAAACCGAAGATACCGGCAAAAATATCTTTTATAAGCCGGAAAAACAGGAGACGGTGACCGTGCTGATAGTATATACCGGTACGGGGAAAGGGAAAACAACGGCCGCCGTCGGGCTGATGATCAGGGCCTTAGGGCATGGAATGAAAACAGCACTGCTGCAGTTTATAAAGGGGAAATGGTCCCCCGGGGAAATTTCGTTTTTAAACGGGGTGGAAAATGTACATGTACGCCGTTTCGGGCTGGGGATGCTTTCTAAATCGAAGAAACCGGAAGAAGACCTGCGGGCCGCGCGGGCCGGATGGGATGAAGCGCTGAATATTTTGAATTCGAACGTATTCGGCCTCATTGTTCTCGATGAACTTACCTACCTGCACCGCTATGGTGTGCTGACGGACGCGGAACTAACGGGGCCGCTGCGCCGTGCAGCCGAAAGCGCTGTTATTGTCGTTACCGGCCGATACGCTCCTCCGGCACTCATCGAGGCGGCCGATCTGGTAACGGAAATGGTTAATATCAAACACCCGCTTAAAAAAGGCATCCATGCACAGAAAGGAATTGAGTTCTAAGTTCCGGCCGCTGCAGCCTGTCAGCGTTCGGAGCGTAAACTTTTTCGCGAAACCGGGCGAACCGGAGGCGAATTTGGCCTCCATCCTCCGCTGGATCGGCCGCGCGGGCGGCGGCAGACAGCCCGATTTTATCCTCTTTCCTGAAATGTGCGTTTCCGGTTTTGTGAATGACACGTCTGTACTTCGTGCAATACGGGCGCGGGTGGAAAAGGCCCTTACGGCGGTCCTGTCCGCTTCGGAAAACATTCCGGAAACGGTACTGCTTGCGGGATATCCCTTTTACTCGGAAAATGCCGTCTATATCAGACACTCGGCAATTCGAGAGGGGGAATTCCTCTTTCATCATGACAAAACGGTCCTTTCCCCGCGTGAACGGCGGACATTTTCTCCCGGCAGCGGGGTTAAGCAGTTCACTGCCGGAGCCGCCGGGGCGCGCTGCGGAATACTTCTCTGTTATGAAAACCATTTCCCCGAATTAGCGGCACAGTTAGCGGATGAAGGCTGCGACATCATTTTTGCCCCCTTTGCAAGTCCGAGGGAGACGCCCCGCGGAAAATATAGCCGTATGCTTCGATTTCTTCCGGCGAGGGCCTATGACAACAGCTGCTTTGTTGTTTCCTGCAATTTGATCCAGGAATTTCCCCGGACCGGCCGTTCTCCCGGAGCGGCACTGATACTAGGACCGAAAGGGGAGATCATTGCAAAAGCGGTTTCCCGGCGTGAAGGGTCCTGCGGTGCGGTCCTCGATTTAGGAGAAATTGACCGGGTCCGTGCATCGAAGACGGGATATTTCAGGGGGAACAGACCGTAAGGAGAAAAAGCTGTGCAATCAGCGAAGGCCCGCGCTTTGCAAAATAACATCCAGATCCACCGAATCCCGGACAACATCGGCGAGGCGGTCGAAGGCGCTTTCCAGGTCGTACGCCGGCCGCTCGTTTAAGGGGGAAAGCCCTTTCCGCTGACGGAGGCGGTTTAAAAAGTAGTGACGGAAACCGTCTGAATCGAATATTCCGTGAAGGTAGGTGCCCCACACCGGCATGTCCGCCGCGGCCGCGCCGCCGACGCCTTTGGTGCCGCCGGAAGATACGGTCTCGATGAGTACCCTGCCGCCGCGGATTTCCGTCCTGCCGTGATGTATTTCATACCCCTGTACGGGAAGGTCGGTGTCAATGTGCCGCCCCTTTGTCTGGCTGAGGGTCTTATCACGTGCTAAGACGGTATCGATATCGAGAAGGCAAAGCCCGCCGATTTGTTCTTCATCCGATTCAATTTGATAGGGATCGCGGATTGTGTTCCCGAGCATTTGGAAACCGCCGCATATTCCCACAATTTCCGGAGGTCCTTCAATTGAACCGTATGCTTTCAGCGATTCGGCGATTCCGGTCTGCCGGAGAAATTGGAGGTCTTTAATAACATTTTTACTGCCGGGAATAATAACGGCGTCGGGAGGGTTTCCCAAAGCAAGGGACTTCATGTCCGCTTTTGAGCGGACAATATGAACGGAAACATCCGGTTCCCCCCGGAGGGGGTCGATGTCGGTAAAGTTGGAGATGTGGGGCAGGTCGATAAGGTAAAGCGTCAGTTCCCCGCGGGCACTGCCGTCCCTGTACAGTTCCTCCTTAAAGCTGAGAGAGTCCTCTTCCGGCAGACCTAAATCCCGGAGATAGGGGACGGTGCCGAGGACCCGCTTTCCCGTATAATTAAAAACGTAATCGAAGGCCGGCGTAAGCAGCGAGGCATCACCACGGAACTTGTTGACGAGGAACCCGGTAATGAGGGAACGTTCCCATTCTTCCATAACGGCAAGGGTACCGACAAAGGAGGCGAAAACCCCGCCGCGGTCGATGTCCCCGGTAAGGAGGACCGCCGCGCCGGCATATTCCGCCATCCGCATATTGACGATATCGTGGGCCTTCAGGTTTACCTCGCCGGGGCTGCCGGCGCCCTCTAAAACAATGACATCGTATTCGGAAGAGAGCGAATCGTAGCACGCGGTTACGGTGTCCCACAGTTTCTGCTTGTACTCGTAATAATCGAGGGCCTTCATGTTGCCGATCGGTTTCCCCTCGAGGATTACCTGGCTGCCCGTGTCGGAATTCGGTTTCAGCAATACCGGATTCATCCGGACGTCGGGATCAATTTTACACGCTCCCGCCTGCACAACCTGGGCCCGGCCCATTTCCCCGCCGCCGGCGGTAACGAAAGAGTTCAGCGCCATATTCTGGGCTTTAAACGGCGCTGCACGGTATCCCTCCCGCAGGAGGACGCGGCAGAAAGCGGCGGCGAGAATACTCTTGCCGGCGTTCGAGGAGGTCCCCTGGACCATCAGTGCCGGGAGCTTTGCGGGTTTTACGCGTCGGCCCCGGGAAGCAGTGCCGGCGCTTGCCGTTTTGACCTCGGTTTCTGTTTTTTTCTGAAAATCGGTGTCAGTAAAGGCTTTCGTAACCAGGGCTGTATGGATCGGGGTGGCCGGCGGCAGCATGTCGAGCCGGGCCCGCGGGTGCTTCATCGTATTTTCCAAGCCGAAAATGACGCTCAATGGAAAGCGCGGCGCTGACAAATATTTCCCGAAGTCGATACCGAAAAGAGTTTCCTTTAAAACCTCTTGAGTAAAAAAAGTGAAGGTAATGTCGGTAGTTTCGACCCCCTTCAAAAGATCCATGCAAGCCGAAAGCGGCAGCGGGGTACACACACAGCCAATCGGCTGCCGATAATATTTTGAAAGAAGGGCGGAAATATTTTTGCCGTCTACCTCCCCTTTGGAAACGGGAGAAAAACAGTCTTCCACCGCCCGATTTACCGCCATACGGAACCAGGGAGGCGGACCGGCAGGATTTAATTGCAGCAGCGCCAGGATATTGGAATCTTCCATTGTATTTATGGAAGAGAGTATAGCACGGGAAGAGATATTGTCAAAAGGAGCCTAAGAACAAAACGGCCCCGAACGTCAGGACCGCCGCGCTTCCCGTTAGTTCTACAATCAGCAAGGCAGTTTTCCCTTTCTTCCCGAGAAACAGCCGCTTCAGGCCCCTCTCCTTGCCGAGAAGGACCGCCGCGGCAATAAGGGAGAGAAGAAGCCCCATACCGATACTCATGGCAAGCACCGCGAATATTCCCAGGGCATACAGCCCGTAGGCAAAGGTAAAAATAAGGAGCATTGCCGCCCCGGGGCAGGGGACCGCACCGTTTGAAACAATAAAGATAATCCGCTCGAAAATCCGCTTTTTACCCCTCTGCAGCGGCTGATTTGCCGTTTGCCGGGTATTGCTTTTCCGTTCCCGGAAAACGTGAAAAATCAGATAGCATCCTAATAGAACAATAATCCCGTAGCTGACCCGTTCAACAAGAAGGTAGGTCGCGTTAAAGCTGATGCTTACCGCCGTATGTAAAATAAAGAAAAGAATACTGATTAGCGCCAAAGCTGCAATACCGTGGAGCATAGCAACGGAAAAGGCCATGAGAATGCCGGACAGCGGGCGGATCTGCTCGCTTAAAAAATACGAGCTCAAGATAATTTTCCGGTGCCCCGGCCCGAGGGCATGGATAAATCCGTACAGAAAGCTGACACCTAAAACCGACAGGATAATTCCGGCTGAGGGAGTTTTCTGTATTTCATACACCGCTTCGGAGATCGTATCGTTCAGTTTTTTCTGTACCGCGGCAAGTTTGGGAAAGAGCCTCCCGGCCACGGCTGACGGGACTGATTTCATCCGTTCAGTTTCTTCCTGCCGCGGGGCCGCGCTGCCGATAAAGGGGTTTCCCTGGGAGGAAACGGGCAGTATGATGAAAAACAACAGCAGAAGAAAGGCGGGGAATTTCATCTATTTCTTCCGAAACTGCAGTTTCACCGTCATCGGGTTCGCGTAGCCGGTGTACCGTTTTTCGCTCCGCCCGCCAGCTGTGTTGTCATTGTTGTAATTGATAACGATGTTCGGATCGGGGGCGATTTCAGAAGCAACTTCGAAACTGTAGTAACCGCGGCTTGTTACCGGCTGCGTTTCGATAAACGCGATGTCGCAGAAGAATGTTTCGTCGTATATTGCCAGTTTTACCGCGGTCCAGTCGTAGGGACCGGGGACGGAAAGGGGAACAAAAAACTCATACACCAGCCTCTTGCCGTCTAAATAGGCGTTAAAATTGACCGGAGTTGCCGCGGGAACGGAAACTCCGTCGACGGTTATAAACATGAAATAACCGTAATTTTCCAGATTGGAAAAGGCGCCAGCTTCGATCTCGCGGACCTCTGCCGGTGAAAACGATCCGTTTTTGTCTATATCGTAATCAGTTAAAATCATCGCGGTAAACCCGCCGTCAAACCACCATGCCACCCAATACCCCTCGAGTCCGTTTTCATTGAACTGAAAAGTGACCTTCGAATCGATAAACATGTGGGGGTGGGCGCTCAAAGCGGCTGCTGATACGAGAAAAATGATGAAAAACAACGCGGCTTTTTTCATGTCCCCTCCCTGACACGCTTTCTATGGTACAATGCTCAAAACGGGTTTGTCTACCGATTGACAAACCGCCCTTCATGCTTTTTAATAATAACGTAACGATTTTCAGGTACTGTTCAAGGGAACAGTAAAAGGGAATCCCGTTTAAATCGGGAGCGGGGCCGCCGCTGTGACCGGAGACGAAAGCCGAAACGCCACTGTTTTGCCGGCTGCATGTCAGCTAAACAAAATGGGAAGGCCGGCAGGAGATTGACCCGGGAGCCAGAAGACCTGCCTGAAATGAACACCGTACGAAGGCGTGGTACACCTTTGTACCGGGGAGCAGTTTGGGGAAAAACGGACCCCGCGCATGGTATATGAAGATCACGCGCGGGTTTTTTTATTTTCTCCGGAACAAGTACCTCAAAAACACTTTTGAGGAGACAATGATGAAAAAAAATAGTATGCCGGCAATTTTTTTAGCAGTTTTGATGATGCTGCTTATCGCCGGAACGGTATGTGCGGGAGGCAAAACGGAACAATCGGGAGAACAGGAACCCGAAAGCCGGGCAGGGGAGAAGCCGGCGGTAGCTGAACAGGCCGCCGCGGCAGCGATTGATAATCCCCTGATTATAGCTGAAACCGCGAAAACCATTACCGCCCTCGATTTTGACGGGGAAGAAGTCGTTCTTTCGAAAAATCCGAAACGGGTCGTTCCGAACCATACCTCAATGCTCGGACTCTGGTATTTGGCCGGCGGTACTGCCGTCGGCAGACCCGAAACACGGCGGGGGACGGGAATACCGGAAGGGGCCATGGACTTAGAGACAACGGGAAGTGTGGTCCATCCGAACACGGAAAAAATCCTTTCCCTGAGTCCGGATTTTGTTATTTTAAGCAATATCGACAACCACCGTAATCTGCGGATTATTCTCGATGACGTAGGTATTGAGAGTATTATTCTCAGTTATGATAACTACAGCGATTTTGTATATATTCTAGACCTTTTCGCGCGCTTAGTGGGCAACCGTGAAGTGGTTGAAAAGATCGTTCCCGACCTCCGCGGGGAGGTCCGGGATATTATCGGCCGCTATAAAGACGAGCCGGAAACAACATTTTTATCGTTATTCGCTTCTCCCCGGAGTGTCTCGGCCGAACTCAACACGGCGCATACGGCCCATATTGCGTCGCTTTTAGGCGGAATAAACATTGCGGAAATCGATGCTCCCGACAGGGGGCAGAAACGCATAACCTTAAGTTTGGAACACATCGTTGACCGGGACCCGGACGTTATTTTCATAACACCGATGGGGGATGTCAGTGAAATCGAGGAGAAACTGAAAAAAGACTTCATGTCCAGCCAGGCCTGGGGCGGGATCGATGCCGTACGGGAGGGGAACGTCCACTTTCTTCCGGAAAAACTGTTTCTTTATAGGCCGAATAATCAGTTTCCGGAAGCGTTCCGGTATATGGCGGAGGTCCTGTATTGAAGCAATTTCAGCCGGCCGCGGTGCGGACGGAAGACAGGATAGACGCCGCGAAAAACGCCGTACGGGAACGTACGGCTTACCGTATACTCATATTGTTTATCCTCACCGCCGTTATGGTGGCCGGCTTTCTGGTAAGCGTGAGCTTAGGCGCATTGAAAATATCCGTTTCTGATGTTCTTCGAGCAATTTTCATCGAGCAGGAGGGGACGAACAGGCAGATTATCTGGAATATTCGGCTTCCAAGGACGATTGTCGCGGGTCTTGTGGGAATGTGCCTGGCAATATCCGGCGCGATACTGCAGGGCGTAATGCGGAACCCCTTAGCGGCGCCGAATATAATCGGTGTCTCTTCGGGTGCCGCCGTTGCGGCAATGGTCGTCATGATCGTCCTGCCCCATTTTTTTTACCTTATCACTCCCGCGGCATTTGTCGGGGCGTTTACCGCGACAATTCTTATCTATCTTCTGGCATGGAAAAACGGGATCAAACCAATGAGGCTGGTGCTGGCAGGTGTTGCCGTTTCCGCCATGCTGGGGGCGGGGACCAACGCAATGATGATTTTTTACCCCGAACGGGTCCAGGGGGTAATCGGTTTTATGGTCGGCGGCTTGAGCGCCCGTACCTGGAAGCATTTCAATATTCTCTGGCCGTACGCCCTGGGAGGATTTGTCTTTGTCAATTTCATGGCGAAACGGCTCAATGTGCTGATGTTAGGGGATGACGTCGCCACCGGCCTCGGCCTGCGGATCGAATCAACCAGAATGGTCATGATTGGAATCGCGTCCCTTCTTGCCGCCGCGGCTGTCAGCGTGGTAGGGTTATTAGGTTTTGTCGGATTAATTGTGCCGCACATAACCCGGCTCATTATCGGGAGCGACTATCGGTTTCTGTTTCCCGGCTCCGCCCTGCTCGGAGCGGGCTTGGTAATTGTGTGTGATATCGCGGCACGCCTTGTCTTTGATCCGGTTGAAATCCCGGTAGGGATCATCATGGCGGTGTTAGGCGGTCCGTTTTTCCTTTATCTCTTACGGGGAGGTTTACAGCGCGATGCTTAGAACTGAAAAAATTCATCTGCGGTACGGAAAACACAAGGTAATTTACGGCGCGGACATCGATGTAGAGAAAGGGGAAATTGTAACGATTATCGGAGCAAACGGTTCCGGAAAATCAACCATATTAAAGTCTCTCTCCCGGAACCTGAAGCCGGCCCGCGGCACGGTTTATCTCGACGGCCGGGAAATCCACTCGATGAATACGAAAGAAGTGGCGAAAAAACTGGCGGTCCTTCCGCAAATCCATTCGGTCCCCGATGATTTTTCGGTGCGTGATCTGGTCAGTTACGGCCGTTTCCCGCATTTGTCCGCCGCGGGGCGGCTGCGCCACAGCGATTTTGTCGCGGTAGACAGGGCCATAGAACTGACAAAAATGGGCCCCCTGCAGCACCGTCTTGTATTGACACTTTCCGGAGGCGAGCGGCAGCGTGCCTGGATTGCCATGGCCCTTGCCCAGGAACCGGAGGTCCTGCTCTTGGACGAGCCGACAACCTTTTTGGACATCAGCCATCAGTTTGAACTACTGGAACTTATTAAACGCCTGAACAGTGAAATGGAGCTTACCTTCGTGATGGTCCTGCACGATTTAAACCAGGCCGCCCGGTATTCAGAGCGGCTTATCGTGTTAAAAGACGGCGTTGTTTACAGGACCGGCACTCCGGAAGAAATCATTACTCCGGAGCTCCTTGCCGAGGTGTTTCATATCAATGTCCGTATTCACCGCGACCCCGAATACTGCTGTCCCTATTTCATTCCGTTACAGAACAGATATGCTTGAAATACGAAACCTGACAAAAGACTTCGACAAACGGATTACCGCGGTTGACTGCCTCAATCTAACAATCCCCCGGGGGGAGCTGTTTGCGTTTTTAGGTCCAAACGGCGCCGGCAAGACGACAACGCTGAAAATGATTTGTGGTCTGTGTCTCCCCAGCGCCGGGACTGTTGAAATCGGCGGTGTGACCCTGGTTGGGAGCCGGAAGGAATATTTGACGCGGCTGGGCCTGGTGTCCCAGCATTTCAATATCGACTTAGACCTTTCGGCGTATGAAAATATGGCTATTCACGCGTATCTGCACCGGATGAAAGGCAGGACGGCACGGGCGAAAATTGATTCTCTTCTCAATTTCGCGGAACTTTCAGCTTCCCGTGACAGAGTAGTCCGTACGTTTTCGGGGGGGATGAAGAGGAAGCTGCAGATTGTACGGGCGCTGCTCCATGGACCTGATATTATTTTCCTGGATGAACCGACCGCGGGGCTGGACGCGCACGCGCGGGTAAAAATATGGAACCTGATAAAAAGCCTTGCTGCAGGCGGGAAGACAATCTTTTTTTCCACTCACTACATAGAGGAGGCGGAGAATTATGCCGACCGCGTCGGAATCATCCACAGGGGAAAACTAATACGACTCGACAAACCGGAAAACCTGATTGAAGACCTCGGGCCGTGGTGCCGGGAAACTTTCCTCGATGGACAAACACTTCGCTCCTACTATCCGCTGCGGGAAAATGCCGAATCTGACGCCGGCGTTGAATACAGAAAACTGACGATCCGGAGGACCGGGCTGGAAGATGTGTTTATTCATCTAACCGGGGAGGGGGGGCTTACATGATACAGACCTGGGCCGTCTATCTCCGGAATATGCTGATTGTGAAGCGGCGTCTGGTAAAAACGGTTGTAGGCATTGTCCTTTCGCCGCTTTTATACGCGGTCGCCTTCGGCTGGGGGGTGGGGAAGGAACTGACCGTTGAAGGGGTCCCGTATCTTTTATTTATGCTTCCCGGATTGATGGCCATGTCGGGAATGACACAGAGTTTCAGCATCGGGACGGAAATAAACATTGCCAGGTTTTTTACCCGACAGTTTGAAGAGTTTTTACTGGCGCCGATACGGCCCTGCGGGATAGTCGTCGGGTTTGTCCTCTTCGGCATGACAAAGGGGCTTTTTAGTTTTCTTTTCCTGATAACTGCCGGGGCGCTGGCGGGAAACCCTGCTTCTATTTCTCCGTTTATTATTATCCCCGTCCTTCTCAATACTTTCTTATTCGCCTCCTTAGGCGTTTTTATCTCGCTTACGGTAAAAACCCACCGGGACATGAATTATGTTAATTCCTTTATTATTGTTCCCATGTCATTTTTAGCGGGGACGTTCTTTTCCCTGGAGAAGCTGCCCGTTTTTCTGCAGTTGGCGGCGAAGATCATCCCCCTTACCCACGCCTCGGTATCGATTCGGGGCCTCTTCCTCAATCGTCCGTTCCCGCTGTATCACCCGGCTGTGCTTGCCGCGTACGGCATCGTGTTTTTTCTGCTTGCCGTTTTTCAGGTAAAGCGGGCGGTGGAGTAGGGACTGAATGGCCGCGGTGTTGTGTAAAAAAAAAAGTAAAAAACCTTTACATTTCATTTCGGCTTTACTACTATATGTATCATTACAGGTGCCCGTAATGTAAAAAAGGGCTTAAAAGGGAACCGGGTGAAAATCCAGGACACCCCCAGGTACTGTGAGAGGTTAGATGCACGTCAAGGACTTGCACGTTTTCGGGGCCGCCCGAAACACGCGGGAATGTCCGGTCACTGTTTTTTGAACCCGTGTCGATATCCGAGGGGCAAAAAAACGGGAAGGCGACGAAGCATCGTAATCACCCTCGAGTCAGGAGACCTGCCTGTAATCGCCCTTCGTCGAAGGGTCGTATATCACAAGCTCCTGGGTGCGAGGCGTGGAAAGATCGTTGTTATACTATTAATCAGCATCAATTCTCCAATCATCCTCCCGGTAGATTAACAAACGAATCGCGTGCCGGAGCCGCACGTCAATCGTAGGTAACAAACACCATGATCGTTGAACGAATGGCGGAGAAAATGATTACAAAGGGTCTGAAAGGGACCCGGTTTTCGAAAATTGAACCTGAGTTTCCTGTCAACCTTGACGGTATCGGCTGGTACGTTCATATGCCGTTTTGCCGCCGTTTGTGCCCCTACTGTTCATTCCGCAGTATTGCCTATTCAGAAGAAAAAGCAGACAGGTACGCGCGGGCCCTGAAAAAAGAGATAGCATTGTACAAGGAAAAAGGTGGTATTGGAAAAACAGGAGAAATTTATTTCGGGGGAGGAACACCGAGCCTTACCTGGAAGAAAGTGATTGAAATAGCGGAATACTTCCGGTCGGTTTTCGATGTGTACGGAGATTTCGGAATGGAAGCGAGTCCCGAGGATATAGACGAACCAATGGCCGAATTATTGAAAGAGGCCGGAATTAATAGAATCAGTCTTGGTGTCCAGTCTTTTAACGCGAATACTCTAAAGCGGATGAACAGGAAATATGACGCGGACACCGTTTTATCGGCCATCGACCTGCTTCTGAAAAAGGGGTTTTACATAAGCCTCGATTTATTATACGGCATGCCGGGGCAGGATACATCCCTGCTGGTGGACGATCTTGCCGTCGCGGCAGAGTCGAAGGCCCAACAAATTTCCGTATATCCGTTTATGCTGTTTCCTCACACGAAATGGTACCGCGATTCAACAAAGGGACTGGTTACCGTTCCTCCCCCGCGGGTTGAAAAGAAGATGTTTTATTCCACATGCGACTATTTTGAATCAACCGGCTATGTCCAATCGAGCTGTTGGGATTTTATTCGGGCAGAAAAAAATGAAGTGCCCTATGCCACCTGTTCACGGGATGAAAACATCGGGGTCGGCTTAAGCGCCCATACAAAACTCGGCGGGCTGTTCTATGTCAATACCTTCTATCTCGATGCCTACATAAAAAGCACGGAGACAGGATTGCCCATAGCAACTGGATCAACCATGCCGGAAACCAGGGTAATGAGAAGGTGGTTTATGACGGGCTTGTACCGCTTACAGGTCGACAAAGCTGAATTTAAACAAGTTTTCGGCATCGAGATTAAAGATGTGCTCGGCAAATTCGTATCGATGTTGAAGGTATCGGGAATAATACGGGAAAGCCGGGACAGGTATACCGTCACCCGAAAGGGGAAGTACGTTATTTCCCTTATGACGAAGACAATGATGGTTTCCTTTCCCGGGAGATACTACGAGGAGTGTCTCAAGGATCCGTGGCCGGCTGATTTCGAGATGTAGGTCCGGTATGTCGTTACAGGAGGTGGTATTTCATGAAATTGCGGGACATTCTATTTTTAGCAGTTATCGCCGCGGCGGTCACCCTCGCGGGGTTCGTGACCGTACCGATTGTCGTTGCCGTACCCCTGCCCGGGATCAGGATGGTGACGCCGGCACTGTTCTACGGATTATTTCTTACCGTCGGCGCGATGCGGGTAAGACGATTCGGTGCTATATTCATCCCCATGCTCTTAAACGGGCTCGTTCTCCTGATGATGTCTCCGATCATGTTCGCGAACTGCATTATTTCCGGCGCGGTTGCCGAAGGTCTCACATTCGCGATTTTTCGGGGCTACAAGCGGGACATGGCCGCGGTATTCGCCGCGGCGGTAACCATACCCCTCTGGTTCCCGGGCGATCTGGGGATAAGCCTGATTATCGGCGGGGAAAAATTAGGTGAATACATTACAAATCCATGGTTAGCGGCTGCTTTCTTCGGAGCTGCTGTAGCGTTAAGTGCCGGCGGGTCCCTGCTGGGATTGAAAATCGGGAGGGAACTGAAGAAAGCGGGGGTCTTAAAACCCCGTACCGATTCGGTGAGGAAGCAGCTGTAATGGACCCGCGCCGCCTCTACATCCGCCGTCCCGTCCACCCAGTGCTTTCGCTGTTTTTTTCTTTAGCAATTATTGTTCCCGGCCTTACTATGTACGGGATTCAGTATAAGGCGGTGCTGGTTGGAGGGTCCTGCCTGCTGTTCATGGCTTTCGGTTATTACCGCACCTGGTGGTTTGTGTTCCGCTTCGGTGTCTCCGCCGCCCTTTTCGTTTCCGGGATTTCGTATGTGGTGAGCAGAGACCTGGTTTCAAGTTTCCGGACCATGCTTATCATCCTCATCCTGGTTCACGGAAGCGTCCCGGTTCTGGCGATAAAACCGCTCGATCTGTCCAGAGTGCTCACTCAGGCGGGGGTGCCCCGGCCCTTCTCTCTGGGGCTCTTGGTTGCCGTCCGATTTATCCCGGTCCTCCGGAGCGAGATGGACAGGATTCGGGAAGCGATTACCGCCCGGGGCGTCAGGTTTCGATGGACAAACGCCGCCCATATATATCGGGCCCTCCTGATTCCTTTTATTGCCCGGATTATCGATATTTCGGACATCCTTGCCATCTCCGTGGAAACAAGGGGCTTTTCGGCAAAGACGAAACCCACGGTGTACAAACCGGTCCGGTGGGCAATTCGTGATTTTGTCCTGACCCTCTGCATCTGTGGATTTATAGGCGGCACCCTGACTTTCCGGTTTTTTGACGGGCGTACAGTCTAATGTCCGGGGTGACGCTGCGGGAGGTCAGCCTCAGTTACGGAGGCGAAACGTCCGCCGATATACTGAACAGCGTCAATCTGACATTCTGCCCCGGCGAATTGACGGTGATAAGCGGACAAAGCGGTACGGGAAAGTCGACCCTCCTTTCCTGTATCAACGGAACGGCAGAGGAGGTGTTCGACGCGGCCGTCACCGGCGAGGTTTTAGTTAACGGTGTAAACATTAGAGGTACGGCAGTCGGCGAGATTGCCCGGTGTGTCGGGACGGTACTGCAGGACGCGGAGGCGCAGCTTTTCAATCTTCAGGCGGAAGACGAGATTGCTTTCGGATGCGAAAACCTCGGTGTTTCACGGGAGGATATAAAAAGACGGATCGATACATACGGAAAGATGATGGGCGTAAAAACCGGTTCCTTTATCAGTCGGCTGTCGGGGGGTGAAAAACAGCGGCTGTTGACGGCGTCTGTCCTTGCAATGGAACAGGATATTCTGCTTTTAGACGAACCTTTCGCGAACATCGACGGGGCCGGTACCGCCGTTCTGCTCCCGTATCTGCGGGGCGAGGCGGACCGGGGGCGGACAATCATTGTAGTGGAACACCGTCTCGATGTTGTCCTCCCCTTCGCCGACCGTCTGGTATGGCTGGAAGCGGGAAGGGTTGCCGAAGACATAAACGGCGCGGAAGCGGCGGCCTGGTTTCATTCCCGGGTGGAGAGGGAGAAAGGCCGAAAACGGAGCGGTCCATTATCGGAGACTTTCGAAAAAAATGGAACGGTTTACAGCCTCGACGACGTTTCCGCGGGCTACGGCGCCGCGACTGTTTTGCGAAATCTTACCCTGACAATCAAAAGACGGGAAAATGTAGTGGTCCTCGGTGAAAACGGCGGCGGAAAAACGACCCTTTTGAAGCTGTTGGGGGGATTAATAAAACCGAAGAGGGGCCAAATACAATCAGCGGCAAAAACCGGCTTTGTTTTTCAGAACCCGGGACGGCAGCTTTTCATGGATACCGTCCGCCGGGAAGTTGATTTTCTTTCCGGGGACGACGAGGAGTGGACGGAAGAGCTTCTCGGTCTTTTCGGACTGTCCGATCTCTCAAAACGGCACCCTTTCAGCCTGAGTGAAGGGCAGAAAAGACTCGTAACCGTCGCGGCTTCGGCAGCGGGCAGGCCGGAGGTCCTTCTGCTGGATGAGCCGACGGTAGGGCAGGATTTTAAAAGTTTGGATCTGATGCTGTCGGGATTGAGCCGGCTAAAGGAAATGTTCGGTACCTCCTGTGTCTTCACCACCCACGATTACCGCGCGGCCTTCGCGCTCGCGGACAGAACGGTCATCCTGAAGAATGGCCGCGTAAATAAAATCGGCGGTCCGGAAATCGCGGAAAACTATTTCTCGCTTGTCTAACTCTCTATTCCGGCGCGGGCAATTACCCCATTCCGGTAGTAGTGTTTTACTTCCCGCATTTCCGTTACCAAGTCCGCGCGCTCGATAAGCCGTGGGTCTGCCTTACGGCCGGTAAAGACAAGTTCGACGCCGT
>CAYTSI010000054.1:0-20010 GCA_964440465.1 uncultured Spirochaetales bacterium
ATAGATTGTCGTTCCCCAAGCGATGCCGACGGTATCACCGTCATAAATAAAATCGGCTAAGCAGGATGCAGCTGCTTTCCCGAGATCTTTTCTTGTAATTTCATATTCATCGGATGTATCAACAACTGAAGCCCTAAAAATACTAAATTTTTTTTCCAACTTGCTTTCAACATCAATAAAAGTGTTTTCCGGTTCCTTAATTGTAATAGTTACAATACCTTCCTTTAAAGCATCCTCTAACAATCTAGCAACTTTAAATCTTGATATTCTCAGATTTTCTGCAATCTCGATTTTTGATAAATTTTGCTGATAATATAGTGTACTAATTTTAGCTTTTAATAAATGATCATCCACACTAGTCGCTCCCAATTTCTCAATTTATTCTGTATAAGTCTAGTTTAAAATGAAGATAATTTGTACCACTTCGATAAGCAAGCAAAATTATAAAATTTAACTACGCTGGACGGTAAAATCCAGCGCAGTATTTAATGTTTATTTGATTAAAATTCAACTTCTTTATAAGCTTTAACTCCGCTTTCCAGCCCCCACCCGAGATTATCCTCGGGATTTGTTTTATCAACCATTACAGCTGGGCTAAAAATGCGTTTTGGGACATCTCCTCCGCGCAGGTGAGTAATCACCGCCTTCATAAGCATTCCTGCTTCGTACGTAGGAGAATTAGATAAAGTGGCAACTGCCTTACCTTCCATGACACCCTGAAAGTCCTCAGGTCTTCCGTTGTGTGTAATAATCCTTATTGGATCGTTTAACCTTCCTGAGTCTTCTAAAACACCTACTGTACCAAGATACATATCTGCATTCATTGCAAATATCATATCGAAATCTCCCGGTTCCCATGTGGTCATCCAATCTGTAACGACAGCTCTTGTTGTATCTGCATCCCAATTTCCCGGCGCTCTAAGAACAACCTCATTATTCGGACCCAGCTTTTCTTCAAATCCAGCCTCTATGGGTTCGCTAATTCCTTGCCCCAGCATACCCTGCACTATCGCAATTTTTGCGTTGGGAAAATGTTCCGCAACATACTCACCGGCCAACCCTCCAACTTGCTTAAAATTAAGTCCTATAGTAGCCGTTACCTCTCCAGGCCCCGGTGCTGCTTGACCGAGGACAAAATAAGGTATTCCTGCTTCGTTACAAAGCTGTGCAGCGCGCTGGGCTGTTTCACTTGCTACAGTAAAATCAATAATAGCATCATAATTTAGGGAAATACCATCCTCAACATTCGCCAGCTCCTTTTCAGGTTTTGCTTCAGAATTGACATTATCAAACTCGGCGCCAAACTCTGTCTCATTTTCGTTTATATATTCAACAACTAATTTTGATGCATCTACTTCCATCTGACTATATGCTTCTGCGGAAGGCTGAATGTATAGGATTCTATATATTGGTTTAGAATCATCTGCCTTTTCTTGTCCACCTCCTGCAAAACTATACGTTGATACCATCATTATAATAATTGAAGCAATTATTATCTTTTTCATATCTGTTCTCTCCTTAAAACAACAGAATAACTTTTTCTTTATCTATTTCTGTTTTAACGCTAGACAGCTCTCAAGGGTTAAATTATTCCTTAAACGAACGGTCGTCCTTTGCACAAAAAAATCTATATTTAAATTCAATTATATTCTGCCCTTCGCCACCTCCTTCTTTACATTTTCTTTCCAACCTCATCTACTGCTTGTTCCAATTTTACTAAGTGTGACCGCGACGATAATAACAACACCTATCATTATGTATTGGTAAAAAGTCGTTACACGTAAAATATTTAGCGAATTGCGCATAAGACCGAGAAGAATTACACCTAGAAATACTCCCTGTATTTTACCTCTTCCTCCCGCCAGCGGTACTCCGCCAATAACGGCAGCAGCTATCGCTTCTAAGGGATAGGAAGAGCCCATTGCAGGTTGAGACTGGCCTATTCGCGATATGACAATCAGTGAAGCAAAGGAAGCGAAAAAACCGCTAATTGAATAAGCACCTATTTTAATTACATCAATATTGATTCCCGCGAGATGAGAAGCTTCTTCATTTCCGCCAATCGAATAAAGTTTCCTTCCAAACTTAGTGTAGCGCATAATGAAATAAACAAGTAATGCGATGGCAATGAAATAAATAATCGGAATAGGAATTAGACCGCCGATACGATATGTACCGAAGTTGTTGAATCGGCCTTGTAAATAAACATTTACGCCTTTTGGTATGATTAATGCAATTCCCTGATAAATACTCATTAGACCTAAAGTAGCAATAAAAGTATTAATACGGGTCTTTACAACAATGAATCCATTTAATGCACCGGCTGCAACACCAATTACACAAGTCAATAAGACAACTAATCCAGGATTTAAGTCTGCGCGTAACATAAGGGCTGCTGCAGCAGCACTTGATGCAAGCAGATTTCCAACCGTCAAATCAATACATCCACAAATCAAGGCTATTGACACCCCCATTGTTACAATACCTAGGGACGCTTGTTGATTAACGATATTCAATAAATTTCTTGCTGTGATAAAATTTGCGTCTAACAATGCCATTATACCAACAGCCGCTGATAAAATCCCAAGCAAATAAATTATTGAACGGTTACTGTTGTTTATCCATTTCTTAGAATTACCTGATTTTGAAAGCATTTTATTTTCCATTTCCTCCTAAACTGTAAGCCAAAATATTCTCTTCACTAATTTCTTCTTTTTCGATCTCTGCAACAATAGAACCATTTCTCATAACATATACCCGGTCGCACATTGCAATTATCTCGGGCATATCTGACGAAACCATAAGGATATATTTCCCTTGCTTCACTAATTCAACCATAAATTTATAAATTTCTTCTTTCGCTCCAATATCAATCCCCCTAGTCGGTTCGTCAAAAATTAAAAATTTTGGTTTGGAATTCAGCCATTTTGCCAAAACAACCTTTTGCTGGTTTCCCCCTGAAAGATTTTTAATAATTTCGTTAAGACTGGAAGTTTTGATATTGAGTTTTTTTATGTAGGACTTAACGCTATCTTTCTCATCCCTCTCTGATATTAACTTTTTCACATTAGTACTCAGTGATACGAGTGAAATATTCCATGCAACACTATGTTCTAATATTAAGCCGTCCCGCTGTCTATCTTCAGTTAAAAATGAAAAACCCTTTTTTATAGCTTTCCTGGGTGATGCATTTATGGTCTCCCGTCCTTCGAAGAAAATATTACCCGTTACCCGTTTTCTTGCACCGTAGATCATACTAACTAACTCGGTCCTGCCTGATCCAACCATGCCTGCAAGACCAACGATTTCCCCTTTGTATATTTTCAATGAAGCATTTTTCACAAGACAATTATCAGAAAAGTTTTTAAACTCAATATATTTTGACTTATCTATGAACGCATCCTCGCGGTAATAAAATTTATTGATATCCCGCCCTATCATGTAACGCATGATATCTTCTTCAGATACCTCATCTCTTTTGTAGGTACCGATCTTATTGCCATCCCTTAATACTGTAATACGGTCATTTATATCGAAAACCTCATTCATATGGTGGGATATATAAATCACCCCTATACCGTTCTTTGCGCATTGCTTAACCAGCTCTAAAAGATTTTCTATTTCATTAGAATTGTAAGCAGCAGTTGGTTCGTCGAAAATGAATATCTTTGCTTCCTGAGCCATTGCTTTTGCTATTTGCACCGACTGTTTATGGGCAACACCAAGGTCCTTAACGGTGGCGTCTAAATCCAATTCTATTTGTAAATCATCTAATATTTTTTGAGCTTTATCATTTATTTTTTTAAAATCAATTAATCTTATCTTTTTCAGTGGCCAGTTTCCGATGAATATATTCTCTCCTACCGTTAAATCGGGGATCAAAGATATTTCCTGGTATATGGTTTGGATCCCCAACTCATGGGCTTTCGTTGGAGACAATTGAGAATATTCTTCTGAATTTATAGAAATCGTGCCCTCATCCGGCTTTAAGGCTCCCGATAATATTTTAATAAATGTGGATTTGCCGGCGCCATTTTCTCCAACAATGCAATGTATTTCTCCTTTATACAGATCAAAATCTACTTTATTGAACGCCTGAACACCAGGAAATCCTTTACTACAACACTTCACTTCTAATAACAATCCACTATTTTCATTCATTAAATGTTTTTTCTCCAAGCTCATATGTAATTGAATTACAACTATGTGCTTATTAAAAGATTTATTCAGATTATATGCTCATTTGTGATGATTCATATCATATGATAACTATTGTAAGCCTAATTCATTTAACTGTCAATAAAAAAAATTATTTTTTATGACCGCTAGAAAGGAAAACAACAACTACGAATTTCATACCGTTTCCACTTGTCGTAATAGTTGCTATTTAAGGAATTTAAAACATTTACCTATATAGTAATTTAACTATATTTGTTCAGGAGGAATATTATGGCTACACAAACAAAAACAGAGTTTGGATGAATCCGTCTCACTGTGATGCTGATGTTTACAAGACACAGGCCCTCTCTGAAAATGGACTGTTAAACCTTCGAGTTCATCTTAACTGTCCGGACCCCTTTAGAAACGCAATAAAGTGATGGTGGGTTAGTAGAGCCGGGAAGTTATGTACTCATCGACGGTAATGTCGAGTTTCACCGCTTCGGTTAAATAGTACTTCCGCATACCGTTATCGAACATTTCCGGCGGGAATACTCCGGTCAAACCGATTTTTCCGTTAACGAACATCTTCGTGAATAAAAAGGCCGCCTGGCCGGTAAAATAGGATTCGTGGGTTATTTGCGCTTTTTCGAATGCGTCGGTAAGTCCCGGGGCATTCACGTAGCAGTCGACGCGCACATCTTTCCCGTCCTTCGGTCCTTCCACCCGTACCCGGAAGGCGCCTTCTTCGGAGACCATTCCTTCGTCTAAAACGGCCTGAATTTCGTCGGGATATTTCGGTGCCGGCGGGGTCAGTTTCGAAATCAGGTCCATCGGTACAATTTTCGTACCCTTGACGTCCACCGCTTCCTCGCTTAACAGCCCCATTTTATAAAAATATTCCGCGAGATCGAGACCGGGGCCGCCGTAGCGGAAAACCACCTCTTTTACCCCCTTCAGGGCCTTGTCCGACAGGATACCCATGGTGACCGGTTCTTCGTGTTCATGGTCGGTCGTCCGTCTGCGGCCGAGGCCGATAAAATCGACCATCTCAGGATTGTTAAAGGGGGGAACACGGACAAACTTCCCGTCCCGGTAGATAACCGGTTCAGCAGCCATGTCGCCGAAAGCGGTTTCGGGAGACCACCAGAAGGGAATGAACTTTTTCGACCAAATGCCGTCGTACACCGATATTTCGACGCGGCTGCAGGAATCGAGTTTTTCCACCGCCTCTTTGGTAACGATGTTGGCAAATCCCGGGGCCGATCCGGTATTGGTCAGGCAGGCAAGGCCCGCCTTTTTAAACTCCTCGTCCCGTCCAAGCTGCCGCTCTACCGCTTCGATAAAGCCGAGGCCGCTCACGGGCCCCGAGGCCATGTCCTGGTAATGCGCGCCGACGGCAAGGGCCGCGTCCATCACATTCATGTTGAAATCGGGCGCGCAGCCGTTAACAATCAGCTTGCAGCCCTGTGCCGCGGCGGTAATTTCCGATACGTCTTTCGCGTTTACCCGGACCGCCTTCGCCTTCGGCAGCTTTGACTCCAGGTCCTTCGCGGCTTTCTCATCGTAATCGGCGCAGACAATTTCTTCCACCGCGGACTCTTCCTGCAGCCGTTTTGCAATCGTACTTCCCTGGGCGCCGACGCCCATGACCATTACTTTTTTCATACACTTTCCTCTTCTCTTTGAACTTTAACCGTTATTCCCCATTCCTTAATCCCCGCGAGAAACGTCGCAACCTCTTCCGCCGAAAAGACCTCAGGCGGGAATACACCGGTATGATTGACCTGATCCCGGAGCATCATCAGCGAAAACACCGAAGCCGGGATTGACGTCATCCAGGACACGTCGTTCGTCCCGGCAATCCAGGCGCACGCCTCACTTCCGGCGGGGCTGTTTGTCCACATCTTGTACCTTACCTGCTTTCCGTTTTTCGTTCCTGCTGCGTCACAGGTCAGCATCAGTTTGCTTTCCAGCTTTCCTTTTTCGTACAGTTCGATCTGTTTTTTCGGCGAAGCAGTAGCGGGTATCTTCTTAAACAGCATCTCCCGGGGACTTACCTTACAGCCGTTTCCAAAATCAATCGGTTCCGGATCCATCATCCCCAGTCCTTCAATAAGGAATTTCCACATCTCCGACCCGGGTTCTCCGAGTTTGAAATCGCAGTACTTCATCGGCGTACCGATATACAGCGGAATTGTTACCGCCTCCTCATGATCGTGAAAATAGCACCGTCCTATTGTATCCAGCGGGGAGGGAAAATAGTAATCCTCCTCTCCGGTAAAGGGGTCGACCTTTTTCGGCTTTCCGTCTTCCCAAATTGTCGCTGGAAGATAACAGTCTTCCAAGTAGGTTTCCATCGACCACAGCGCAACGGGTTCCTCAGACTCGGCAATGCCGAAATCCTTAATCGACATGTATTCGATTTCATCGAGTTCCAGCCCGGCAATTTTCGCCATAATATTCGACAGGCCCGGGTCCCCGCCGGCGCCGGTCAAGCATTTCAGGCCGGCGGCCTTCCATTCCTCGGCGTAAAAAAACTGCTCCACCGGAATATCCGGTTCCGGATAAATCTCGTTGGAAGCCATGTCGAGGTAATCGATCCCCGCGGATAGACTTGCCTTCATGACATTGTGAACGAACCGGGGGACCGTTGCATTGACAACCAGGTCGAAATCCCCCTGCTTGATCCGTTTTGCCATACCGTCGATATCGGAGGCGTCGATCCGCTCCGCCGTTACCTTTTTGCTGCCGTTCACTTCGGCGAGCTCCTTCGCCCGCATTTCATCGATATCGGTTACTAAAATCTCCGATACATCATCGGCCCTCGACAATACTCCCGTTATTACATTTGCCTGGGCCCCGGCGCCTATAATAATCACCTTTTTCATGAAAAACTCCTCGGTACTCTGCTGTTTGTGGAAGAATTATCCCATCCACCCCCTTCAGGACAGACGACAGGTATACAAAAAAATCGGCAGCCCCCCCGGTCCGGCCGGGGGTATGCTGCCTCTATTTTTTACATTTTTACATTTATTTTTCAGGTCCCTGACCGTCCTGCAGCTTTTTAATCTGTACCTTGAGTGCCCGAAAATACCAGACAATCAGCAATAGGGGGCCCACAATACAGATAATTCCAAAAACCCAATTTAATGCCATCCAACCCATTAGCGTGCCTCCTCTATCTCGGATACCGTCTTCTTACCGACCGCGTTAGCAATGAGGAAAATGATCAGAACAATGGGAGTGATAATGATAATCCCGTATTCCTGCCACAATTCCAGGTTTCCGATTTTGATAACATACACTTCCCAGTCCTCGCTCCACTGGCCGAAAAAGTTGCTCCATATATACCATATAACCGAAGCCCCGAGTCCGAACGCGGTAGCCAGAATACCTGCGATTTTTTTCACCGGCCGCTTCGAGAACGTGGCAAAGTAGACCGGAATCAGCGCCGTTGTAATGATAATGGTGGCCTGGAAGACCCACACCTCCATAATCCGTTCAAAGGCAAAAGCAAGGCCGATGGATATTGCCGCCGACACAAGCATACCGATTTTGGTCAGCCTCTCCACTTTTTCCTGAGAGGCATCGGGGTTGATGACTTTTTTATAAATGTCATACCCGACAACACCGCCTGCCACCAGGAAGTAGGAGTCCGCCGTCGACATGGCCGTCGCGAGAACACCTGCAATAAAAACACCTAAAAGCCCCACCGGCAGATACTGTCCGACAATGGCCATTAATGCTTGATTAGCCTCAACCTCGGGCAGAATACCGAGACCGATTGCCGCGGCGCCAAGAATGCCTAAGAAAGTAACGGCCCAGTCGAAACTCAGCCACATGGGAACACCGACACCGAAGGCCTTCTTAATTTCCTTCGGCCCGGCGGAAGCGAACATCCGCTGAAAGAACGCCGGTTCGCAGAGTACGGCAAATGCCGTTGCCGAATACGCGAACAATGTCCAGGGGGTTAAATAACCCGCGCCTCCCCGGAAGAAATATGTAGCGTCCTCCGCGCTGCCGGCCCATGCGGTAAGGCCTTCGAAGACCCGTTCGTATCCTCCGATGGCGGAAGCGAACATCCGCTGAAAGAACGCCGGTTCGCAGAGTACGGCAAATGCCGTTGCCGAATACGCGAACAATGTCCAGGGGGTTAAATAACCCGCGCCTCCCCGGAAGAAATATGTAGCGTCCTCCGCGCTGCCGGCCCATGCGGTAAGGCCTTCGAAGACCCGTTCGTATCCTCCGATGGCCCTCCAGCCGATAATCAGGGCAAATCCGACGGTTATCATCATCGCGACAAACTGAATAAAGTCCGTCATGGTAACCGCCCACAGACCGCCGGTCCAGGTGTAAATAACAACGACAACCGCCCCGATAATCGTCCCGAGCCAGAAGGGAATACCCGCGACAAGATGCAGCAGGAAGCCGATCCCCATCATTTCCATAGTGTTCGTGGAATAGATAAAGGCGGCGATACTCGCAAGCACCCCTGCACCCTTGCCGTACTTGTTCATGGAAATTTCCTGCATGGTCGTCCCGGTGGGAAATTTTTCCTTAAACTTCGGCGCAAGGAAGGCCATGACCACATACAGGGCGGTATACGGGAGGGAATAGGCAAAGAAGGCGGAAATACCTTCATAGAATGCCACCTCCGATGTCCCGAACAGCGTGTCCAGCCCGTAAAAGGTGGATACGAGCGTACCTACCAACAGCGGCGCCGTAAGTGAACGGCCGGCCATGAAGTAGTCGTCGAAGCCCCGCTTTTTTCTGTGGACCCAGAACCCGACAAAGATCATTCCTCCCAGAAACAAGAAGACAATGATCCAGTCGATTACGTGTAGTTTGACAACAATTTCGTCCAAATCGAACCTCCTCCTAAAAGATGTGTTTATTTTAATCCATTTTTACATACTTGGCTACTTTTTTTTATCTCGTCACTTCCTTCACCGAATCCTCCAATGCCTGCAGGGCAAAATCGGCATCGGCGTCGGAATGGGCCGCCGAAATGAACCAGGGCTCTCTGGAATCCTTATCCGGCATAACGCCTTTCGCGAAGAGTTTCTGGATTATTTCCTCGTACAGAGCGTGGTCGCCCTCCGCCCAGTGCCGGTACTCGGTACACACCTGCTCTTCGGTAAAGACAATACCCGGCATGGCCGGGGGGCCCTGGATAACATGGGGGATTCCGGAGCGTCCCAGGATCTCTTTCCAGCCTTCCAGCAGCCGTTTACCGTGAGCGAAAACCCGCTCCAGGGCCCCCTCCTCGATTACATCGAGGACCGCCTCCGCGGCGGCCATGGCAACGACGTTGCCGGCGTAGGTCCCGCCGTGTGGGATTTTCCCCGGACCGACATCTTCCATAATTTTCTTTGTTCCGGCAATTGCCGCTACCGGGAACCCGTTACCGAGACACTTGGCGTAGCAGGCCAAATCTCCCTTTACATTGAAGTATTCCTGCGCCCCCCCCTTGGCTATGCGGAAACCGGTTTTCACTTCATCCATTATCATGACAATGTCGTACTTATCGCACAACTCCCGTACATACTGCAGGAAATTGTCCCGCGGCATGATGGAAGCCTGGTTTCCTAAGAGGGGCTCGACGATGATCGTCGCAATGTCACCCCAGTTTTCCCGTACCGCCTTTTCCAGCAGCTCCTTATCGTTAAAGGGAACGGAGTACATGTAGTCGCGTATACCTTCGGGGATTCCCGACCCCTGGGGGATAAGGACGGGGGAACGCCGGTAGCCGGCACCGGGAATCGGAGGATAGGTGTTCCACAGCGAATAATCGTGGAATCCGTGGTAGGCCCCTTCGAATTTCAACACACCGTCCCTGCCGGTCCATGCCCGGGCAATCCGGATTGCCCCCATTGTTGCCTCGGTCCCGGAATTGGCAAAACGCACAAGGTCCATCCCCGTCATTTTGCAGATTTTTTCAGCAACCCGTACCTCAATTTCGTTGGTCATGGCAAACGCATTACCCATACTCAAATTGTCCGCCACCCGCTTCGTGACCTCCGGATGGGCATGTCCTAAAATGACCGGCCCGAATGCTAACCGGTAATCGATATATTTTTTATCGTCCAAATCCCAAAAGTAAGCGCCCTCGCCCTTTTTTACAATGAGGGTGCTGTCATCTCCCCAGTACCGGAAATTTGAACTAACGCCGCAGGGCATAACGGCCTTCGCGCGTTCAAACATCGCTCTGCTTTTCGCACCGCTTTTCATAGTATCTCTCCTTAGAAGTATGTCTTATCTATATCCCGAAGCTCTGATATTCCTCAATCACAGGTATGACATAACAATTATATTTTCATATTGACCGAAATTTATATAATGGATATGCTTTTACATTATAAAAGGACCAGCGTGAAAGACTTGTACATTCTCCCGGGAAAGTATTCGCCGCCGTCGGTGCAGGGGATTATTCACAAACAACGCCTGCTCGACCACCTAACGGCGCGGAAAGACCGGAAACTGTTTCTCATTCACGGCAAGGCGGGAGACGGAAAAACGACCCTTGCCGCCGATTTTATCGCACGAATTGGTGTCCCGGCACTCTGGTACAGGGTCGGACCGGAAGACACGTCGCCGGATGTTTTCCTGCACAACCTCCTGCTAGGGATGCATTCCGTTTTCGACATTGAAATACCGAAAGCAGTGTCTGAAATAGAACAAAGGTCCCGGATAGATGAAAAAATCGCCCTGTTCCTCTCTTTTCTCCGCCCTCTGTTGGAGCAGGAACTGTTTTTTGTACTTGATGATTTCCATTATCTATCGGCCGTTCCGGACATTGTCCGGGGAATTACACTGCTGCTGGAAAACACCCCCGAGTCTCACCATTTCATCATTATTTCACGGACATATCCGCCGGACCATTTCTATGCAATGCGCGCAGCTAAAAAACTGATCGAACTGCGGCAGGAGGACCTGGTATTTACCAAGAGTGAGGCCCGGCAGCTCGTGGATGACCAATATCAAATACATTTCGAGCCGGGGGAATTCGAAAGGGTGCTGCACATCACCAGAGGCTGGATCGGAGGCCTCATTTATCTCCTTGAACACCTCTCGAAAATGGACAGGGAACAGCAGAAACGGCAAATTGAATATTTCCTCGATACCAAACGGCTCCGGAACCTGGACGACTTTTTTAGAGAACAGGTCATCCCTTTCTTCAGTAAGCAGCGGAAGGACATCCTTATCTCCTGCTCGCTTTTTCATGAAATTAATCCGGCCATTGTTACTCTCTGCAGCGGCGTGGGGGATGTATTTGAAGAACTGGAACGGGAAAACACGTTTGTGCATCATCAGAACGGCAGCGACAGTGCCGTTACCCTTCATCCTCTCTTTGGAGCGTATCTGCGGAAACTCTTTAACGCCCTGCCGGAAAAAGAGCGGACGGACGCTCACCGGACCGCCGCCGAATACTACGAAAGGACCGGAGATTACGATACGGCAATCGAACACTATCTTGCAAGCGGGAACAGGGACAAAGGAACGGCAGTTTTTACCCGTTTCGCCGAAGAACTGCTGGAAGCACATCAGTATGAAAAAATCGAGACCCTTCTCGGATATTTTACCCGGGAGGAAATAGCAGCCGTCCCGATGCTCCTGTACTACGAACGGATTATTCTTAATGTAATAAAACCCTTTTCCAGCCGACGGCAGCTGCTTTCACTGCTCCCCTACTTCGAAGAACAGGGGGACACGGCGAGGCAGGCAAGGATTTATTCGGAACTGCTGCACAATTATTTCTTTTATCAGGAAAACGAAACAGCCATTACCGAGCTTATCCAAAAAGCGGAAGAGTTTACCCGGGAATACGGCAAAGAGATGGACCCAAGCAGGGTGGAAATTCTGAACGCCCTTATTAACCTCGGGGAATGGTCGATCTCACCCGAAAAAGCGGAGGCCTTTTCCAGCGCCCTCCGGGTAGAGGAGGCTTCCCATAAGTTTCAGGACGACGAGTCCCTGCTGTGCGCGCGCCTCGTATTGGCGAAGATTTACCTTTTAAAAGGTGAGTTCGCGGAATCGCTTCGCCTGCTTCAGCGGACGGAACGTTTCTACTCCCAGGATGAATCCAATTCTCATTATATCGGGCTGATCGGTTTTTTCTTAGGAGACACCCACTTTTATCTGGGAGAAATCCAGAAAGCCATTGAACATACCGAAAAAACACTGGCACAGACTTCCGACCGTTTCGCTTTTAAACGGTATCTCCGCCTCAATCTTATTACATACTATCTCTATACCGACAATTTCAAACAGGGAGAATCACTCTTCGACTCCGGCGATACCGAACAGCTGGAAGACAGCGACTACCTTCATTACTTTTACCTCTATCTGCTGCAGATGCTCATTGCCTACCGCAACCGGAACAAGAAGCGGACAGAATACTTCTGCAGCCGGCTCATGGACAGTGAAAATGAAGGGCTCTTGAAAAGCGACTATCCTTCGAGCTACCTCATTATCGGTGAAATCAATATCTGGCTCGGCAGCTACGCCGCGGCTGAGGAATACCTCCTCCACATTATTGCAACCGCCGAATCCGGCGAACTTCCCTATTCTCTCGCCACGGCCTACGCCCTCCTCGGCTTCGGGAAACTGAAGCAGGAAAAACAGGAGGAGGCGAAAAAATATTTCAGTTTGCTGGAAGAGCAGCTGCGGAAAACAGAATATCAGAACCTCGATATCTGCGATCCCGCGCTGCTGCAGAAACTAGCCGAATTGTCCGGAATTGACGCCTTTAAAAAATTTCCCCGGCTGAAATTTCCTTCAAACAGAAAAATAACGGAGGAATTGTCCCGGGGAAAACTCGACATTCGCACCCTCGGGACGTTCCGGATTTTTGTGAAAGGCAGCGAGATTCCCCGCAATGAACTTACCCGGCAGAAGCGGGTCATCGATTTGTTTAAGCTGCTCATTGTTTTCCGGGAAAACGGTATCGCGAAGGAAATTGTCTATGACATATTCTGGCCGCGATACACCTACAAGAACGCCCGGGACAATCTCAATACACTTGTCTATAGGCTTCGGAAAATATTAGGAGAGGCCGGAGACTGTATCATTACCGACCTTACCATGGTAAAACTGCGGGAGGGGGAGTTTACCGTCGACATCGACTATTTCCTCTCCTGTTTCGGCAAAGGAAAGGCCGCCGAACGTAGCGGCGAGAAAGAAGCCGCTACGGAGCATTACTCGAATGCCGCGGAGCTGTATAAAGGTGATTTTCTTGAATTGGGACTGTATATTGACCATATTCGAGACGAACGGGAAAATTTGAAAAATAAATACCGTCAAATCCTGCTGTCACTGGCAAAACTGAATTTGGACCTCGGGAAATACCGGGAATCACTGGAGTGGGCGAAAACGTTAACGACATTCGACACCCTTTGTGAACCGGCGTACCGGCTGATGATGATAGCAAGCGCGTTTACCGAAAACCGGATCGAGATAACCAGAATTTATGAAAAGCTGCGGGAAACCCTTTTCGAGGCCTTCAGCATCAGCCCGGACAAGAAAACGGAAAACCTTAAAAGCGCCCTTTTAACCGGCAGCCCTCCGGTTTTTCAAATGTGGCAGGAAGAAACAATTATTTAACACTGTAGAGAACGGCTTTACTCACCCGGAAATATTCAGTAATTTGTATACCAGGAGGAACAACAGATGAATCACCCCGCGCGGACAGCGGCACTGTTTTTAGTAATTTCAATACTTTCCGGAGGAAGCTCCCTCCGGGCCCAATCAATTTCCTTTCAGTACGGCGCTATTCCCTTCGGGGAAACGGAAGAGTATATCCTGTCACGGGGGGGAGACGCGGAGGTTGAACGGCAGGCAGCCCCTACGGCCCAGTTTTTAGCCGCCGATATAATACTCCAGGAAGACCCGGAGAACGCCGTGTATCGGTTTTTTGACGGCGGGGTCCTGAAAACGGCCTCCTGGGGGGCCGCGTATGTGAACTTGTATGATAGGTTGATTGACAGGACCGACCTGCGCCTGCCGGGGGAACCAAAGGCAGAGCTTTACTTTTATGAAGGCAAACTCCTCCTGCTGCATAAATCGACAAGGCTGGAGGGGCGCTACGGCGAAGCTTTTTCCGCTCTGCTCCCGGCCCTTACAAGCCGGATTGGAAGTAAACCGGTAACAGGTGATACCAAGTTCCGCGGCTTTTCCTACGAACTCTATTCGCAATACGCGTTCTGGGACCGGGGGGATGTTTCGATCTTTGTTTTGACGCGGGAGAAAAATGTTCAGTCGAAGGTAAGCACCGCCGAATACGTGTATATTGATACGGCGTTATGGGACCGGTATAAAGAAGAGGCCCAAGCGGGAAAACGGAGCAGCACGGACCTCTTAGGCGATTTCTAGGCGGCCGCTTATTCAGGCGCAAAAATAGACCGCTGCTCGTTCGCGGGAAAGAAAACTCCGACTACAATATAGAGAAACATAACAATTAACAGAACAACGGGAAATCCGAAAGAAACGGAAACCACCTGGGCCAGGGCAGCGCCGGCAACGGAAAGCCCCCCGTTCATTCCCCAGGCCCAGGGTAGAAGTTTGTTCCGGTGCTCCGTTAACGCCGACAATCCGTTTGGAAAGGGCATGCCCAGAAAGAACGCCCCCGGAGCGACAACGAGGACCGCAACGAGAATCCGGACAGGCATGACCGCCTCCCGGAACGTACTCATTACCGGCCCTAAGAGGAAGAAATAAAAGAGCATCGAAACAAATATACCGATTGCCGCGACCCGTACCCGCGCTACGCGCCTGCGTGCAATTCGACTGCTGGCAAGGTTACCGATACCGGATATTATCAGCATCGACGTAATAACAATGGAAGTAGAAAAGATAGGATTACTCAGCAGAAAGATGAGCCGCTGAATAAGGAAAATTTCAACCAGCATATAGCCGAGTCCCAGACAGGAGTAGTACATAATGACCCCGAAGGTCCCCCGTTTTTTTTGAAAAAGCGCCTTCCATCTTCCCAGGATGGGAATGAGGATAACGAGAAACCCGAAAAATACCGCCTGAATAAGGATACCCAGATTCAGCAGAAAGGCCCACTCTTCGCTGACGTCCTGAATCTGGTCGAGATACATCCCGATTTCGCCGAGTTTTAGATAGCCGCTGTAATAGGGCCTGCTGTCGCGGACCGGCCTGATATCGAAAACATACTTATCGTAGAGGCGGTGAACATCCCCTTCCAGCATTTCCATAAGCATTAAATGATACACATCCCCGGGGGTAAAGATTACATTTTCTTCAACACTGCTGTTGTTTTCAAAATGGTCCCGGTACACCCGCATTACCGTATCCAGATCGATATTCCGTCTTTCGATTCCGGGGTAGTAGAGAATCTCGAAAGACCTTGTTTCGCAGAAGGAATTGAGTTTTTCTATTTCCTCCCGGGTAAAATCGCTGTTTTTAACAAGAATAGTGGCGGTGGAAAGAAAAAGATCAAACATATATATCCGGTCCTCAGGGCGTTCAACTCCCTGTTCCCGGAGAGAAGCGATAATTGTGCTCATCAGTTTCAACACATTTCTCGGCGGATTGAGCCTGTTCCAGACCGTTACGGAAAGCAGCCCGTCTTCCCGCAGACAATACATATATTCCCGGACCGCTTCCGCCGTGTAGGTGTAGTTTTCATGTATTGAATACCCCCCGGAATCAGAAAGGCCGATACTGTCTATCAGGCTTATTTCCACCAGATCGTAGCTATCGGGCCGGCCCGCGCAGTGGGCCCGGGCTTCGCCGATTCGGACATCGATCATCTCGTCCTCTAACAGATTGCCGGTAAAACGGGAAACAACAGGGTCATCCCGCATCAGCGATACAATCTCGGGGTTTTCCTCGTAAATGACCACCTGTTCCGCCCCTTTATACCGGGCCACCTGGGCGTTTATTCCCCCTCCCAAATTGACTAAAAGGTTCTTCGGTTTGTCGAGAATTGTATACGCCGCCGCCATGGGGGTGTAGTCCATATACACCGCCTGGGCCCGGTCCACTTCCCCCATAATACCAATCGGCCCGTTGCCGTCGATAAAGAGGCCCCAAAACGGCTGGGTGGGAAGTTCATCCATGGCAAAAACGGCATTGTCGCTTAAACCTGGGGCAAAATGAAAATATGAGCTCGCGTAAACATGCATCTCACCGGTAGGGCTGTAGGAATGATGCACTTCCACGGCATCAGGATATTTCCGGACATAGTTAATGGGTTTGTATTCCGAGACCCGAATGTCCCCGAGAAAAAAGGTCACCCCAATGGTGACGGCCGCGGCAGCCACAGAAACAGCTATTTTTGCCAGCGGAAATTGTGTACGGCCAAACTCGGGATCTCTCTCGGCACCGACAATGAGGTTCGCCGTCAGACCGAGAACGAGGATCGGGACAATCAGCCCGGCGGGGGACAAAAAAAACATCAGCAGAATAAGAAAAAAACCGCCGACACCCGAGCCGAACATGTTCCAGAAATAAAGTTTATGGATCTTTGTATCCAGCGCGATAAAGGCGGACCCGATAAAAAGAGAACCGAAAAAGAAGGGGACACCATAGTTGATGTAATAAATACCGATCCAGAGGAGCTGCTTCGATTTCGATCCGATAAAAATCGGATTAAAGGGGACAATCTGTCCGAGGATGTGGCTGAGGGCCATGGTAAGCACAAAAAGGAGGGAAGAACCGTAAAGCCAGGCATGAGCGTTCCGCCGGACCCTGTCGGTTAGAAAGGTAAGGATTGTCCCGGAGACACCGAACCCCAGCAGGGCCGTACTGATAACCAGGGAACCGAAATTCGCCCAGTTTCCGACGGAAAATGTATTGATAACGAACAATTCAAACGCGATAAGTGCAATCGAGAGGACACAGAGGGATGAGAGTATTTTTTTCTGTTCCATATTGTCAATTGTTTATTACATAGTTTTTCGACAATTTCAATCACTTTTTCTCAGGCCGCGGGAATTGACAAATTAATGTAAACAACTATACTGTAACCGGTTATATATGGGTAACAATAGAGGAAAGACAAACAAACCGGCGGCCTACATATCGGGAAAGAACGTACTGCTTTTTATCGGCGGAATCATTATCGGACTGGGGGTGGGAATATTCCTTCCCAGATGGGTCCCCGGCCTTCAGGACCATGCAGCGGGCGCTTCGGTAAGCCAGAAACATGCCGCCGAACAGCTGATAGCGGAACTGGAGGAAAAAAAGGCCGAACCTGCCAGGGAAACTATTCCGGAGAAAACCGAAGAAACGCGGTTTTTCTTTGTCGAAGAGCATCTCGGCTCACTTCCGTTAGAAAATGAAGAAGAATATATCGAATATATGCTGGAAACTACCGATGAAAGCGAAGAAAACCTGCGGGCCCGCTGGGAATTGTCACGGCAGTTTTTAGAAAGCGGAGAACTGCAGGGAGCGGCTGTGGAAGGCTTTTTACGGACCCCGCGGGAACATTTTGTCCGGGAAAAAAATTATAAACGTGCCTACGACGATTCCTGGCTGCCCATCGGATACGGGGCGACAATTACCGACCCCGATGTCGTTGCCATGATGACAACCACTCTCAACGTAGAGCCGGACAACAAGGTGCTGGAAATAGGGACCGGCTCCGGCTATCAGTCCGCCATCCTCTCTAATATATCGAACAATGTGTACAGCATCGAAATTATCGAACCCCTGTACTACGAAACAAACGATTTATACACCGCTTTATCGGCAAATTACCCGCAATACACCAATATCAAGCGAAAATTAGGCGACGGGTACTACGGATGGGAGAAATACGCCCCTTTTGATAAAATTGTTGTCACCTGCGCCATCGACCATCTGCCGCCTCCCCTGCTGCAGCAGTTATCTCCCGGCGGTATTATGGTCGTCCCGCTGGGAAACCCCGGCAGACAGTATATTATGGAAGTAAAAAAGACACTGAATGATGACGGCGACATTATTCTCCGAAGAAGGGACGTTTATAACGGTTTATCAGTTAAATTTATTCCGTTTATAGACAAGGACGGGAAAAGTTACAGCGAAGGGACCCGGTAAACCGGGCTGAATCGACTGTTTACATTGGGTTGAAAGTAGTCGATAATATACGGAAGGGGAGAAATGAACCGGCTATTACAACACCAGCGTGTTTATAAAAGATCTCGAAAACGCTTAAGCCGCCGGTCGTTTCATGTGCCTATTGCCAAGGGCTTTGCTCATGTAAAAAACAAGTCCCGGTCGTTGAAACGGCTGGTAATTTCCGGTTTCATCCGCACCTACCGGCTTCATTTTATCGGCGGCGGCGCCGTTTTCGCTCTCTTCATTATCTTTCTGGCAGCAGGCATCATACCCTTCGGCAGCGGCCGGCGGCAGGAGGACACAGCGGCTGCAATTGCCGCCTCCATGAGCGCCTCAGTTACGGAGCCCCTGGTCTTTATCAGCCCTCCCGACTCCCCGGACTCCCGGACGGCCGGAGAAGACGGAGGAGACAAAGACGCGCTGGGAACCGGTGTCCATGTCGTCAGCCGGGAAAACGATTTGTACCATAGGGTGAAAGAGGGGGAAACCCTCTCCGAAATTGCCCGATTTTACAATGTAAGCATTGAAAACCTGGCCCTGTACAACAATCTGGAAGATCCGAATGCCATTTATACGGGAAAAGAAATCCGCGTTCCATCCTATGCAAAAGAGGAGGAAATCCAGCCCCGGCCTATTCTGCGGAACACCCAGCTTGCGGTCGCGAACAGCCTGGAAACAAAGGCGGCAAGCCTTCCTCCGGTAAAATTGAGTATCGGCGCGGAAAAGGAATTTACCGGGACCGATTTACAGGCGAACTTTTCCTTTCGTGTTTCCGAAAATATCGAGCTCAAGCAGTTTACCTGGCATTTCGGAAACGGACTGAAATCGTATGTGCCGAGCAGCAGTTATACCTATCACAAACCGGGGACCTATAAAGTCTATCTGGAGGCATACGATAATTACGGCAGAAACATTACCTCGAACGAACTGTTCATCGATGTGCCACATCCCTATACATACGCGGATTCCTCCCATCGATTTCTCACCGTCAGCAATGCGGACGAATCATTTGTTCTCGACGGAGAAATAATTGACGTGCAAGGATATGAGCAGCCGGAAGACATTTTCCAAACAGAAGCGGGACCGGGAAACGGCCGGTATGAATATACGGCGGCGGAACCGGGATACTTTGCCTGCACGGTAAAAAAAGACGATATGCTGCGGCAGGTGTTCCTGTTTGTAAGCCCGATAGAATCGGTCCACGTTGAAACGAACACCCTCAACTGGTACCGTACCCAGTTCAACACCGGCACCCTCGGCAACTGCGGCCCGGCGGCTGTATCGATGGCCGCGGCATGGGCACGGGAAAAATATGTACCTGTCATCAACATCCGTCAGTCCATCGGCTGGCGGAGAGACGGAGGCACGAATTTTGACGAACTCATCGACGCGATGGGGGAACACGGCGTTACGGCGATGCAGCAGCACATCAGTTCGGCGGAGGACATTTTCAGCATTATCGACAACGGCAATATGGCAATCGTTTTGTTTCATACCGGCGGAATATCGCGCGTAAAAGGCGATCCCGCGGAAAACTTTTTCGGCAAATACTACCCCGACGCGGTGGGCCACTACGTTGTAATAAAAGGCTATTCCGCGGACAAACAGTATTTTATCGTGCAGGACCCAATACCCAGCGACTGGGGAAGCAACGCGAAACGGCATGCCGACACCATCAGCATGATCGGCCGCAACCGGTATTACTCCGCGGATGAGATGATGAACTCCCTCCGCGTAAAAGTCGTTATCAAGATAGTTCGATAAAGGAAAAATCAGCCGGCC
>CAYTSI010000055.1:0-19948 GCA_964440465.1 uncultured Spirochaetales bacterium
ATACAACCTTTGAACCGGACATGAAGAAGCACGGCATACACCGGGAGCTCTTCCGCCGCTATACGAAACTCTGGCCCCTGACGAAAGATTACCTGAAGGAAATCGCACGGCCTCCCGCGTAAAAAAATCTATCTGCTTTGAAATTTTTCGTGCTGTCGCTTGACATTATAAATAACATTCGTTATATTACATATGTTATTTTACGGGAACCCGCAAGGAGGAAACACGTGCCGCCGAAGGTAACGTTTACGAAAGAAGTAATTGTCAGGGCCGCACTCGGCCTCGTCCGCCGGGAGGGAATCGAAAAGTGTACCGCCCGGAATATCGCAAAGGAGCTGAATTGCTCCACCCAGCCGATCTACCGGGTTTTTGCAAACATCTTTGAACTCGAAGGAAAAGTCATCGGGCTTGCCAAACAGGCGGCGTTAGACGCAATGCTCAATCACGATGAGGAGGAGGGCAATTTCCTCTCTATCGGTATGGGCTACCTCGAGTTTGCCCGGAAGGAGCCGCGTCTTTTTAACCTTATTTTTATGAGCGGCCGGACATCCTTTCCGGTTGAGGGAGAGGGAAACGTATTTACGCCTCTTTATAATAAGATGAAAAAGGACCCCTTCCTCTTAGAATTAGATGAAAAAGCGCTCGAATGGCTGCTTCGGGACATGTTTATCTACACCCACGGCCTTTCCACCCTCGCGGTACTCAACAGGGGAAGCGGAGAGAAGGACAACAATGAAGCAGATAAAAAACGGCTTCTCGACATGGGAGGAAGGCTTATTACGGTCGCGGTTATGAAACAGCGCGGCCTCTTGAATATGGAACAGTTATTAGGAGGAGAAGAGCATGAACATAATCATTCTTAACGGAAGCCCGAAGGGGGAAACAAGCGTTACCATGCAGTATATCAGGTACTTAGAGAAATCCTTTCCACAAGACGATTTTACCTATATACACGCCGCACAGCGGTGCGCATTATTTGAAAAACAGCCGGACCTCTTTGCAGAGGTAATGACACAAATCAACACCGCCGACCTCGTGGTATGGGCATTTCCCCTTTACTTTCTCCTCGTCTCCTCGCAGTACAAGCGGTTTATCGAGCTCATATTTGAACGGAACAAACAAGACGTTTTTGCCGGAAAGCACGCGTTTTCCTTAAGCACCTCAATCCATTTTTTCGATCATACCGCCCACAACTACATCCGCGATATTTGCGCCGATCTGGGCATGCGGTACATCGACGGCTTTCCGGCGGAGATGCGCTATCTCATGAAAGAGGAGAACCGCGCCCAGCTCCTCCATTTTTATAATCGGTGCAGGACGCGGATTACCGGCGGCGGACAGCAGAACCCCGCGGGTCCGGGTTGGGAAATTGAAAATAAAGATGACCGAATATCCCTTCGGAGGCCGCGGGTCACCATCGTTACCGACGGGGATGCTTCGGACAACTCGCTGAAGGAGATGGTCCGGGACGTCGAATCCTTTTTTTCGGGCGCGGAAATAATGGACCTGCGGGAAATAAAAATGGGGGCCTGCATCGGCTGCTGCAACTGCGGTTTCGATAATGTCTGTGTCTACGAGGGAAAGGATGACTTTATAGAAGAACACCGGCAAAAAGTGATGGAGGCGGACATTATTATATTTGCATTATCCATCCGGGACCGGTATTTCTCCTCCTACTGGCAGCGCTACCTGGAACGGAGCTTCTACCGCACCCATCAGCCGAGCATTGCCGGAAAACAGGTTGCTTTTCTTGTAAGCGGGCCGCTCTCGGAGAACTATAACATTAGGGAAATTCTCACCGGCTATACTGAAACGAACGGCGCGCATCTTGCCGCCATCGTATCTGACGAACAAGCGGCCGGCAAAAACGTGAACCAGTCTCCACGGGTGCTCGCGGCAGACCTTTTCTACTGTTTTCTCAATAAGGCCGTGAAACCGAACAGTTTTCTCGGTACGGCGGGGCGGATGATCTTCCGGGACGAAATATTTTCAACGCTGCGGGTCGTTTTTCAGGAGGACCACAAATACTACCGCAAGCACGGAGTTTACGACTTCCCTCAGAAAAAAATATTCCGCAGGATCGGAATCTTCTTTCTCACCTTACTTGTAAAACTGCCGCCGGTCAGGAAGCAGTTTAAAGCCCGAATGAAAGAGGGAATGGTCCAGCCGTATCGTAAAATAATCAACGAGGCGGAATTGAACTGATAATTTCACCGGCGACCCGCCACGACTCAAAATCGACGAGCGGCCGGTACCCGTCACTGCCGCAGGTAATAATGTCAATTGTAGTTCTCATACAGGACACTGTAGCATAACGAGTTCGAAAAAAGAAACCGGCGAACAAACCACCATACTGTAAATATTCTTGACAATTATTCTCTACTCCATATGATGTAGTACAGGAGTTTACGTATGAAAGGCGTCGTTTATTCAACACGGAACGGCCAGGGAAGCACCATTCTCGAAGTTTGGTTCGAGGACATGGGAATATGCGTTAATCAGAACAACGAAGTATTCCGGCACAACGGCCCCCGAAAAGCAATGAACCACTTCGGCACCATGGATTTTCCCGCGGCGTTCTGTGAATCGGTAAAAAAATATGTCGAATTACGGGAAAGCGTCGAGGAAAGCAATGGGAAACTATTCCCCGTTTTAAAAAAGAAGCTGATGTCCCACAAGGGAAAACATTTCACAGTAGAAAAATAGACAGCCGCCGGCGCGGAAGCCCGGCGGCATCCGGAACTATTCCTTCATGTCCCCGTCGAAGGCAATGTCCGAGGGTGAAAAATTGATGTCTTTCACAAATTCCGCCGATTCGGTGGCGCCGAACTCCCGTTCCATGCCGTTGTCCTCCCATTCTATCGAAAGGGGTCCCGTATACTTTGCCGCGTTCAGTTCTCGGATAATCTCTTCAAAGTTCACCCCGCCGTGGCCGATGGAGCGGAAATTCCAGCCCCGCCGCTGGTCGCCGAAGGGCAGATGGGAACCTAAAATTCCTGCTTTCCCGTCCAGGGTCACTTCCGCGTCTTTCATGTGAACGTGGTAAATGCGGTCGGCAAACTCCCGGACAAACAGGTGCGGCTCCACTCCCTGCCAAATGAGGTGGCTGGGATCGAAATTAAAACCGAGCTCCTCCCGGTAGTCGAAGGTCTTTAAAAGCCGTTCCGCGGTATACAAGTCAAAGGCAATTTCGGTGGGGTGCACTTCCAAAGCGAATTTAACGCCGTTTGCCTTGAACTCGTCCAAAATGGGGTCCCACAACTCCTTTACTTTCTGAAAACCTTTTTCGATCATCTCTTCAGGCGTGGGGGGGAATGAATACCAGTACTTCCAAATCGGCGAACCCATAAAGCCGGTTACCACGTAACAGCCCATGTTCGCCGCCGCCTTCGCCGTCTTTTTCATTTCATCCGCGCCCCAGGCGCTGATCTTGTCCGGCTGGCCCGCGAACTCGTCCGGCGCAAAAGCGTCCAGCCGCTCGTCCCATTTATCGGCCACACATTGTCCAGCCAAATGAGCGCCTAAGGCCCAGCATCCGAGGCCGTGCTTTTTCAATGTTTCCTTCTTCTTGTCAATATACCCAGTATCGGCGGCGCCCTTCGAGGGTTCCATGTGGTCGCCCCAACAGGCTATTTCCAGCCCTTCATACCCGAAACTTTTCGCTTTTTTGCAGATTTCCTCAAAGGACAGGTCCGCCCACTGTCCCGTAAATAACGTTACCGGTCGTGCCATACTATTTTCTCCTTCTCGTTTTATGTTCTACCGTAAACTATAAACTATACCGAGGTTCCTGCAAAGGGTTTTATTCTGTAATACAAATACAGCTTGACCGCGGTCATGCCTTTACGGTAGCCTGAGGAATGCTGAACCAGCGGATCCGGACGGCATTGTTCATCATATCGGCATGTATCGCCCTCCTCTTTCCCGTATTTTCTTTCGAACTCTCAATTGTGATTCAAGCACTTATCTACGCGGGAGGCGGCGTTTTCATTGGTATCATGGTATTTCTAAAGCGGCTGCGGCCGTTTTCATCCGATCCGGTACGGCCGGCCTTTGTTTGGCTTTTTATCATCCACCTCTACTATCCGGTTGTGGCAGTACTGTCGCGAATTCTTCCGTTTAGCTTCATGGGGGTTACCTACCTGCCGGTAACCGTGTTTCTTCTCATCATGATAAAAATTCGGCCTGAATGGAAACCCCACGGACGATGGTTCCGGGCGGGCAAATTCAATATAACAACAATCGGGTTAATAGCGGCGGTGGCGATTGTTAGCGGAGCGGCCCTATATCTCTGGGTCCGCCTGATCCGGCCGGACCTTTCCGGTTTTTTAACGCAAATGCCCGAGGGCGGACCGGCAATTATCCTGCTTGCGGGCCTGGGGTTCGCGCTTACCAACGCGTTTGTCGAAGAAATGTTGTTCCGCGGCTATATATGGCACGGCCTCGAAGGAAACGGAACCGTTCAATTTCTTTTTACGGCATTCTTGTTCGGTCTCCTCCATTTCCGGGGCTTCCCCGGAGGTTTTGTCGGCATGGGAATGGTGTTTATCTGGGGTATCTTTTTAAGTGTACTTCGAAGACGTTCCGGAGCAATTCTCGCTCCCTATCTTGCCCATGTCGCGGCTGATATGACAATATTCGGTATCCTATGTGGTTTGTATTACTAAACCTTGTTGTCGCGGCGGTGCCGTCACTTTTCCTTCTGCTCTATTTTTGCCGGCGCAACAGGGGGCGGAAAGAACCACCGAAACTGATTTGGAAAACCTTCGGCTTTGGGCTGGCCGCCGTGGTTCCGGCCCTGGTAATCGAGCTGACCGGAGGGCTCCTTATAAAAAATTCGACGGGCATTCTTGCCATATTGGCTGAGGCCTTTATTATTACCGCCTTCGTCGAGGAGAGCGCGAAATTTCTGGTAGTACGCCTGTACATCTGGAATAAAGCCGACTTCAGCGGAGTTACCGACGGAATAGTGTACACAATTTCGGCAAGTTTGGGGTTCGCGCTTCTTGAAAACCTTCTCTACTCCTTCGGCCCTACGCTGCTCCTCATTTTTCGGGGGATTACGGCGGTACCCCTTCACGCGCTCGCGGCGGGGATTATGGGCTACTACCTGGGGATGACAAAAATGACAGGAGAACGAAAAGTGTTTATCGGCATATTCTATGCAGTCCTTCTGCACGGCCTCTACGATTTTCTCTTGTTCACCGAGACCTTTGTGGCGCTGTTCGTAATTCCACTCTTAATCGGCGCGTGGTTTGTTCTCCGGAAACTGTACAAAAAAGCCCTTCTCTTCGATTTTAGACGGAAAAACGGAATCCCGCGGAAAGGACTTGATTGATTCCGCCTTTTCCGCTAAACTTCTGCTGTTCATTATGGAAGATGATGTTCCCCTACAATCAAAGCTGCTGACCTCATGATCCTGAAATTAGTGTTTCTTTTTCTACTCATACTCGCTTCCGGTGTTTTTTCCTCCACCGAAACGGCATTTACTTCCCTCTCCATAGTTCAGCTGCAGGAACTGGAAACGAAACGAGGAAAGCGGGGAAAGCTGGTAAAAAGGCTGGCATCCCGTCCGGACATTCTTCTTACCACCATTTTAATCGGGAACAACCTGGTGAATATCGGCGCCTCGGCCCTGGCCACCCAGATAACCATTCAGACCTTCGGCAACCAGGCGGTGGGAATCATGACCGGGGTCCTTACCTTCATTATCCTGATTTTTGCCGAGGTCACGCCGAAACGGATTGCAATTGTCTACAACGACGCCGTGAGCCTCTATGCCGCCCGCTTTATCCTGTTTTTGTCATGGCTCCTCCGTCCCATCGTCTGGCTCATCGGCCTTATCAGCAACAGCATAACCCGCCTGTTCCGGGCGGAAAAACGAATAAAAATAACCCTGCAGGGGATTCTCCATATGATCAATTTAGGGGAACACTTAGGTATTGTGGAACGGTATGAAACAAAAATGGTGCGCAGCATTTTCCGTATCAACGATATTACCGTCCAGGCGGTCATGACCCACAGGACCGAAGTGTTCAGCTTGGAAATGAATGAAAAAATTACCGATGTAATTGAAAAAATCATCGATGCCGGATATTCGCGCATTCCGGTATACGATACCGAGCCGGAAACAATTGCCGGGATCGTCCTTGTCCGGGACATTATGAAAGAGTTTGCCCGAAGGCGGGAAACGGCCCAGCTGAAGGACATTATGATAAAACCGATTGTAGTTCCCCAGTCGAAGATGGTAAACGAGATGTTCAGTCAGTTCAGCAGGGAACAACTGAATATGGCAATTGTCCTCGATGAATACGGCGGCTTAGCGGGTGTCGTTACCGTCGAGGACATTATCGAGGAAATTATCGGAGACATTTACGACGAACACGAAACGAACAACGAGGTGAAGATACGGCGTCAGAAGAACGGGGAAATTATTATTGCCGCGGACATTTCCCTGCACCAGCTGTACGAAAGCATCAATCTGCAGCTGCAAAGCGAACGCTACGCGAAAACCCTCGCCGGATATCTTACCAACGCGGTAGACCATATTCCCGTTCGGGGAGAAGAAATTGAAATCGACGAGGGGTCCTTCATTATCGAAGAAGTAAGTAAAAACCGGATCGTCCAGGTACGGTACATACCGAACAAAAAGAGCATAGTCTAGCCCGCCCCTAGTGTACAGCATTTCTGGTTCTCGGCTTATGTGTTTTCCGAACTTGGCTTGTAGCACTGAATAATCGGCTTAGGAAACCCCGCTATCGAGGAGGACCTCGATCTCCGCGCTGTCCCGCAGTTCTTGGAGGTAGCGGTCGAACTCGCCGGAGGTTTTTTGCTGCTTTATGTATTCTTTAATTTGCCGCACAATTTCTTCGTACGCCACAGTGGAAGCCGCTTTTTTATCGGTAACGGTAATAAGATGATACCCGAACTGCGTCTCGACAATACCGCTCAGCTCCCCGACATCGAGGGCGAAGGCCGCGTCTTCAAAGGGTTTCACCATCTGGCCTCGGCTGAAAAATCCAAGGTCCCCTCCCCGGGGCGCGCTCGGACCCTGGGAGTGCTCCCGTGCCAACTCCGCGAAGTCTTCCCCCCCTTCAATCCTGGCTTTTAAGTCCTCTAACTGTTTTTTCTTGTCCGATTTCTCCGCGTCGCCGGTCCCCTCTTCCAGGGTGAGAATGATATGGCTTGCCTGTATCTGTTCCGGCTGCCGGAACTGTTGTGGGTTGTCATCGTAAAAGGAGCGCGCGTCGGCATCACTTACAACAATTTTGCCCTCTACTTCCTGCTCCAGCAGTTCCTGAATAACCAAATTGTCCTTCAGGTCTTTCCGCAGCCGTTCCTCCGTCAATCCCTGGCCCGCTAATGCTGTTTCGAACTCCTCGGCAGAGGGAAACTGGGTTTTTATCTCTTCCAGCCTGGCATCGACTTCCTCTTCCGTCAATCCGATGGCAAGTTCCCGGGCCTTATCGAGAAGCAGCTGTCTGCTGATCATGCTGTCCAAAACCTGCATTGTAAACTCTTCTTTCCGATCAGCGGGCACAGGCTGCCCCGAAGAAGCCATCTGGCCGCTTACCAAGGCAACCTCTTTTTCAAGTTCCTCCATGCTGATCCCTTCGCCGTTTACGATGGCGGCCTGGTTTTCCCTGTCAATTGCAGCCGCGGATGTAGTTTCTTCACCGCTTTCCTGCTTTCCCTTTGCAAACACGGAACAGACGGTAAACATAAGTAAAATAATAATTGTGGATAATTTCAGATTTTTCATAGGCGCATGGTACGGGACATCGGCACGGCTGTCAACTCTCCGGCTTCGGTTACGTACTGCTCCCTTCCCCCGGGACCAAAGGCTTGTATCGTGGGCGCTGTAATCAAACCGTCGAGATGAATCAGCGCCTTCGCGTCTTCATCGTAATTCGAGCCGATGGCAATGTGACAGGTGCGGTAGACTTTTTCATCCACTAACATGTTGCCGACTATTTCCGCCGCCGGATTCAGGCCGACACCGAGTTCGCCGATATTTCCCGCGTTCCGGGCATACATTTCACCGCTGCCCTCGGGGATTTTCCCCTCCTTTTCCAAGGCGACGGCTTTTTCACGGGCTTTCTCGATGGTCTCCCGAAGCTCATCGGCTTCCGTTCCGCCGGATATCTCCGTAACAAAGCCTTCCCGGACCCGGACGGTAATCGGTTCCTTGATGACAATAACTCCGTTGTATACCGCGATACTGCCGTCAAATACGATGACCCCCTCGGCGGTCCCGACAACAGGGGAGACGAACCCCTCCCCCGCGGGGAGATTGCCGCCGCTTCCGGGGAGGGTAAAATCGCCGTCGTCTTTCATCCCCTTTCTTCCCCGAATACTAAAGGAGATGTCGGTACCCTTCGGGTTCGTAACGGCAACCGAATCCGCCCAGTCGAATACCCGGGCCACGGCAGCACATTCGGTTTTCATCCGCCTGTAATCCACCGGCACGGTCCGGGAAAAGAGATCGGCGGTAATACCCGGCGACCAGAAGGCCCGGACCGACTTTGTACCGTAGAGGTAATAATGAAAGATATGGGTGTAGGGAACACCGCCGTGAACGATGGGGTCCCGTATTGCCTGTTCGTCCTTTCCCAGTTTTTCGGAACTCATGGAAATAAAAACATCCGGTCCCGAGCGGATTGCCTCGATTACCGCCGGTTCGGTAAAATCGAGCTGGGTCTTTACCGGCTGGAAAATCAATACCGGGCGGGCGGACAGGGCGGCCGCGGCATCGTAGAGGGCCGTGGATACAGCACTTACATCCCCGCCGGGATTTGTTACAATGACAACCTTCTCACCTTCCCGTATACCGAGAACATCACGCGCCGCAATTTCAGCAGCTTCCCCGAGTTTCTTCTCGCTCCGTTGTTCCATGCGACACAGAATAGGTAATAGCGGCTGAAGGGTCAAGCAGCCCGGCAGCTCCGGCAGGATTGACGGAACCCCGTCGAGGCGGTAAGATGCCTGCTATGAAGGAATACGACTTTACCTCGATTGAAGCTAAATGGCAGCGGTATTGGGAAGAACATAAAACGTTCGCCGTTACGGAGGACCCTTCCGTACCGAAAGAAAAACGACAATATATCCTCGACATGTTTCCGTATCCCTCCTCGGCGGGACTCCACGTGGGCCATCCGGAGGGATATACGGCTACCGATATTTACTGCAGATATTTGCGGATGAACGGGTATCATGTCCTTCATCCAATGGGTTTCGACGCCTTCGGACTGCCGGCGGAAAACTACGCTATTAAAACCGGCACCCATCCCCGGATCTCCACGGAAGAAAATATCAGCATGTTCCGGAAACAGATCAAAGCCCTCGGCTTCTCCTACGATTGGGACCGGGAAATATCAACCCACCGGGAAAACTACTACAAATGGACCCAGTGGATTTTCCTGAAGCTCTTTGAACAGGGTCTGGCATACGAAGACACCGCCCCGATCAATTGGTGTCCTTCCTGTAAAACGGGTCTTGCAAACGAAGAAGTGAACAACGGACGGTGCGAACGGTGCAGTGAAGAAGTTACCCGGAAAGATATCCGGCAGTGGATGCTGAAAATTACCGAGTACGCCGAAAAACTGCTTTCGGGACTGGACGACCTCCAATGGTCCGAGGCAATTAAGGCAATGCAGCGGAACTGGATAGGGAAAAGCGTCGGGGCAAACGTCCACTTCCCTCTTGAAACGGGGGAGGACAGCATCGAAGTGTACACCACCCGGCCGGACACCCTCTTCGGGGCGACCTACATGGTCCTGGCCCCGGAACACCGCCTGGTTGAAAAAATTACCACGGATGAACAACGGCAGGCAGTTGAAAAGTACATAGAAGAAGCACGAAAAAAATCAGATTTGGAACGTACCGATCTGGCAAAGGAAAAAACAGGTGTTTTTACCGGCGCTTTCGCGGTAAATCCGGTAAACGGTGAAAAAATACCCGTCTGGATTTCCGATTATATTCTAATATCCTACGGGACCGGCGCGATTATGGCCGTACCCGGACACGACCAGCGGGACTACGACTTCGCGAAAGAATTCGGTCTGCCGATTATTCAGGTCGTATCGAAAGACGGCAGTGAATATTCCCTTTCGGAAGCGGAACCGGAGCCGGGGACTTCCGTTAATTCGGGACAGTTCTCGGGAATGTCCACGGAAGAGATGAAAAAGAAAATTGTCGCGTGGCTCGAGGAAAAGGGAATCGGTGAAAAGGCGGTAAACTACAAACTCAGGGACTGGATTTTCTCCCGGCAGCGCTATTGGGGAGAACCGATCCCCTTAATTCACTGCGCCTCCTGCGGGACCGTGCCCGTCCCCGAGGAAGACCTTCCCCTTACGCTGCCCGAGGTCGACTCCTATACTCCGACGGGGACCGGAGAATCTCCCCTCGGGGCAATCGAAGAATGGGTCAACACCGTGTGCCCCCGATGCGGCGGTCCGGGAAAGCGGGAAACCAACACTATGCCGCAGTGGGCCGGCTCCTGCTGGTATTTTCTCCGCTATTTGGACCCCCGCAGCGATGAAGTTTTTGCATCGAAGGAAGCCGTCGACTACTGGATGCCCGTCGATCTCTACGTCGGCGGCGCCGAACACGCGGTACTTCATCTGCTGTACGCGCGTTTCTGGCACAAAGTGCTCTACGACCTCGGTTATGTAAACTCCCCCGAACCTTTTACCCGGCTTATCAACCAGGGGATGATTTTAGGGGAAGGGGGCGTAAAAATGTCAAAATCCTTAGGGAATGTCATCAACCCCGACGACGTTATACGTGAGTTCGGCGCCGATTCCATGCGGATGTACGAAATGTTCATGGGCCCCTTAGAGGTGTCGAAACCCTGGTCCACAACCGGGATTTCAGGTATTCAGCGCTTTCTCGACCGGGTCTGGCGGCTTTCGGAACGGGTAGTAAGCGGCGCCCAAGCACCGAAGCACCTGGTAAAACAGCTTCACAAAACAATCAAGAAAGTGTCGGAAGACACGGGGAACCTCGAATTCAACACGGCCATAGCCCAGATGATGATTTTCGTCAATGACGCGTATAAGGAAGACTATCTGTACCGGGAAACCTTCGAACCTTTTTTGCTCCTCCTCGCACCCTACGCCCCGCATCTCGCGGAGGAGTTGTGGGAAAAGCTGGGCAATCAGCCGACAATAAGCCGGGCGCCCTGGCCGGAATGGCGGGAGGAACTGACAAAAGACGAAGAGATTACCATTGTTGTTCAAATTAACGGAAAGGTGCGGAGCAAAATGGTGATGCCCGCGGACACCGGGCAGGACATTATGGAGGCGGAAGCAATGAAACAGGACAGAATTTTGGAACTCCTCGACGGTAAGGAGATTAGGAAAGTCATAACCGTTAAAAACAAGCTGGTGAACATCGTTGCAAAATAACAAGTATCAAAACCGGCGGCGGGCCGTCTACTCGTGGCTTGTTGAAGAAAACCTGGACGCGGTACTTATCGAAGATACCGAAGGAAGGAGAAACAGTTCTCTCCGCTACCTCTGCGGCATGCCCTCCGACGCCCTCCTGCTGCTTACCGCCGCGGGTAAATCCATCCTGGTCCCCTGGGACATCAATCTCGCCGAGCAGTTCGGAAACGCGGAGGACATTGTCCCCTACTCCGATTTTGAACGCAGGATTGAAATTGCCGTTGTTCAACTGGCAAAGAAGGAACTGCCGAAAACACCGAAAATTGAACTGAGCAGCACAACACCGGTGCCGGTCTTCCACAAGATCAGAAAACAGTTTTCCGGAGACATTTTCTGCAGGGACGGAGGTATCGACGGGCTTTTAGACGATCTTCGCGCGGTAAAGGACCGGGAAGAAATCGCAATTTTTCGGAAGGCAGCGGAAATAACGGACACTCTTCTGGAAACGGCGGCCGATACCGCGGCGGCGGGGGGGGACATTTCCGAAATTGATATTGCCTTTCTTATCGAAATGAAGGCACGGCAGCTCGGCGCCGAAGGGACCGGGTTTGCCACCCTCGCGGCGGGGCCGGATAGAAGCTTCGCGATCCATCCCTTTCCAAATTATTCCGGCGGAGGATGGGGAACACCCGGCTTATCGATTCTCGATTTCGGTGTTTCCTTAGACGGGTACACTACCGATGTTACCTGTACCGTTGCCCGGGGGCCCCTGTCGAACAAACAGCAGGAGATGATTGCCCTCGTTCGGGAGGTGCACGACGCGGTCCTCTCGGAAATACGCCCCGGAATAACGACCCTCGATCTGGCGCGGAAAGCGGACGCTTTGTTCGGCGCCGGCGGGGGATACACCATGCCCCATTCCCTCGGCCACGGGATCGGTTTAGACGCCCACGAAGCACCGGTACTCCGCTCCCGGGAGAAAACGGCCGCGGAACTGGTGCCGGGAATGATTATTGCCATCGAACCGGGACTCTACGACCCTGAAAGCGGCGGGGTCCGGCTGGAAAACGACTTTCTCATTACCGATGCCGGAGCGGAACAGCTTACCAATTCCCGGATATACACATTTCCTTAAGGCTGTAGACCGCGTACCATTCTTTCTCGCCGATATGAATCAAAACATGCTCCTCCGATTGCGTGTGGTACAGATGGTGGCGTCCCCTTGGAAGGCACACAACCGCCGGCGCGTGTTCCCCCGCCGAAAAAACCGAAGCCCGGAAGGGGTTGTCCCAGAACCATCTTCCACCGGGAAGAGGCACCTCAATCGTATAAGCAGGAAGAAGACGTATTTTATCGGACCGGAAGGAGCCGAAGGAAAAACCTAAGAGGATCGGCGCCGGATCGAGGTCCCATACGTTCCCCTCCCCTTTTTCTGTAATTGCCGTCCGCAGCCGTTCCCCGTTTACCGCGGGATAGATATCCTCCCGGTACCACAGTTTTAACAGAATTTCCGCCGTAAACCCGTCTTCCCACGCGGCGGTATAGACCGCCGTGCCGGGGGTTTCGGTAATGACGGCGCCGGCGGGCTTTAACATTCCCGCGTCGGAAACCGGACGCACCAGACAGGGCACATAGGCGGCCTTCGGTATTCTGACAGCAGCGGACCGTTCTCCTGCCGGCACCGGAAAAACCGAAAACAAATCCGGGTCAGCCGTGTCGGGACACAGAATACGGAACTCGAGGCCCGGGAACCTTGCTTCCCAGTCCCGCGGCAGTTCGGGAAGCTGAATGACAACCTCCCGGAACGGAAGGAAAAAGGAACAGCCCTGCAGGGCCGGAAAAACCGATAGTACCGAAATAAGCAGAAAGAGGCATCCCGTTTTTCTTTTCATACACCCCCCTTACTATATATAAGGGGGTTTTTATCACTGCTGCTTCAGCTGAAGGCGGTAAATTTCCCGAATTTCTGAAAAAATTGTTTTGTATGCATCGGAGGCATAGTCACGGTAGGTCCACAGGAGGGACTGGAACCGTTTGTTCATATATACCAGGGTCACCTCGGCGTAAATGCCGTTACGCAGCGGAACGCGGTGCATATTGTCCTTTGTCGAAGCAAGGACCAAACGGGAGCAATTGAGTATACCCGGATCGAAATTGACCTTCCTCTTCCCGTCCCGGGTAAACCCCTTCTCCAGTTCATTGCCGCGAATTTTAATGTCCGCCAGCTTGTCCGGAGGAACGAGGTTTTCGAACGCATAAAAAAACCGTTTTATACCGGGCCCCATCTCTTTAACGTAATAATCTGAATAAATGAAGTCGATTTCGGCGCTCCGGTAATCGGCCGGGCCGAATTCGGCTGTCAGTGCATCTTCGATTTCCCGACGTTTTTCCGGGAGTGTGCTCAATACACCCACAATGAGCTTTTCCGCCGCGAAATTCTTTATATTTCCCATAACACTTGCCTGATTTCATTTTATCCTATAATGTAAGCCTATGGAACAGGGGTCGGATTTTTGTTTGCAGCTTGGTCAAGCCCTTGAGCGGCGAAAAGAACATCTGGAAAAAACCGTAATGCCTCGGCTGAAAGAACAGTTTCAGTTAATGCAGACTTCCTATCAAAGCATCTATAACCTGCTCCTTCGAAAGTCACTTATTAACGAAGATCCCTATAAACTGGACAAGAAAATATCGGAAATCGTCATCCCGTCAAAGGAACCCTACGGAGAATCGGCACGGACCGAGCAGCTGAGCCTGCGCCTCTCCGATTTCGATCTGCAGATCGATTTTATCAACAGTTATTACGATTTTTCAATGACAACGATGACCATGGAAGATATAAAAAAAGTTGCCGAGATTGTTAAATATATCCGGTGGGAACAGGTTACCGAAACCTCCTCCAACCTCATGACAAGGACCCTCGCCCAGGCACTGGTAAAAATAAAACAGGGAAGCGACGATCTCTCTTCTAAAATCCTCGGTGACGCCCTTACACAGCTGGGAAAGGTTTCAAAACAGATCCTCTTTCTGCTGAAGGAAATAACAACCTATCATCGGGAACAGTACAAACTTGAATTCAGGGAACGTGTTATAGGAGAGGTAAAACTGACACCGGCGGTTGTCCAAAACAAGCAGGAAGACGCTTTAAAGCTTGTAAAACAGCAGTATCCGAAACTGATGAGCGGCATCCCTTTTTATCAGGCCCTCATTATCGAAGTGCTGCAGGAGGAATACGGCGCGGACGCGGAGGAGATGAAAAACGAACTCCTGCAAAGGGTTGACGTAAAAGAAGAAGCGCCGAAAAAACGGAAAAAAGAGGTCTCCTTTACGGTCCACCTGTTAGAAGGAATACGGATGCTGGCGGGAGCAAGCTCTCATATCGAAACAGCGGTGAAAAAACTGGAGGACAATAACGGTTTTTTAATGGACAGGAAATTATCTTTCAGCGAAAAGTTCAAACAGTGGCTGACAAAGATTTCTAAAAAAAAACCGGATCCGCAAATTTACGAAATTGAATACTTCGACAGTGATTCCGGAGCCGCAAAAACGGAAAAACTGAATTTTACAAAATTTATCGACGAGGCCGGCAAGCGGGCACTCATCCTCGGGAATGTGATGAATAAGATGTCGCAGACCTACCGGAAACTCGAACAGGCCCCGGAAGAAAAGATTTTCGATTTTCTGACGAACAATCTCGCGGAGGTCCAGATCATTTTACGGCGGCTGCCCGCCCTGGACGCCTACTTTAAAACAGAGGTTTCCCGGGAACAGCGCGGTCTCGTCCGAGGTATAAAAATGGAGATTAACGCCATTAAAAACGCCTGGGTAAAGGGGAACCAAAAGCGGCATGAATATGTTTCCAGAATAGAGGAACGGGAACAGCTGAAAAAACTCGGTATCCAGGCCGATTAAGCAAGGTAGGTCCCGAGGACCCGCAGGCTCGCGGCTTCTTCCGACATTACTTGTACCGCCTGATAAAAACAGTCCGATTTGGAAGGAATTTCCAAATCGGCGTAAAACATATACTCCCAGGGCCTGCCCAGGATGGGGCGGGATTCCAGCTTTGTCAGGTTGAGGTCCTTTTCCGCGACAATCTTCAGCATAAGATACAGGGCCCCCGGCTTGTTCCGGAGGGAAAATACGATGGACGCTTTATTCGGATTTTCAGCGGAAGGATACTCCGCCGATGCAATTACAAAAAATCTGGTGTAATTTCGCGGGTTCGTTTCTATTCCCTGTTTAATAATTTTCATTTTGTACACCTCCGCCGCTTCTTCGCTCGCGATAGCGGCGGACGCCGGGTCTCCCTCCCCGGCTAACCGGGCAACCGCTCCGGCGGTATCGTAAAATGGTATTTGTTCCCATTCCGGATACTGCCGAAGAAACCGGGCGCACTGTGCAAGGCCCTGAGGATGGGAATATACCCGCCGGATTGCCGATAATTCGACCTCCGGAAGGCCGATGAGGGCGTGCTCTATCCGGATTTTCTGCTCCCCGGCAATCCGGAGATCGGGGTACTGCAGCAGGAGATCGTAATTTTCGTGGATAGACCCGGCAAGGGAGTTTTCCACCGGAATAATACCGAAATCGCTCTTTTTAACCAGGACAGCTTTAAACACATCGCTAAACGAGGTGCAGGGAAGGGTGCACGCGGGAAGGTCGGAAAAGTACCGTCGGAGAGCCACTTCACTGTAGGCGCCCTGCTCCCCCTGGAAGGCAACCGAAACCGCCGCCTTCGTGTCCGCCGGGGCATCAGCTGTGCCGCCAGCCGCGGACCCGGCAAGCAGAATTTGGCCTGCCTTTTTGTGTTCCGGCAGCCGCTCCACCTCCTTGCCGACAACCGGGGCCATTACTTCGATGTCCCGCATCAGCTTTTCGAACTGCTCCGGATACAGCGACTGGGGACCGTCTGAAAGGGCCCGCGCGGGGTCCGGATGCACCTCCACCACCAGCCCGTCGGCCCCCGCGGCAATTGCCGCCAAGGCCATGGGCGGTACCTTCGCCCGGATACCCGTGGCGTGGCTCGGGTCCACGATGACCGGCAGATGGCTCAATTTTTTCACCACCGGGATTGCCGAGAGGTCGAGGGTGTTCCGGGTATACGTTTCAAACGTGCGGATGCCCCGCTCGCAGAGAATTACGTCTTCGGTGCCGTGGGCTAAGAGGTACTCCGCCGCCATCAGCCACTCCTCAATGGTGGCCGCAAAGCCCCGTTTCAGCAGGACCGGCTTCCCTAAGGCGCCTACCCGCTTCAGCAGTTCGAAATTCTGCATGTTCCTGGCGCCAATCTGAATAACGTCGAGGTATTCGTTTATCATATCCGCCTGATCGGGCGCGACAATTTCGCTTACCACCTTCAGCCCGTACTTTTCCCCGGCATCCCGGAGAATCCGCAAACCCTCCTCGCCGAGCCCCTGAAAAGAGTACGGCGAGGTCCTTGGTTTGAAGGCCCCTCCCCGAAGCATAACGGCCCCTGCTTCCCGGATATTCGAAGCGGCTTCCTCCATCTGCTCCCGCGATTCCACCGCGCAGGGCCCCGCGATAACGGCGATCCGCTGCCCTCCGATTTTTACAGGGCCGAGATCGATAACGGTATCGCTTTTTTTCAATTCCCTGGAGGCAAGCTTGTAGGGTTTACTGATGGGTATTACCCGTTTTACCCCGTCAAGGATTTCCACCTCCCGCTGGTCGACGGGGTGTATTCCCACCGCGCCGAAAATGGTTTCCTCTTCGCCTACTATCTCCCGGACTTTAAACCCTTTCGATTCGAGAAAGTCCCTGACCGTTTTTTTCTGTCCGGCCTTTATTCCTTGTGCAAGTACGACAATCATAACTTTGCAAGTATAGCAGGCGCGGAAGAATGTTGACAGAGGATACATGGTTATTTACTATTCAGTACTATGAAAATTGACAAACTGAATCTTGCAATTATCCGCCAGCTGCGGGACGGTCGAAAATCCTTCAATAAAATCGCGGAAGAACTGGAAGTTACCGAAAACACCGTCCGGGCACGGGTAAACCGCCTGACCGAAGCGGGTGTCCTCAATATTATGGGGACCGTCAATCCCGACCTCATCCCGCATCATAACGTTATTTACGTAGGAATTAAACTGAAAAGCAGGGAACTGGTACCGAAGGGGGAAGAGTTCAGCAAACTGCGGGGTGTAATTTCCGCGAGTATCGTTACCGGGCGGTACGACATTATCCTTCTGGTCATGCTCAAGAAAGATTTCACCCTTCTCGATTTCCTGGCCGATGAAATTGAAAAAGTCTCGGACATTCAGACGGTGGAAACCTTCGTGGTATATAAAAACTTTAATCAGCAGATTCCATACATTTTTTAAGTTTTATTTTAGCTTTCCTTCATTTTAACAACTTTTATTTGACTTATCCATAAATATGGCCTATAATGGCTGCATGAGTTTTATTTCAAACACGTCAGAAAACACACGGGAAATGCTTGCGGCAATAGGAATTCAATCGGAATCGACGGAAGAGCTGTTCCGCGGTATTCCGAAGGGACTCCGTTCGGGCCCCCTCGACATGCCGGCGGGCAAGTCGGAAATGGAGGTGGTGCGCTATATCGGCAGCTTAGCGAAGCGGAACAGGACCGACTTGGTAACTTTCATCGGAGGAGGGTTTTACGATCACTATATTCCGGCGATAGTTGATTCCTTAGCCTCACGGACCGAATACGTTACCCCGTATACCCCCTATCAGCCCGAAGCCTCCCAGGGTACGCTGCAGTCGATTTACGAATTCCAGAGTTCCATCTGCCGCCTGACGGGGATGGAGGTTGCAAATGCCTCCCTCTACGACGGCGGGACCGCCATCTACGAAGCCATTATGATGGCCCTGCGGGTCACCCGGCGGAACAAAGTAGTTATGGACTCGGGCGTAAATCCCATCTATCGAAAAATGATCTACTCCTATACAAAAAACCTCAACATCGAGTTCAAGGAGACCCCCGATCCGGAGGGAAAAATCGACCGCGAACGTCTGGCGGGACTTGTCGACACGGAAACCGCGGCGGTTATTGTCCAGAACCCCAATTTCTTCGGCACCCTGGACGACCACAGCGACATCTCGGAAATGTGCCGGTCGAAGGGTGCCCTGATGATAGAAACGGTCTACCCTGTTTCCTTAGGTATTGTAAAATCCCCCCGGGACATGGGAGCGGACATTGTTGTCGGAGAAGGACAGAGCTTAGGAATTCCTCTCTCCTTCGGCGGCCCCTATCTCGGCTTTATGGCAACGTTGAACAAATACGTCCGGAAAATGCCGGGGCGGATTGCCGGCCGCACAACAGACAGTGCCGGCAGGACCGGATACGTTTTAACACTGCAGACGAGGGAACAGCACATCCGCCGGGACCGTGCAACCTCGAATATCTGCACCAACCAGGCCCTCTGTGCCATGCGGACGCTCTTCTTTCTGTCCTGCTACGGAAAAGAGGGGATGGCGGAGCTGGCGGAACTCTGCCGGCAGAAGAGCGAGTACGCGAAACAGAAACTGACGGAAATACGAGGTGTCGAACTTGCCTGGGACACACCCACATTTAACGAGTTTACCCTGGTATTACCGAAAAACCCCAACGAAATAATCGGCAAACTGATCGACAAGGGAATTGCCGCGGGATTTCCCCTGGCCCGATATTACGACACCCTTACCAGCCATATGCTCGTGGCGGTTACGGAAAAACGGACGAAGCAGGAAATCGGTATTTTCGCGGAATTACTGGAGGAAGCCTTATGGAGCTGATATTTACCAAATCGAAACCGGGAAGAAAAGGCTACACCCTTCCGGAGCAGGACGTACCCGAGGCGCCGGCACTGGACAAAGCCTACCTCCGCTCCGAGGCCCCTCCCCTGCCGGAGGTAAGCGAACACGAGGTGGTCCGCCACTATACGAACCTCTCCCGGCAAAACTTCTGCGTGGATGCCAATTTTTACCCCCTAGGCTCCTGCACCATGAAGTACAACCCGAAGTTCGCCGACAAACTCGCCGCGATGGCGGAATTTACCAATCAGCATCCCCTCCTTCCCCAGCTGCTGTTAGGCGGGACCCTTACACAGGGGTCTTTAGAGGTCATCTATAATTTAGAAAAAGCCCTCTGTGAAATTACGGGGATGGACGGGTTTACCACCCAGCCCATGGCCGGGGCCCACGGAGAACTGACCGGGGCCATGCTGATCGCCGCTTACCACGCCCACCACGGCAACAAGAAAAAGTACGTGTTAATTCCCGACTCCGGCCACGGGACCAATCCGGCCAGCGCCGCCATTGCCGGTTTCGAGGTAAAAACCATTCCCTCCGACAAAAACGGGGGCATGGACTTCGAGGCTTTCTCCGCCGAGCTCGACGACGAAGTAGCCGCGGTCATGCTGACCAACCCAAATACCTTAGGCGTTTTCAACCCCCGCGTAAAAGAGATCGCCGACCGCACCCACGAGGCCGGCGGACTCATGTATTACGACGGGGCAAACCTGAACGCGATTTTAGGTAAGGCCCGGCCCGGAGAATTAGGTTTCGACGTTGTCCACCTGAACCTGCACAAGACATTC
>CAYTSI010000056.1:0-1609 GCA_964440465.1 uncultured Spirochaetales bacterium
ATCCTCTGGCCGGATACCCGGAGCGAAGTGGATCTTGCCGTACAGGAGCTATGGGCGGATCCGCGGTTCATTGAAACAACGGCAACCGGCGTACGGGGAAAAATATCTGCCGTGAACAAGGTCTGCTGGCTGCAAAAACACCGGCCGGATATATGGAAACGGACCCGACGGATTATGACGATTTCCGATTATCTCGTATTTCTGCTCACCGATGAGCGGAAGGGCGACGAGGGCACCGCATCCCTTTTAGGCCTGTATGATCTGAAAAACGGCAGGTGGTGGGCCGACGCGCTTCGGCAGATCCGCATTTCGAGAGAGTATCTGTCAACGCCCATTCCGCCGGGGAGCAGTGTCGGGGAAACCTCGAAAAAAGGGGCCGGACTGTTCGGCCTTGCGGAGGGGATCCCGGTATTTACGGGAAGCCTCGATCACCATGTAGCCGCCGTCGGTGCCGGTGCAGGCAGCATAGCGCCAATGTGCGATTCAACCGGAACGGTACTGGCGTGTCTCGCCCCGGCGGATGAATATACTCCGAAGGAAAACCAATGCTTCCTGCCGAATGTTGCGGCCGCCGGCTACTCGCGGATTGCCTTTACCGAAAATAGTGCCGGCGTGCTTGCATGGTACCGGCGGGAACACGCACCGGAAAAGACAATCGAAGAACTGGTAGAAGAGGCGGAGAGGGCCCCTGCGGGCTGTGAAGGACTCACAGCGAAACCTTTTACCGATACCTATCCGGGGCTTTGCGGGTTTTTCGTACAGGGTGAACGGCAGCCGGGCGCGGAACCCGGCGCAGCGGTGCAGGCAGCCGGCGATAAAGTTTATGCTGACGGGCACTATGTCCGGTCTATTATGGAATCGGTGGCGGTGAGCCTAAAAGATTTGACCGAATTCCTCCTTGGTCCGGCAGAGAAGGTCCCGCCGATGGTTGCCGCCGGCGGCGGGGCGAAGAGCAGCTTGTGGCTGCAGATGAAGGCTGACCTTCTGCAGACTGCCTTCCTGCGTACGGCCGTGGAGGAGCCGGCATGCTACGGCGCCGCCATGATAGCCGCCGCGGGCCGCGGATGGTTCCCGTCGATATCGGAGGCAGTCCGGTCCTGGGTGAGGGTGGAGAAGGAATTTATTCCCCGCTGACTATATATATATATATATATCAGCAGCGTGACAAATTGACTTGTTGACAAGTTGCCCTGCAAAAATTACTATATAATAATGAAAACAATGTCAGTTGCAGAGTTAAAAAACCGATTTTCTGCAGTTTTAGAGAATGTTGAAGCCGGTGAGGAAATTATTATCGCCTTCGGCAGAAAGAAAGAGAAAATTGCCGTTATTGTTCCATACAAGACTTATATAAAAAGAAAAAAACGGACCCTCGGCACCCTGAAAGACCGCGGTAAATTAGTGATGGCCGATTTTGAGATGACCGATGAAGAGCTTCTGAACTCATGATTTATCTGATGGACACGCATATTCTTCTGTGGTCTTTTTTTGAACCGGAAAAGCTATCAGATAGAATTGAGGCGGTTGTAGAGGATCCGGAAAAAGATATCTGCATCAGTCAGGTCAGTATTTGGGAAATATCGCTTAAATACGGAATCGGTAAACTGAA
>CAYTSI010000056.1:1709-19751 GCA_964440465.1 uncultured Spirochaetales bacterium
TCAGTCAGGTCAGTATTTGGGAAATATCGCTTAAATACGGAATCGGTAAACTGAAACTGGGAGAATTGGAACCCGTGGATCTTGAAAGTGAAATTGAAAATAATGAATATCGGATTCTGTCGATCCGGAATTCCGATTTATTTGATTTTTACAAACTGCCCCGGGAGAAGCACAAAGATCCCTTCGACCGACTGATCATTTGGCAATGCATAAAAAACGGATATGTTTTACTGAGCGCCGACGGCCGGTTTGATGAATACCGTCATTTGGGATTGCACTATGTAAACTGAATGTTCGGGGAATCGGGTGAAAATATCTTTTTACCGGGTTGCTTTCAATCCCAGCTTTCAGTCCGGAGGTCCGGTATCCCGGAAAAATCTTTACTGTTGAGGGTAGCGAGAATGAGGTTGTGCCGGATGGCGGTAGCGGCGATGCAGAGATCAATTACCGGTCTGTAGACTGTGGTATCGAGGAGATGTGTCTGGGAATTATGTGTCATCATTGTCAAAGGCGATGAACGGCGTGTCTTTCTGACGGGGAAGAATAGAGAGGCCTTCATCCACCGGATGATATTGGTCGAACCGCTCCCGCGCTTTCCATACCGGAGAGGCTTTTTCCGAATAGAGGTCTATCGGATCGATACGGACAAAGGGTCTTCCCCGGTATGGGCAACCTCTTCACAAATACTCGAAAGTTTCGTCTTGATCTCGAATATGCCGAATGTCTTCACATAAATATGTTACTAGACAACTAGTCTGTTTGTTAATATAGTATTATATGTTCAGCTCGTTGTTCCAGAGCTGATCGAGAAAGGACTTCCAATGAAGAACACGAATTCCGTCGGATGTCTGTCGGTCTGTTTCATCAAGGCATACCAGATAAAAATTTTGTACAATACCTTCCTCCCGAAGCATGCGGAGACCCTTGAGATGTTTTTCCTGTATTTTTGATGCTGCCTTCACTTCGACGGCGCTTGTTCTGCCGATCAGAAAATCAACTTCAATGCCGGTGTCCCGGGAAATATTTGCATAATTGAGCTGTCCAGCGTTTGAAAACGCGGCTACCTTCAGAAATCGGGAAAAATGAATGAAGTTCTGAACAAGCGCTTCTTCTTTTATTTCTTCCCGCAAATAGGTATTCACCCGCCAGAAGATTTACACCGCTTTGTTTCAGTTTTCTGGCGCTCGATCCTGTAAGGATGAATTTCATTTTTTCAGTTTCAATCAGGTTATGAACTTCGTTGAGCAGGATGGGCAGTTTTTGAATTTCATCTATTATAACAACCCCGTTTTTATGGGTCTTTTCTCTCGCTATTTCTGCAATTCGGGATGGATTGGCGGTTAACGGTAAAAGGACCGAGCTTTTCAGCAGGTTGATAATTGCTTCAGTGCCGAATTCATTTCGTAACAGTGTGGTTTTACCGGTACTCCGCGGACCAAAAAGGAAAATTGATTTTTTTTAAAATTCAACGGCCTGATCGCTGAATTTATATGAAAATCAGCGGACCTGCTATGAATTTTCCACTTTTAGCCACTCCTCCCACACATCCGGGGTGTGGCCCACCGTTACTCTGCCCCTGCTGCGGACAATCGGCGTCCGGATAAGCCCCGGGTCCTCCCGCATTTCCTCTAAGGCGTCGTATTCCATGTAGGTCATCTTCTTCTTTTGATATGCCCGCGAGTCTTTATCGATTAGTTCATCGGGAGAGAAAAAAGAGAGAATGTTTTTCCATTCTCCTTCCGAAAGCGGTTTTTCTTCGAGACTTCTGATCTGAATTTCTATCCGGCGTTCCTTGAAGAACCGCTCTGCTTTTTTCGAATCCTGACACTTCTTTTTAACCAAGATTTGAATCATACAGCTCCTCCTGATTGCATTTTTGTTCCGCCTATACTAACGTTAGCAGAAATGGGAAAAACTTCGAAGCCTCTGTTTTCACCGAAACCCTATCACCTTCTGATGCTGGTTGTTACGTTTTTCTGGGCTGTCGGTCATCCCTTAGGCAGCATTATTCTGCGCTATATCCATCCCTTTCAACTTGCGGCGTTGAACCTGGTCATCGGCTGTGCCGGATTGTTTATCTTCCTGCTTATAAGCGGCAAACTCCGCGGCCTGCGGTCTTTTACGGCGGGGGAAACCCTCCGGTCTATGGCTCTGGGCGTTTTCGCGGGCATCGTCCTCGCCAACTCGGCACGGCTTCGTAGCGACGTGAACCGGAGAAAAGAGACTTGAAGGCTGCTCCATTTATTATTATCATATAGAGCTATGAATGAGACAGTAAACAGTAGTTTTGAATTGCGGCCCCTGACGGATGATGATGTCTTTGAATATGCCGATATGCTGTTTGGTGCTTTTAACGCATGGTGGTGGAAGCATGGACTCGGGAGGGATTTTTACGAGTGCGATCCCGTCGACACGGCAATTTTTTATCACGTCTATAACGACCTGACTCCGGGCTCGAGTATAGCCGCTTTCCACAGGGAAACGGGACGGATGATGGGCGCCTGCTTTTATCACCCCAGGGAAAACCATGTCTCCTTAGGCATTATGGCGGTACATCCGAATTATGTCGGAAACGGCGTGGCCCGTGCCATGGTGGATTATATTCTCGGGTATGTTCGGGACAACGATTATCCGACATGCCGGCTGGTAAACAGCGCGATGAATCTCGACAGTTTTTCACTCTACAACAAAGCCGGATTCACCCCCAGGGAGATGTATCAGGACATGATCATCAATGTCCCTGAAAAAGGTATCAATCAACACGTAAATCGGGAAAACTGGGTACGTGACGCTCATAAGGATGATGTTTCTCTTATGGGCGATCTGGAATTGGAACTCAGCGGTATAAAACGGGAACTCGATTACCGCTACTGGATAGAAAACCCCAGAGGAATTATGCACGCGACGGTATGTGAAAATGAGATCGGGGGAATAGACGGTTTTCTAATATCTTTGAAAAGCCCGGCCTTAAACATCCTCAGCCCCTGTGTGGCAAGGGACCAGGAAACAGCCCTTGCTCTGCTGCGAAACGATGTGAACAGGTTCGCGGGTACCTGGGCGTTATTTGTAGTACCCATGCAGCAGCGGAAAATTGTCGACCAGCTGTATGAATGGAAAGCGTTCAATGTCGAAACACACGTACTGCAGGTATGGGGGGAGTATAAACCCTGTACGGGTGTAGTACTCCCCAGTTATCTTCCCGAATCGGGGTAATAACAGTTTAGCAGCCTAAAACGGAGATCCTTTTCATCGGAATCGTAAAATGGTCGGGGACCGGGAACTGTGAACAGAGCATCAGCACTTCTTTTCCCACCCGCTCTATAACGCTGTCTTTGTCAACATTTTCAGCAACTTCGTTAATAAATCCAGCAATGAGGTCCATCTCGCTTTCTTCCATACCGCGGGTCGTTATCGCCGGAGTTCCTAAGCGAAGTCCGCTCGGGTTTGCGGGGGGGGCTTCGTCGCCCGGGACCCCGTTAAAGTTGGTAACGATGCGTGCCCGGTCTAAGGCCTTTGCCAGCTTCTTGCCGGGTATTCCCTTTTTCCGAAGGTCGATAAGGATAAGATGATTGTCGGTACCGCCGCTTACGAGGTCGAAACCGTGGCTTATAAGTTTTTCAGCCAGACGCTTCGCGTTTTTTATAATCTGCTTTGCATAAACGATAAATTCTTCCGTGTCCGCTTCCGCTAAGGCCACGGCAATTGCCGCGATGGTATGCATGTGCGGTCCGCCCTGGTGCCCCGGGATAACGGTCTTATCGACTTTCGCCGCGTGCTCCTCTTTGCAGAGGAGCATCCCGCCCCGCGGGCCGCGGAGGGTTTTATGGGTGGTGGTTGAAACGATATCAGCGTACGGCACCGGACTCTGGTGGAGTCCGGAAACAACGAGGCCTGAGATGTGGGCGATGTCGCTGACATGATATGCTCCCACCCGTCCGGCAATTTCCCCGAAGGCTTTGAAATCGATAGTCCGGGGGTACGCGGTGAATCCGGAAATAATTAAATTCGGTTTGTGCTTTTTTGCTACGTCTTCTATTTTATTGAGGTCTAGATATCCTGTCTTCGGGTCCACCTCGTAGCTGACTGATTTGAATATTTTACTGGTAATGCTCCCTTTCGATCCGTGGGTAAGATGCCCGCCGTGGCTTAAATTGAGACCCATAATAGTGTCCCCCGGCTTAATGAGGGAGTTATAGGCAATCATATTGGCGATGGAGCCGGAATAGGGCTGGACATTGGCATGGTCCGATTTAAATATTTTCTTTGCCCGTTCTATAGCAAGGGTCTCCACTAAGTCGGTTACCTGCTGCCCCTCGTAGTACCGCTTGTTCGGGTATCCTTCCGAATATTTGTTCGTCAGGCAGCTGCCGGTTGTCATCATTACCGCTTCGGAAACGTAATTTTCCGAAGGGATAAGGCGTAAAGCGCCGCTCTGTCTGGCCCGCTCCTGGGTCAGTAATTCATAAATCTGTGGATCGTAGAGTTCAAGTGCGTTTTTCATTTTATTGTCCTGTAAACTGGTTTAAGCGGTACTGTATCATGCCGGACGGAAAATTAAAAGGGGCCTTACTCAAACTGCTCTTCGGTAATTTCGGCCTTTTCGAACTGCAGAGAGTAGAGGGTGCTGTAAAAACCGCCGTTCTCCATCAGTTGTTGATGGGTCCCCTGTTCAATAATCGTTTTGTTATGCAGGACGAGGAGATTGTCCGCACGCTTAATTGTCGACAGGCGGTGGGCGATAACAATACTGGTGCGTCCTTTCATCAATTGATGTACCGCTTTCTGGATTTTCCGTTCCGTAAGACTGTCCACATTGCTGGTTGCTTCGTCGAGGATGAGAATTTTCGGGTCGGAAAGAAGGGTGCGGGTAATGGCTAAAAGCTGCCGTTCCCCCTGGGAGAGGTTCATCCCCCGTTCGGTAAGTTCGGTATTGTAACCCTTGGGCAGACGGCTGATAAAATGATGGGCGTTTGCCGTTTCCGCGGCTTCTATCATCTTCTGTTCTACCTCTTTTAATGTACCGGTGCTCTCTTTGGACATCCCGTACAGGAGGTTCTCTCGAATAGTGGCCGCGAAAAAGAAGGGCTCTTGCAGCACCACTCCCATTTTTACGCGCAGACCGTGAAGGTCGTAGTCCTGTACATTTGTTCCGTCGATAAGAATTTCACCGTTGTCCACATCGTAGAACCGGGAGAGAAGGTTAATAATCGTTGTTTTCCCGGCGCCGGTAGGACCGACAATTGCAATCATCTGTCCGGGCCGGGCCTCGAAACTTATGTCCCGCAGGACCGGTTTGCCGGCCATATAACTGAAGCCTACGCCGCGGAATTGAAGGAATCCCTCCACCTCATCGGCGGCGGCAGGCTGCTTCGGCAGAGGAATTTCTTCCTGTGAATCAAATATTTCAAAAATACGTTCTGCTCCGGCCAGCGCGGAATTAAACATGTTATAAACGTTGGCTACCTGCCGGAAGGGTTCCATAATCCGTCTGGCATAGACGATAAAGGCGGTAACAAGACCGATGGAGAAAATGTCCGGTCTGATTACCGTCATCGAACCGCCGAATCCGATAACTAAGACGACGGCCAGTCCGCCGATCAGCTGCATCAACGGCATCATCATAAACGCGGAAGACTCCATGGTAATCCCGGCGTTTCTGGCGGCCTCGTTGGTTTTGTCGAATTCTTCCGCTTGCTCGTTTTCCCGATGGAAGCTCTGGATTACCTTTATTCCCGAAACCGATTCTTCAATTGCCGCCGCCAGCGCGCCTACCTGTTTCTGGTTTTCCACGGCATTCTTCTTCACAATTTTTCCGATTTTAATCACAATTATCAGCAGTACCGGTATGATGAGAAGTAAAACACCGGCCATGGCGGCGTTGAGAAGGAACATTGCAATGAAAATGCCGGTAAATGTAAAAAACGCGTTCAGGGTGCTGATAAAGCCGTTGGACAGGAAGTTATAGACCATCTCGATGTCATTGGTCAGCCGGGAAATGACATCTCCGATCCCGATTCTGTCGAAATAGCCGATTGAAAGACGCTGCACGTGGTTAAACGCGTGTTTCCTAAGCCGGAAGATAATCCGGTTGGAGATGATGTTGACGATGACTGATCCGCCGGTATTGGTAACAAAAGCGCCGATGTAGATACCAACGAGGAGAAGGATCTGCCGAAAGAAGAGCGGCAGATTGAGGTCCCGTTCCAGGTTATTGGTAATTGCGTTTCCCAGGATAGTCGGCGCCGCCGCGTTCAGGCCCGCCGCGGATATCAGAAGGACAATGGAAATGAACAGGAGGCCTTTCTGCTTTCCGAAAAAGGAAAGGAGACGTTTTCCCGCCGCCCGGGTATCTTTCGGTTTTTCTCCCGTAGGAGGTCCGTGTCCCCCGGGACCGCCGGACCGCCGCCGGCCGAAGGACGGCGCTGCCGCGCGTCTGTCACTCATTTTCATCCTCCGGGGCGTCGGCGTTTTGGGTCGCGTCAATTTCCCTGTAAACGGGACAGCAGGCCAGCAGTTCTTCATGGCTGCCGGAGGACTGAATCGTGCCATCTTCCATTACGTAGATTTTGTCTGCTTGGCGGACCGAGTTGATTTTCTGGCTGATAATGATGGTTGTCATGTTTCTCAGTTTCGTATAAAGATTGCCGATGATCGTTTTTTCGGTTTGCGCGTCAAGGGCCGAGGTAATGTCGTCGAGTATGAGAATTTTCGGCCGGACAAGCAGCGCCCTGGCAAGTGCAATCCGCTGCCGCTGCCCCCCGGAAAGGCCCATCCCCCGTTCCCCGACGGCCTCTTCCCATTGGTTCTCTTTTTCCAGGATAAACTCTTCGGCGCGGGCGAGCCGGGCGGCTTCTATGACCTCATTCCTGCCCGCCGACTTATTGCCGAAGCGGATGTTGTCCTGTATCGTCCCCGAAAACAAGACCGATTCCTGCAGGGCCACAAGCACGGTTTCCCGTACCGTATCAAAGGTCAGGTCCCGGATGTCCTTCCCGTCGAGGAGTATCACCCCTTCGGTAACATCGTAAAAACGGGCAAGACAATTCGCGAGGGTGGATTTCCCCGATCCTGTCTGGCCGATAATTCCGATATGTTCTCCCGGATTAATTCGCAGGCTGATGCCGGAAAGGGCATTTTCACCGTCGCCGTAATGGAAGGAAACATTCCGCAGCTCGATACCCCCGGTAACCTCGGGAAGGGTAGTAGCCGACGGTTTTTCCCGTACCGCCGCTTCCGTTATTAAAATCTCCCATATTCGTCCCGCCGAAGCGGAGGCCATCACCATAAAATTCAGGATAATTGCCAGCATGATGATGGGGAATACGGCCATCATTGCGTAATTGTTAAACGCCGTAAGCTGCCCCAGGGTCAAATCCGACGCTGCAACCGCCTTCCCTCCCGCCGAGAGTACCGCGGCCATCGAGAGGTTCCCCGCGATAAGGAGAAATGGCATAATAATGCTGACAATTACCCCTGCTCTGATAGAGAGGGCATAAAAATTGGTGTTCTGGGTATTGAATTTTTCCTTTTCCCGGTCCTGTTTCGCGAAAGAACGAACCAGTTTTATCCCGGAAAGGCTTTCCTGCAGTGTATTGTTTAAACGGTCTAAGGCTTCCCGCACCTTCATGAACATGGGACGGATAATAATGGAAAAGAAGCCGAAGAGCAGCATAATGCCCGCCATAATTATCGTCATAATGACCGCAAGCCGGACATTCGTAATAAACATGAGAATAACGGCGCCGATTAAGAGCATGACAGCCTGAATTATCATGAAAAAGCCCATGCGGAAGAACATGCGCACCATATTCACATCGGAATTGAGCCGCACCATCAGCTCTCCCGTCCGGAGCCGGTCGAAATTGGCAAAAGAAAATGAGGTTATTTTCTGAAAAAGGCTATTCCGCAGATCATAGCTTGCCCCTTGGCTCGAGCGGATAGTCAGGACCCCGCTGATATACATAAAAACGCTGCTTATCGCTGCCGTTGCCAGGATAATTCCGGCAAAAAGAACTATTGCCCTGATATTTCCACCGCTAATCCCGATATCCACGGCGTACTCAGCCAGCTTCGGCTGCATCAGCATTACTCCGGAACTTATTAACAGGAGAAAAAAAGCAAGAATGAGCTTCCCCGTATACGGTCCCCAGAAACGGAGGATTTTCAGCAGTTCCTTCATGATGGTGCTACTGTATCGATTTTTTTTCAATTATCCAACCGAAAAAAAATTGCCCCGGAACAGTTTCAGAAGCTGCTGCAGGAGAATATTCCCTCGGGATACGATGCCGTCCGCCGGCGCCCGGGGATGCAGGGGTATATCAGCGATTCCTATGTCTTTTCCGAAGTGCTCATACAGGGGGCTATTTCTTCCCGGTTACCTTAATGATATGATAACCGAACTGGGTCTGTATCGGATCGCTGATCGATCCCGGGCTTAGGCGTTTTACCGCGTCTTCAAACGGCTTCACCATCTGGCCGGGACCGAACCAGCCGAGGTCTCCCCCCTTCGCCCTGCTCGGGCAGGTGGAGTGCTGCTGGGCCAGGGTTTCAAAGCCTGCCCCTTGTTGTATGTCCTGTTTCAGTTTCCGGGCCAACCCGGCGTCTTTTACCAATATATGACTCGCTTTCCATTCCATGGACGCTACTATATCGAATTATCGCGTGTCGATCAATCGGTTTCCAAACCCTTTGAAACCTACAAAATATTCGGATATAATGGGTTGAAATGGCCGGTAAACAGCGCGGTGCGCAGACAAACTCTCCGCCGAAGCAGCTTCTTACGGTGCAGCGGCTTATTCAGAAAGTCCTCTCTAACACAATGAGCGGTATGCTCGGAAGCACCGTTCAGGTAAAAGCATCGGAGCTTTCTTTCGAAGAATTCCGGGTAATGTGCGATAAGGTACAAACCGGGTATCTTCTTGCCGTCTTTTCTTCCGCCGACCGGGCTTGTCTGACACTCTTTGTTCCCGATACCGTTACGGACGCGCTGCTTCATGGAGACGGGGATGAGAAACGGGGGGCCGCTGCCGTCCGGCAGATGGCGGGAAACCTGCCGAGGATCTGCGGACTGCGGGAAGGCGGCAGCGAAGGACCGGTAATGTCAATTTCAAAGCCCTATTCCGCTGAAAAACAAGATCAGGTATTCTGGACTTCTTCCGAGTGCTCCATCTTTCAATGCCGCACCGGAGTCCACGTATTTTATATTTACTGTTCCGTCGAGATGATCAAATATGCCGAGGACCTCCTCAACAACGATGCATCCTTTTTGGAGGCCGTCCGCCAAAAAATTTTGTCCCCGGAACAGGCAGCTGAACGTAAGGACCTGCCGCTGTGGACGGGCCCGGTTGAAGCGGAGGTCCCCCTCCGTATCGCGGTAACGAAACCGCTGGAGTTTTTGCTCGGCAGCTGTTTTCTTCCCCGGCAGTCCTTTGTGGGGAAGAAAAATGTTTCCGCCCTTTTTACGGATATTTCCGCGTCTCCGGCGCCGGAGGAATTGGAAAGCGGCGGGTCTGTCTGGTTCCGGTTTTGGGTGGAAGCCGGGGGAGAAACATTTTCCATCTACTACACTGTGGATGTAAAAGGGCAGACGGAAAAATACCGGCCTTTTTTTGAAAAGCTTTTCAAGGAATTGGTCCGCTACGCGGCGGTATTTTTGCGGCGGGAAATCGGACTTACCCGGGCGGGCGGAAGCATGGTGAAGGCGCCCGCGCCTGGGACTGTGAAAGATGCTCTGGTTTGTAATTCGCTTATCAATTTTGAGACGAACCAGATCGACTGCAGGGTTTTCGTTCCGGAAAAATTTTTTTCCGGCTGTCTCGCCGGTATACTCGAGCCTTGGGAGCGGGAAATACTGAAAACGACGGAAAACGCGTTACTGCCCCTCACGCTTTCCATAAATTATACCCTTTTCGGGAAGAATGTGGACAGCTTCTACCGGCAGTCGAGTTTTCTAACCGCGTCTTCCGACATTTCGCCCCTCAGGGTTTCTGAAATATTCGCCATTTTAAGCGCGGAGGACAGCCGCCGGCTGGTTCAGAATTATTTTTTATCCAGCGGATGGTCCCCGGATAAATTTCAGGCCTTGTTTGTCTATAGATATTACATCGATGAGGATGTGAAACCAAAGATAGCCCGGGACGTACTCTTCGATAAAGAGGAATTTGCCCGTTTTTTTCCACCGGCACAGCGTGAGAACTGGCGGCAGTGTAAGGGGGCCGCCGATTCCTACGAGCAGCAGGTACAGTTGAACCGGGAAGCCCTGGAGGGTATTTTCTCGGCAATAAACAGTGACAGGCTTATTTTACCCTACAAGGCGTTTTATATGCTGTATAATGAATATCAAAAGCCGACGGATGAGCATTATACAAAAAAAATCGACGAGATGAAAACTGGAAACCGGGCGGCAGCAGCCCTCCCGGACATCCAGCGGAACCGCGGCCAGCAGGCCATTTCCTCGATTCCCACAGCGCGGCTTGCCCTTGCCCTCCTGCCCGGAACACCTTCGACGGCTGAGCTTGCAAAGTTTATCAGCAAAACCAAACGGGGTGAACTGGAAGAGGAAATACGGATCCAGAAAAAGAAATTTGAAAACGGCGGGATTCCTGCCGAAACTGTTTATAAAGAGATGCTGAGTTTTATCGAGCTCCTGGAGGAGCTGGCAGTGCCGGAAGAAGAAATGGTGGAATAAGCGGTATTGACATTACGCGGATTATAGATAGTATTGTTATGAATATGAAAACGACACATCTACTAAACATGATTATCATCGCCGCAGCGGCAGCGTACACGGAGGGAGCTGTCGGCTGAGGATTGCCATATGAGGATAACAAGCCGCGGTTCCTTGACAGGGGCTGCGGCTTTTTTTGTATACCGGAAAAGGGCTGCAGCCTTCCGCAAGTTCCGCGGCCTGCAATAAAAAGGAGTATGCCATGAGAAGAAACATTGTTTGGGAAGGCGCGGGTGAGCTGAAGTATGAGATCAGAGAGATTGTAGAGGTTGGCAACAGACTCGCGGACCTGGGAGTACAGATGATTTGGGAAAACATCGGCGATCCAATCGCGAAAGGGGAACAGCTTTCCCCGTGGATCAAGGAGACGGTTGTTCGTACGGCGGAGCGGAACGATTCGTACCGGTACGTGGCAACCGCCGGAGACCCCGCTACCAGGGAGTTCCTCGCCGCGGAGGTCAATAAACGGGGCGGGGCCCGAATTACTCCCGATGACCTCATCTTTTTCAACGGCCTAGGAGACGCGGTTTCAACCCTGTTTGCCTTTCTTAAACGGGAAGCCCGGGTCATCGGGCCTTCACCGGCGTATTCCACCCTTTCTTCAGCGGAGGCCGCGCATTCCGGCTATGCCCATACAACCTACCGCCTCGATCCGGACAACAACTGGATGCCGGACCTGGCTGACATCGAGAACAAGGTGAAATACAACGACTCCATCGCGGGAATTCTTCTTATCAATCCCGATAACCCAACCGGGGCCGTCTACCCACGGGGCTATCTGGAGGAAATTGTCCGGCTTGCGGGAAAATACGATTTGTTCGTCCTCTGCGATGAAACCTATGCCCACATTATCTTTAACGGAAATTCCTCCCTCCATTTGAGTGAGGTAATTGATGATGTTCCGGGAATAGCCCTCCGCAGCATTTCCAAAGAATTTCCCTGGCCCGGCGCGCGCTGCGGATGGATCGAGGTCTTTAACCAGGACAAGGATGACAATTTCCGCAGTTTCGTGAAAAGCCTCCTCGATGCAAAACGGCTCGAAGTCTGTTCCACCAGCCTGCCGCAGATGGTAATTCCCCAGGTAATCGGAGACGCCCGTTATCCGAAGCATTTGAAAGATCGCAGCCTGATGTTTGAACGTCGCGCCCGGGAGGCCTACGATGCGTTTCAGGACATTCCCGAGGTCCGGGTCAATCTGCCGCAGGGGGCGTTTTATTTTACCATCTTATTTCAGGAGGGCGTACTGAACCACCGGCAATATCTTCCCGTAGAAAACAGCAGGGCGGAAGAGTATATAAAGCCTTTTCTCGATTCCGTTCCGCCGGACAAGCGTTTTGTTTACAATTTGCTTGCCGCCGCCGGGATCTGCGTTGTACCTCTTACCGGGTTCTGTTCCGACCTGCCGGGATTTCGGATGACACTGCTCGAAACGGATGATGAAAAACGGAGGGAAACACTTATCCGCCTTCGCCGGGCCATTGAAGAATATATAGCAAGCGGCAGCTAGTTGTGATTTTCCAGATACTCCCGTACAACCCGCGGAGGCTCTTCTCCTTCGGGAACGAAAATCAGGGACGCGGAATTAATACAGTAGCGAAGCCCCGTGGGTCCCGGGCCGTCCTGAAAAACATGCCCTAAGTGGGAACCGCTCGAGCTGTCCACCACCTCGGTCCGCTGCATGCCGTGGCTGCTGTCGGCAATGAGTTTGACCGCTTCCTCCGATATCGGCTGGAAGAAACTCGGCCATCCGCTGCCGGAATCGAACTTGGCATCAGATTTGAACAAAGGCTGACCGGTAGCCGCGGAGTAGTATGTCCCCGCCCGGTGTTCTTTGTTCAGTTCCCCGGAAAAGGCCATTTCCGTTGCCTGTTCCCGCAGGACCTGGTATTCCCATTCGCCGAGGCGTTCTTTCCACTCCTCCTCGGAGAGCTGGATGGGGTATTGGTAATTGTTCATAGTTTCTACCTCCATTACAGGCGGCTGTTCCTCTTCTTGTCCGCCCTGTCCGAAAATTACCGCGGTCACAAGAAACAGCAGTATTAATGTTATATATTTATTACTTTTCATGTAATAAATATACTGCCGTTTCAAGCTAACGGCAATTGAAATACCGGTGCGGGTGTCCGCACTTGTCCAGAAATTAAAAAAATTGATACTATCGGTGTGTGAACAGCAATATTATAAAGGAATTAGAGACAGCCGCCGCTGAAGCGCGTGCCGAGGCTCTTGAAGGTCCCGCCTTCCGACGGGCGTTGGAAGAAGGGGACCTTCCGGTAGAAAGTTACGTCGGTTTGTTGCGCGCCCTTACGGCGGTGTGCGCGGTGTTAGAACGGGGCAAGGCGGAACGGGACGGGAAACTGTCCTTTCTGCACAAGGACCTCTTCTTTTTTCGATATCGGCTTCTCCCCGATATTCCCGCGGCGGCGGAGGTCCCGCGCGCGGTTACCGCGGACATACGGGTCCGGCTAAAAGATACGCCGCGGGCCCTTTACGGATACCGGTTTGCCCTGCATGCGGTCCTCCGGGACCTTGCCCCAGCGGTCCGGGCTGCAGCGGAGAATTGGGGCGTTGGTGCTTTTACCGGCGGGCTTTCCCTCTTTTCCGAAGGCCTAGGCGGAACGGACGGCAGCGGGGCAGATGGTGAAATTGAGGCGCTTACGCCGGCGGACAGGGAGGCGGTAGTGAAGGCGGCGGAGGACGCCTACGGTTTTATCGCGTCCCTGCTTAAGGCGCTGTATCCCGCGGACAGCAAAGAGGCGGAATATTCTTCCTACACCCTGAACCCCGCCGGCGGATTTTATCCGGTCTGTCAAAGCCGGAAAGAGCTGCTGGCGGTCCTTCATGCCGCCGACCGGGCCCTGGCGGAGAACCCTTATTATCTGTACCGGTACGGGATGAGCGGTGTCTTTTTCAGCGACAGTGACGGCGGCTGGCTCGCGGCGCTGCCGCGGAAAGGGCTCCCGTTCATGAAAGACCAGGTCCGGTGGCTTGCCGGTGTTCTGTCGGCACGGGGAATACCGTCATTTCTCATGGCCCGTCATCTGCGGATTTTGTACGAAGAGCTTACCCGCGACGTCCCGGAGAAGTCCGGGCAGTGGGAGCTGCTGAAATGTACCGCGGACTGGTTAACACCGAAAGTGACCGCGGCGCTGCACGGACCGCGGCGGTCCCGCGGCTTTGGGGAGGACTTTGCCGCCGAAGAAGCGGGTACGATTATCGCCCGGGCGCTTCAGGATGAACAGCGGGGATTCAGCGGCGCCGCTGAAAGTGTTATTTCCTGGTACACCGACGCGGACCGGTTCCCCGAAGGCTGGATACGGAGTGTGCAACAATTTATTTGCCGGCTAGAGGAAGACTGATGTTTACCGAGATTGAACAGTACCCCGATTATCTGGAGGCCCTCCTCCGCGGGGACCGAAAAAGATGCCGGGAAATTGTGGAGGACCTGCTCGAAAGCGGGCTGGACGTCAAGAGCCTGTATGTCGACCTTTTCCAGCGGGCCCTGTATAAAGTCGGTGAACTGTGGGAGCAGAATGAGATTAGTGTCGATGTGGAACACTATGCAACCGCAATTACCGACAGCTTGTTCCCCCTTGTGTATCCGAAAATTTTTATGGCGGAACATAACGGGAGGAAGGCGGTGGTTTCCTGTACCGTTAACGAATACCATCAAATTGGCGGAAAAATGGTGGCGGACATTCTCGAGATGAACGGCTGGGACACCCGGTTCCTCGGCGCGAATTCCTCGGCGGAGGATTTAGATGCGGAAATTGTACGGCAGTACCCGGACATGCTTGTCCTTTCGTTAAGCATCGCGCAAAATCTTGATCTCCTTGTCGAGGCTGCCGCCGGGCTCCGGGAAGATTACCCTGACCTTCCTATTCTGGCAGGGGGACAGGCGTTCCGGTTTCTTGAAGAAAACGTTTTCGATCATGTCCCTGACGTTACCCTTGTCCGTTCACTCGGAGAACTGGAGGTCTTCATTGAACGCTTCAATTGACGAAATTTTTCAACTAACCTCGGCCCGGGCCCTCGCGGACAGTCTCGAGGTATACGCGGCGCTGTTAGACAATGAAGGTGTTATACAAAAAGTAAATGCCTTTGCCCGGCGCGTTTCCGGCCCCGCCGTTATCGGCAAACCGCCGAAGACCTTTTATTTCACCTGGATACGGCACGGCGATTTTACCCTCCTTGCCGGGGAAAGCAGCGGAGAAGACACCGATATGCTTCGGAAAAGCCTCCTCGAGACCAATACGGAATTGAGCAATATGACCAGGCAGTATCAGAAAACAAATGCCCAGCTGACCAAGATCAACGAACAGAAAAACACCTTCTTAGGTATTGCCGCCCACGATCTGCGAAGTCCCCTCGCGTCAATTCTGGCATACTGCGATTTTCTTCTTGAAGAAACGGATATAGATGAAGGGGAAAAAATCAATTTTATCGATAACATAAAGTTGTTGAGCCGCCACATGCTGGACCTTTTAGAGGACCTTCTCGATATTACCCGAATTGAAATGGGCAAACTTTCACTTGAACTGGAAAGCGTCCGGCTTGTCGATCTGGTCCGGAAAAACCTGGAACTCAACCGCGCCATCGCGGAACGGAAACAAATTGGTGTCCGTTTGGGCTGCCACGAGGACCTTCCCGATATACTACTCGACCCGATGAAGATCGGGCAGGTTGTAAACAATATCGTTTCCAACGCGATAAAGTATTCCAATTCCGGAACAGAAATTGAGGTGGGTGTTTTCCGTTCCGGTAATTACGCGGCGGTCTCCGTAAAGGACAAGGGGATCGGCATCGCTTCGAAGGACTTGGATAAAATATTTCAGCCCTTTGCAAAACTGAAACAAAAGGGGACCGCCGGCGAAACTTCTACCGGACTCGGACTCGCCATTGTTCAAAAAATTATTACCGGTCATAAGGGCCGTGTCTGGGTAGAAAGCGAAGAGGGAAAGGGCACCGCCGTTTATTTTACCCTTCCCCTTCCGCTATAATATATCATTTGCAGGAGATAGTATGAGAAAGGCAGCGATAGTCGCGGCAAAACGGACGGCCATCGGCAATGTAGGCGGATGGCTGAGTACGGTACCGGCGGCAAACATGGCCGCGGAGGTTTTACGGACAATTTTAACGGATACGGGTGTTGCCCCGAAGCAAATAGACGAAGTAATTATCGGCAATGTTGTCGGCGCGGGGCTTGGACAGAATGTTGCCCGGCAGGTGGCCGTTGCCGCCGGGGTGCCCGTTGAAGTCCCCTCCTTTACGGTGGACAAGGTATGCGCCTCCGGCTTGAAGGCGGTGACCCTCGGCTCGCTGATGATCCGGGCGGGAGAGGCTGATATTATCGTTGCCGGGGGAACGGAAAATATGTCCCGGATACCCTACGCGGTCCCGTCCGCTCGGTTCGGGGCCGAAATGGGTGATGCCGCCATGGTGGACCTGCTGATTCACGACGGCCTGTGGGACATCTTTAACGGCTACCATATGGGGATGACCGCCGAAAATATAGCCGAAAAGTACAGCATTACCCGTGAGGAGATGGACGCGTATGCCGCCATGACGCAGAACCGGGCGGAAAAGGCAATTGAGGCCGGTAAATTCAATAACGAGATTGCACCGATCGGAATACCGAACAGGAAAGGAAAAATCCGATATTTTGACAAAGACGAGTTCCCCCGGAGCGGGGTAACGGCGGAAGCACTCTCTGTCCTCAAACCGGCATTTACAGAGAACGGAAAAGTCACTTCAGGCTCATCGTCGGGCATTAACGACGGCGCCGCGGTCCTCCTGCTGATGAGTGAAGAGAAGGCCGCCGAACTACGGCTTACACCTATGGGCTTTGTGAAGTCGTACGCCTCCGCCGGGGTGGACCCGGCTTTTATGGGCTACGCTCCGGTCCCGGCGACGGCAAAGGCTTTAAAAAAAGCGGGCTGGACACTTCGGGACATCGAACTCGCGGAACTGAACGAAGCATTTTCCGCCCAGGTCCTGGCCGTATTCAAAGGCTTCGAGGAGGAGCTCGGCGGTATCGACCGGGACATCGTCAATGTCAACGGCGGGTCCATTGCCTTAGGCCACCCCATCGGCGCGGCCGGAGCGCGGATCCTTACCACCCTCCTGCATGAGATGGTGAAGCGTGACAATAAGAAGGGCCTGGCCGCCATCTGCTTAGGCGGAGGCCAGGGAATGTCGATCTTAATCGAACGGCCGTAAATGCGGTGTAAAAGCGGCACTTCGATTGTATTTTAATGGACATCGATTTAGGTATCGGGAGGGATGTAACGGAATTAAAGCGGACGGCTTACGAACTGCAAAAGTCGCTTGCGGAAAAAGACAATTTAATGAAGGAGCTGAACCACCGGGTAAAGAACAATCTGTTGATGGTCACCTCTCTTATCAGTCTGAAAGAGTCGGCCCTCGAGGGCCCGGCAGATTTATCGGACCTGCGGAACCAGATTGACGCGATCCGCATTGATCTGCGTTGTAAACCGCATCCCGAATTTACAATACGGTATCCGGCGGAATAGTGGAGATGGACCTTTACTGGAAAGATACCCGCGTACCCATCGGAGCGTCGCTGCAGGTGGTGGAGGCCGGCGGCGACGGCCTTCCGCGCCGCTGGAAAATTTTAGAGATCCGTGAAAAAAACAATTCCGGCGAATACTACGATCCGCTTTCAAAAAAAACGTTTCCCCTCCGGAAGGTGATGAAGAACCGGAGGCTGTTTGCGAAAAGCAAAGCGGGAGAACTTCTGCACATCCCGCCGTGTACCTGCTTTCTGGTAATTGAAGAGTCTTCCGTAAGCGGCGGAAAGCCGGCGAAAAAACGGTGTTTCAATGTCGATTTTTTATCGACGCTTGTAGACGTAAAAATCCTGTAAGAAGTTCGACGAGGACAAGTGTGTAAATTGTCACCGCTGCATCAGTGTCTGCCCGGGCCGCTAAAAAAAGGTACGCGCGTAAAATCGAAAAACTGCCGGCAGTATATGGAATCGGATTTACAGCAATTTGTCCGAGGCGGTTGAAGAAATGGCGGCCCAAATACATTCAATAACAAAAGTGCTGGAAGCCAATGCCGAATCGGTACGGCAATTACAGGAGGCATCTGAAGAAGGGATTACGGTACTCGATGAAGTAACCGCGACGATCGGTAATATCGCTTCCAACTCCGATGGGCTTGTCGAGGCAAGTGATGTTATTCAGGAGATCGCGGGAAGGACGAACCTGCTTTCCATGAACGCTTCAATCGAAGCGGCCCACGCGGCATCATCGCGTCGAGCGAGTCGGTACTTGCCCAGGTAAAAGGGCTGA
>CAYTSI010000057.1:0-19596 GCA_964440465.1 uncultured Spirochaetales bacterium
ATCTTTATCCCGGTGCTGTACTCATTGTTTAACGGTGTTGTAGAGCGGCGGAAGAATAAGAAAGAAGCAAAACGGGTCCGCCGGATGGAAGCTGAAAAGGAGCAGGTATGAAACGGATAGAAATTATAGCGAACCGCTCGATTGAAGAGGACATGCACGATTTATTCAAGCGGAAGGGCGTTGCTGCGTACTATACCAAAATACCGGAAGTACACGGGACCGGAAAATCGGGCCCCCGCCGGGGGGACCATGTGTGGCCCGAGGAAAATTTCATCCTCATCGTATACTGCGGCGACGAAGAAGCGGAAAAAATCAAATCCGCCGTTGCCGAACTGAAGCTCCTCTTCGAGGGAGAGGGAATCAGGGTGTTTGAGATGGAATGCGCCGAAGTGACGGATTGACAGACAGTCTCTCTTTCCGCATCATTGGCCCATGGTACCGACAAAAGCGGGGGTGGTGCAGTTTCAGCACTTCCCCGGAGAGAAAGAACAAAACCTTTCGATACTGCGGGATTTTGTGCATCAGGCGGCGGACTGGCAGATAGACCTGCTGGTGTTTCCCGAAATGTGTATTACCGGCTACTGGCATGTCCGAAACCTGTCGAAGGACGAAATCGGAGGCCTCGCGGAACCGGTCCCCGGCGGCCCGTCCAGCGAAGCACTCCGGGAACTGGCAGTAGAAAACAGCATAACGGTCTGCGCCGGTCTGATTGAAGCCGGTGACGACGGCAACTACTACAATACCTATGTCGCCGCAATGTCCGACGGCAGCTGCGCGAAGCACCGGAAACTCCACTGTTTTATCAGTGAACATATGGAATCGGGGAACACCTATACCGTGTTTACAACTCCCGAGGGCAGCAAAATCGGTATTCTCATCTGTTACGACAACAATATTATCGAAAACGCGCGGATTACCGCGCTGAAAGGGGCGGAAATCCTGTTAGCCCCCCATCAAACCGGCGGATGCAACTCGGCAAGCCCCCGGGGGATGAAGCTGATCGACCCGAAGCTGTGGGAAAACCGGAAAAACAGCCCGGAAGCGATAGAGGCCGAGTTCCGAGGGCCGAACGGCAGGGAATGGCTTTTACGCTGGCTCCCCTCCCGGGCCCACGACAACGGCTTCTACCTGCTGTTCAGCAACGGGGTGGGCATTGACGACAACGAAGTCCGCACCGGCAATGCCATGATTATAAGCCCCTACGGCGAAATTTTGGCGGAAACCTGGAAAGCCGAAAACGTCCTTGTTACCGCCGGTCTTGACCCGGGGGAGCTTCCCATGTGCACCGGCAGACGGTGGATACGTTCCCGCCGCCCGGACCTCTACGGGGCAATCAGCATGCCGACGGGACTGGAAGAAGACACCAGAAAAGTACGCTTCGGGAAATAGCGGGAGGAAAGAAAATGTTTATCATCGGAGCAGTTATTAACACCAGCGTAGAAGGGATCGACGAATTAATCGAACGGCGCGACAAAGACCGCCTTCTCGAGCTTGCCCGTCGACAGATTGCCCTCGGCTCTAAAATGCTCGCAATCAACTGCGGGTCACGGCTGAAATCCGAAGTCGACGACATCGAGTGGATGTTCCGCGCCATTCAGGATGAGATAGAAATCCCCCTCTGCATCGACTCGCCGAATCCGGAAGCACACCGGACCGGACTGCGGGTCCACCGCCACGGCCGCCCCATGGTGGATGCCGTCACCGCGGAAAAGGCAAGGATCGAAGCAATTATGCCCCTCGTCCGGGAGCACGGCGCCATGGTTACGGCCCTCCTTCACGACGAATCGGGCATGCCCGCCGCCGTCGAGGACCGGCTCCGGGTCATGCCGCTTATCGACGCCGCCGCGAAAGAATACGGCATCGACCGGAGCGATATCTACCTCGACTGCCTCGTGTTTCCCGTCAGCGTCGACCAGTCGAACGCCCGGACCTATCTGGAGAGCGGCCGCAGGATCAAGGAGCAGTACCCCGGATATAAAACAATCTGCGGGTTAAACAATATCTCCTACGGCCTTCCCGGCCCGGACAACATCAACGCCGCCTTCTTAGCGGCATGCGCCGCAAACGGCCAGGACGCGGCGTATCTCGAAATTACCCCGGCAACCGCGGCGGCAGTCAAATCGATCCACCTCCTCGAAGGGAAAGATGAAGACTGCCTCGACTACATTACAGCGTTCCGGGAAGGAAAATTCGAGGCCATTGCATAAATCCACAGATCCGGTACAATGTATTTCATGGACGGACAAAGCCGAAGTGACATCAAGCCCGGATTAAAAGTCGCAATCGTACTGAAAGAAGACCAGCGCTCCGGCAAACTGACGGAAGGGACGGTGGCAGACATTCTGACGAATTCCGGTACACACCCCCACGGGATAAAAGTACGCCTCGAGGACGGCAGGGTCGGCCGGGTAAAGAAGATCTTCGGCTGAGCCCGCGTTATGGAAGAGGCAAAGCTCATCGGCATCTGCGGCGGTTCCGGGTCCGGGAAGACCACCATCGTTAACGAGATAGAAAACGCCCTGAAAGTCCTGGTTTCCTTTGTAAAAGACGCGGTAGGGTGAAGGACAGCCTTGTCCGAGACAGGGCAAAAAGGGCATAATTTATGCTAAATCCTTATACTCCCGTTTGACCCAATTCTGAAGCGTCTGGGTTTGCTCGAGGAGACGGTGAAGGGAATCCCGATCTATTTCCGACAGTTCCGCGAGAACGATGGCATTGTCCGGCGGATAGCCTTTCTCCTGCAATTCATATTGATGCCGGAACCGCATTTGGCTTAGATATTCGAAAATCTGATAAACACTTCGATACTGCTTAGAATCGAGTATTCCTTTCTCGTACAGCCGATGGAGCCTGCCGATGGTATTTGTCTCACTTATTCCATGCTTTAATGCCTGCAATCTCGCGTAGTCAACGACCGGCCGCAGCGCGTGCTTCGCGTCGAAAGTGTCCGCGTCTAACGCGGTCCGCACTTTGTAATTCACGCAGCCTTGGGCGAGGTTCCATAAAAAAACCGGTCTGTCGGGGGCTTCTGTAAGAATGCCCCGCCTCAGTTCATTCGCAAGCCCCATTTCACCGTAAATCGGCCGAAAATCAAAAAATATTTGGATCTTTAAAACTTCATTCGGCTCCGGCTTTGACATCCATTGGTGAAACAGGCCCTTCCATTCCGCGAGGGGTTTCACCCATTGAGGGTTCATCGCCATATTGCCGCCGTTGCAGAAGCTGTAGCCGAACTTGTCTAAAAACGTGCATACCTTCTTTCCGAATTCGGCAAACCACTCCTTTCGCCCGGCGCCTTCCCCGGAATCCGCCCAGATAATAGCATTGTCCTGGTCCGTTAAGAAGCTAAGTTCCTGCCGCCCCCACGAACCAAATTGTATAAAACAAAACGGGCAGGGGGCTTCCCCTGCTTCATCTAAAACCAGCTGAATAATTTTTTTCGCGACCATATCGGCACCGCCGGTTAAAAATCGTGATACCGTCAAGACGTTGACACCTCCCGGGACCATGGCTTCCACCATTCGGCGATAATCGCTGTGGTATTCTTGAAGCTCATGTTTGTCCCCGGCCTCTTCTATCTGTCGGAGAAAGAAAAGGTGGGAATTTCGCTGGAGCTGCAGAAGTTCTTCTGAGGAAAAAACCAAAGCGTCCCCGTTTTGTACAACCGCAAGGTGATAAATCTTGTTTCTCTGCATCAGCATTGCCGCTTCAAATACATGGGAAGACGCGCTGATCTTGATAACCGGGGAACTCATGATTTTATACACCGGTTCATCGATGTTTATTCCCGCGGCCAGCACCCTCCGCCGCAGGTCTTTGTCCGTAACTATTCCCATTAAATCTTTCGTTTCCGACGTTACAAGCAAGGCGTTCGAATCGGAACGGGTCATCCTGTCGGCAGCTTTATAGATCGTGGTATTCATAGAGACAATAGGCACTTCCCGCGCAACGTCCCCCACCGCCTGATTCATGGAGTGGGTGGCCGATTGAATTTCATCGAGAAGGTTATGACGCTGCTCATCATGTTCCCGCTGGGTCGTTAAATCTTCCATAATTGCGTCATACCACTGGGTCCCCGTTTTCAGGGGTCTCATTGTAAGGGAAACCGATCTGGCAGCGCCGTCGTTTCGCTGCAGGGTCACTAAGCGGCTTTGCACAAAGTCTCCCCGCCGTAATGGCTGTAAAAGACGCTGTTTTTCATCCTCGTGAACAAAGAGAGACAAAAAACCGTTCTCATTTATTTCTTCCACGGTATGGAATCCCAGGATCTCGAGACATGCCGAATTCGGTTCATGGATGGTAATCTCGGAACCTAGATAAATTCTAAACACTCCGATACCGATATTTTCAGTAAGGACCCGTATCCGGTCCTCCGAAATATCGAGTTTCTGCAGCACTTCATGATGTTCACTAATATCGCGTATCGTTAGAAGAAACCCCGTTTTTTCCCCTACTTCTATCGTCGAAATAGATACCCGTACCTGAACGAACTCTCCGTTTTTCTTCTTTAGAGTTGCTTCCATATTTCGGATGGTATGGTTTCCCGTCATGAGTTCACGGAACCGTTCGACACCGCTTACTTCTTTTCCGCCGATGTCATACAGGAATTCATGCAGTTTTACTATACCGAATTCCTCCCTGCTGTAATCGAGAAGCTCGGTTATTACCCGGTTGGAATACACCTGCCGGCCTTCGAGTACCATAATAAGACCTTCTTCGGAAGACTCGACCAGCGCTTTGTATCTCAGCTGCGACTCAAATACCGAATCGACAGCTTCCCTTCTCTTCTGCTCGAGGCGATAACTCTGGGCTGATAAAAATATCATGATTACCGTTAACAGTATTATTAAAACAACCGACGCAACAACAATTCTTTGGGTAACGGTGCGAAGTTCCGCTTCCACGTCATCGATATATACACCGGTCCCGACAATGAAGTTCCAGGGTTCAAAAAGCCGCACATGGGAAAGCTTCTGGACGACCCGGTTTACGTCATCCTGCCACTGCCACATGTATTCGACATACCCGCTCCCGCCGTCCCGGACAGCTTCCACACTTTCCATGAAAAGACGATTTCCTTCGGGGTCCCGGTAATCGGATAGGTCCTGCCCTTCAAGTTCCGGAAGGTAGGGATGCATGATCATAACCGGTTCGAGATTTGTAACCCAGAAGTAGTCCTTCCTGTCTTCTCCGTACCGGATTCCCCGGAGCTGATCTATTCCCCGACGGACGGCCTCTTCCTCGGTAAGTTCGCCTTCAACGGCACGGCTATACCAGTAATCGAGAATCTGCCGCGATTCCAGCGTGAGTTCCCGAATGGCCGCCTTTTTCTGCTCCATCAGCTGCTTGCGAAACAGGGGAATTGCGACAACCGAGATGGTCCCCGCTACGAAAACAAGGACGAGAAGGGAGGGTAATATAAAACGCCAAAAAAACTGAATACGGTCCCTTCTGCGCTGCCGCTGCTTCAGCCGCGCCTGCTGTTCCATATCGGGAGGAGGAAACCGTTTATGGTATCGTTCGATAAAATCGAGGTCGGTAAAATCCGATTTTTCCGGAATGTATCCGTCATAATCGTCTTTGAGGTGCTGTTCAAAAACAGCTTTCACTACTTCAGGCGGATACACGCCTTCAAATTCTTTCAGGGCCTCTAAAAGTGCTTCTTTGTGATGGCGGTACCGGCGATGGTCGTAGGGATTAAAAGCAACGGCGTTTGATCCGGATAGTTTCTCGACCTTTTCCCTGTCATAAAAAGCATCGATCCAACCATGAATGTCCTTCGCGGAAACCCCGAATAATTTTTTCGTATGCTCTACGTGCTCTTCAAATTTCATTTTCACAAACCGGTTTAAAACAGTTGTATTGCAGTTTATACCGCTTTATACAATTTAAAAAGCCCCTCCACGGATTTTCCACGGAAGGGCCGCCGTAAACTCGCCTCAATGAAAGGTCATTTTTCCAACTGATTATGTACCTTCGTCGCTAAGAAAAGTTTTATTTCTTCGGGAGTGTCCCTGCCGGTAATAAACGATACAACAATGTTAGCGATAATCGCGAGGGGAGCACCGATCCATGCGAAATACCATGCTCCAAGCCACTTTTCGATAAAAGCCGCCCCCGGAAGGTTTGCGTCATAATTACCCGCGACAAAATAGACAATCGCGACAAGGGAAATTGCCACACCAACGAGAACCCCCGCCCAAGCGCCCTGCCGGTTTGAACCTGACCACCAAATTCCCAACAAAAAGAGCGGGAAGATGGTACACGCAGCCAGAGAAAATGCAACGGCCACCAAGTTCGCGATAAGCCCAAGGTTGAGAAGCGCGATTCCCGTAACGATAAGTGCCATAACAACCGTACCTAACCGAGCCATAAGCATCTGGTTTTTCTCGGTAGCATCCGGTTTTAACGTATTAAAGTAAAGGTCGTGGGAAAAAGCGGAAGCACCCGCGACGAGGAGCCCGGATACTGTGGAGAAGGCCGCGCTCACCGCTCCGGCCGCAAGGAACGCGATAATCAGCGGAAAGATGTCCGCAAGCTGTGCGGTATAAACAACAATCGCGTCCTTCGCCAACACGCCCATGCCGGGGCCGGATGAAAGCAGTTTTGCAAAGGCACTGTATACCGGGGCACTCCAGTAGAGAAGACAGATAAAAAAGAGGCCCCATACTACACTCCACCGTGCGTCTTTCGCCCTCGGAACGACGTAAAACCTCTGAATAACGTGCGGAAGCCCCGCCGTACCCAGCATAAGGGCAAAACAAATAGCCAGCCACTGGAAAGCGCTGGTCCCGTGAGCAGCCGCCCAGGGCATGGTATATTCAGGCTGCGGTAAAATTCCGACCCGGTGGCCGAGGGCATTCTCCACAACCGCTCCCTTGACCTGGGCAATTCCATCGGTAACATTGCTTACAACCTCTCCGAATCCTACCTGGGGGACACCCCAGAAGAAGCCGAAATTTCTTGCTATAATGAACAACGGAATCATAAATGAAACAATAATAATAATGTACTGGATCTGCATATTCTTGGTTACACCGAGCATTCCGGAAATCAATGTGTAGGTGAGAACAACAGCGCCCCCGATGAGTACCGCCAGTTTATAATCTATGCCCAAAATCCATTTAAACATGAGCCCGATACCCGCGAACTGACCCACGCAGTAGGTTATTGAGATAAAGATGGTTAGAAGAGCACCGACACCGCGCAGACCTCTGGAGTAAAACCGGTCCCCGATAAAATCGGAAGCGGTATATTTCCCATAGCGGCGGATTTGCCCGGCCATTAAAACAAGAAGCAGCACATAACCTCCGGTCCAGCCGACGACGTATGCAAGCCCGTGATACCCGGAACCGTACATAATGGCGGCCATTCCAAGAAAAGAGGCGGCGCTCATCCAGTTTGACGCGATAGCCATTCCCGAACCCACCGGGGAGATACTTCTTCCCGCGGCCCAGTAATCTTTTGTACCTTTAGCCCGGTTAAACACCCCGACAAGCACGAAAATGGAAAGGATTGCAATAAGAATAATAGCCGGAATTAGCTTAAACTGGCCTTCCAGCGTCGTCGCGGCATTACTCGTTTGCGCGAATACGGCTGAACTTCCCAATAATAGAAACAGAAGTATGATAATTGATAATGTTTTACGCATATATGTTCTCCTATTCGTCCTCAATTCCCAGCCGGGTGTTCATTTTATCGGTAGCTTTAGCGTAAATCAGGCATAACACGATAAAGAGTATCAGCAAAAATTGAGCAGTGTAGTAGTAATGCAAGGGAAAACCTAGAAACCTGGCATCCGTTAAAACTGAACGGTTATGGGTCAAATACAGTTTCATGGCATCGGGAAGTCCGGATAGAGCAGTGTAATCCCGGGCATTCGCGGTTTTATAATGATACAAAAGCTGGTCATGCAGAAGAGGATCAAAACCGCTGCTCCCGAGCCCGATCGCATCGGAGGCAGCTTCCGCGCTCTCTACTCCGGGGTCCAGCAAATTGATGCTTACCGCCAAAGCTTCTTCCATCAGTTTCTTATCAGCTTCTTTTACGGTCGCATTTTTCCCCAGGGTCATCAGCATTACCCGCGAAAAAGACTGCAGCTCGGCATCCGTCGGGGCAGCCTGTACTTTTGGCCAGAGAGTTTGAAAATCCAGCAATGTTTTTTCCGGCACCGGTTTCCCAAGGGCAATTAGTAAAAATTGCGATCCGAACACAGCTACGACCCAGATGATGACAAGTATAGAGATCAGCTTGGTGTTCGCCCTTGTGGCTTCAGATTTCGGCTTAAAGAAATTTACTTCGTATTGCGAGGGCTCAGCCATACCTTCCCCCCTTTCCGTTTTGATGTGACACGTTCTACCTCCTGGTTTGGTAAACTGGCGATCTAAATATTTCTTAGAATATGAATAATAAAAGAACCTGCCGATTTTCGCAAGTGATTTTTAAATTTTTTGTATATTCTCATTTCTTGACACAAATGCCCCCTGTGGTATAGTAGTGCCATACACGTTATAATCGCGGCAGGAGATAGAAATGTTAGGATATCTGCAATTCCCCGAATGGGTAACACCTGAAATAATTCCAGGACTTCCCCTGCGCTGGTACGGACTGATGTACCTTCTGGCGTTCTTAATCGCCTTTCTGCTGTTCCGGTGGCAGGTAAAGGACCGTGAACTGGACGTCAACAAAGACGATATGATGAGTTTTTTCTTCTGGGGCATTATCGGACTGCTCATCGGGGCGCGCGTCTTCGCGACCATCTTCTTCGATCCCACTCACATGTATTTGAGAAAACCGTGGCTTATATTCTGGCCCTTCTCCGACGGACGATTTGTGGGGTTTCAGGGAATGAACTATTACGGCGGACTGGCGGGGGCGGTCGTAGCGCTTATTATTTTTTGCCGGATAAAAAAAATCAACCTCCTCGACTGGGGCGACATGCTGCTTGCCGGGGTCCCGTTAGGCTACACCTTCGGCAGGCTGGGCAACTTTATCAATGCCGAACTCTTCGGCCGGGTTACAGCCGCTCCCTGGGGCATGGTCTTCCCCCACGCGCGACGTTTTCCCGTCAGCGAAGAATGGGTCCGGGAAACCGCCGCGAAAATCGGCATGGAGCTGCCGGAAACCGGTTTTGTCAACCTTCCGCGTCATCCGACCCAGATCTACGAAGGCTTTTTCGAAGGGATTGTACTCTGGCTCGTTCTCTGGTTTGTTTTCAGGAAACGGAAAAAATTCGACGGGTACATTATCGGCCTCTATATTATCGGTTACGGCATTATCAGATTTGTCATCGATTACTTCCGGATGCCGATTTCCCGGGGAGATTTTCTCTTCCGCCTTTCGCCGATAGAAAACCCGCCGTACCTGCTGTTAACGCCCTTTAACTTTATAACCAGTCAGCTTTACAGTTTTTTGATGATTATAGGGGGCATACTCTTTTTTATCGGCGCGAAAAAATACGCGGAACGGAAACTCGCGAAAGCGGAAGAAAAACAGAACACAAAAAAAACATCCGGACGGAAACTGCGGAAAAAAATCAAGTGACAGGACCGCTGACCGCGCATGTTCTTTAACTACCGTCTGTTTTTCCGGCATATATGGACATCTCTCTTCCACGGAAAAAATAAGGGCCTCCGTTTCGGGCCGAAACGGCTCCGGTTTTTCATTTTCTTTTTCCTGCTCTTTCCTGGACTTTGCCTGATTACGCGTGCCGGGTTTCTGCTGGACCATATTTTCTTCGGCGGATTTAGAAAACAGAACGTTGCAAACCCGGTGTTTATCCTCGGTAATTTCAGAAGCGGCTCCACCATGCTGCACCGGCTTCTTGCCCGGGACACTTCAAACTTTACTTCAATCAAAACGTGGGAAATTTACAGCGCCCCCTCCATTTCACAGCGGAAATTTCTTCGCGGCCTTCGGATTGTCGACGCCTTCTTCGGCGGCCGGCTGCACAGGCTGCTTTTGGACTGGAACAGCCGGCAGCTCGGGCAGGTAAAGATCCACACCGTCGGCATTTACGAACCGGAAGAAGACGAAGGACTGTTGTACTATGTCTGGTACAGCCTTTTCGTTTGGTTTTTCTTCCCCGACCAGTTTCAACACGCGCGGTTTGATATGTTCGACCGGTTTTTGAAAGCACCGGTTAAACGCCGGATTATGCGGTTTTACCGCCGCTGCATTCAGCGGCACCTGTACTGCCGCGGCCCGGGCCTGACCTACCTTTCCAAAAACCCCTCCCACACAGGAAAAATCGATTCCCTTCTGCGGGAGTTCCCCGATGCCCATATTGTATACTTATACCGCAATCCGGAAGACATGATCTCATCCACTGTCAGCTGGTTTTCCTTCGCAATGCACTACTTCAGCGATATCCCCGAAGCATATCCGCGCAAGGATGTTATCATGGAAATGGCACGGCACTATTATCTTTATCCGGTTAAGCGCCTCGAAAAAGAAAGCGGGGAACGGTATATGATGATTAACTACAAGGATTTAACCGGCAGGCTGGAAGAGGTCGTTACCGCGATGTACCGGCAATTCGGATTTACCATGACGGAACGGGTCAGAAGCGATGTCAAAAAAACCGCCCGCCGCTCGAAAAATTACGCGAGCAGACACTACCATTCCACCGAACAGACGGGTATCAGCCGCGCCGAACTTGCCCGTTATTTCGGAGACATTTCTGATTTTTTAACCGAGATTTGACAAATTGATACTTGCCTCTTTTGGTTATTATCATAAAAATACGGGGATGAAAAAAAATGTAATGGAACGGGAGGGGATAACCCTCTTCGATGTATTTTCTACCATATTTACAATTTGGAAAAAAGAAACTCCGCGCCGGCTGTTCGCGAACCGCCGGATTATCGTAAATATGGTCCGCGCCGCACGGCGACGGAAACGGACACATCGGAAAGAAAAGCTGCTTGTTCCCGCCGCCATAGCGGTAAGCCCGACGGAACGGTGCAATCTCCGCTGTACCGGCTGCTACTCCCGTTTTCACCCGAAGGAGGAAGAATTATCGAACAAGGCAATGAACACCCTCCTCTCTGATGCTGTCAACTGCGGCGTCGGCATGTTCGTTATAACCGGGGGCGAACCTTTTATCCGCGGCGACATGACCGGTTTTTTCCGCTCCAACCCGGAGGCGCTCTTTCTCGTTATTACAAACGGTACCCATTTTCAGGAGCCCTTAGCGGATGAGCTTGCGGCCTGCGGCAATATTATACCCGTTATAAGTATTGAGGGAGATGAAAAACAAACCGCCGGCAGACGCGGGGAGGGGGTTTATCAGGCCGTTTTTCAGGCAATGGAGCTGTGCCGCCGCCGAAAAATGATATTCGGATTTTCCACCGTCTGTACCAATACCAATATCGAATATGTCGGCAGCAGTGTTTTTGTCGACGAGATGGCGGGGGCCGGATGCACCCTCGGCTTTTACAATGAACTTATCCCGATGGAACAGGAAGATCTGCGGTTTCTCCCCGCGAGGGAACAAACGGAGCGGTTCAAAAAGGAGCTTGCCGTCCTCAGAAAAGAAAAACCCATTGTCCTTATCAACCTTCCGGAAGATGAATATGATGCCGAAGGCCGCTGTATGGCCGTCGGCCGGGGGGCAATGCACATCAATGCCGAGGGGTGGGTGGAACCCTGTCCCTTCGCGCATTACGCCCGGGAAAACATCAACACACACTCGTTTCGGGAAATACTGGCCTCCCCCTTTCTCCAGGCGCTTCGGGACCACCCACGCGCTTTGCGGCACGGGGAAATCGGCTGTTCACTGGTCAGCAACCGCTCCATTCTTGAGGATATTGCCCGGCAGACGGGGGCCCGAAAGACATCCGCCGCGGGGGAAATTACCGCCTTTCTCCCGTGAAGGTTCCGTACAATTATTTCTCGAAGGGCTTTTTTTTCTTGTCCTTTTTGTCCTGTTCGTATTTGTCTACCGCGTGGTCGTACATATTTTTCTTTTTCAAATCTTTCATCGTGTCTTTGAACTGGTTCAAGGCACTTTCCATGTCTTTATCATCTTTTGCCATTTTCACACCCTCAAACAATGTAGTTCCTGTTCTCATTATACCAGCCGGATTTGTTTCAGACAATGTCCTGTTTCATAATCAATACGCCTGCAGTTTATCGTCAATATATGCGGTTAAATCATCTTCGAGATTATCCGCGGCATCGAGAAACTGCTTCCGTACTGTTTCATGTTCGAAAACTCCATCGGAAACAAGGACCGGAGTCATTTTGCTGCTGTAGGGATTTTCGCCGTCATCTACCTTGGTGTGGGAATATCCATGCTGTTTCGACCATGTCAGGGCCCGTTCGGTCCCTTCTTTATCGTAACAGAGCTGAAATCCGACGCACGTTTCAGCCGACTCATCTTCATACCAGACAATGAGATCGAAATATTTATCGGCAAACCAGCGCCGGTACCCTTCACCCTCTATCTGTCGAACATCTCTCTTTTCTTTCAGCATAGACTCCCTCCAAAAATAATTATACAATATAACCCGGTTATGGATAAGGATAAAACAGATAAACTCGAGCCCCCCTCCTATGCTTCATATTCCGAAGGCGAGCGGGAGGCCTTTCTGTCCCAGCTCGGGAATTTCACCCCCTACCAGCGCACAGTTTTCCATTCACTGTGCAAAGAGAATAAGGGGCTGGTAAAATACAGACCCTTCGCGGAACGGATGAGCCTGCAGATAAAAAATGTTCACAGCGAAATAGAGGGGTTGATAAAAAAACTCAGTCTCCACCGCCTTGCCCTCCTTACCTACACCTACGACAGCTCCGGAAAAGAGGCGCAGCGGAAAAAGGACGCTATTATCCTTACAGACCAGGGGGACCAGAGTTATTACCGCTTCTCCGTACAGCAGCTTCTCGACGATCTTACAAACAGCACGACCCCGAGACTCCCGACAACTCCGGTTATAGAGGAATACGGCATTACAATTCCCGAATACATGGTAAGCGAGATAGCCGGAGACCAGCTGCGGAAACCCTATATCATGGAAATATTTATTACCCCCTCCATCCTGAAATTTCCGGTAAAAAACGATGAATATGTCTTTTTCATTTCTTCAGAGCTCAATCAGACGATCCAGCTCTGCATTCAAGTTATTCAGGACACCACCGCGAGCAGTAATATTCTTTCCGAATTCGCCCGGTTTAAAAACACGACAATGACACATCTGAAACAGAACCTGGCCACCAGGACCCCCTCAATCTGGATCGATATAACAAAATCGATAATAGATTTCGACAGCCGGCAGGACCGGCAGCAGTTTGCCGTTAATGATTCCTTCTTCCAGGCTGCTGAAATGGTGTATACCTATCTAAAAAATGAAATCGACGACGCGAAACAAAAGAAGGAGCACGACCGGGAACTTGAAACAGACCTTCAGCAAATCGTCGAAAAACTGAAAAAGAACTATTTCGAGCCTATCAACCAGGAAAAACTGAACAGCGAACTGGACAAGCTGAAAAAAAAGTACGGCAGCGAATACCAGAACGTAAAGGACCATTTTTTCGAAAAGTATGCCAAAATGAAAGACGCTACAAAACTGCCTCCCGTGGTGTTTATCGGCAGGGCCTATATCCACAGAAACCATCTTCATAAGTATGCCGCCTTCCGGTTGAAAGAACTCGCGGAACAGTTAGAGAAGCAATACATTGCCTTGATGATGACAATTTTAAAAACAAACAACAGAGATGAAGATGTCACCTTCTATTCCAAAAAAAACTTCAATGTCGATATCGAAAACAGAGTTCGGGATGCCGACACCTTTATCGACGAACTGCTCGAACGGCCGAGGGTCCTGGCCGAGGCAATCATTCATGTTGCCAAAGAAGAAAAACAGATAAAAGAAATCGAGCAGGTACGCCATATCCTGGAGCAGTATTTTCAGCCGGGAACAATGCGGTATAAACCGCTTTCCGATATATTCAGCCTCAACATTTATTCCATTTTCAAAAAAGCTTTTACCCTTCTTCCGGTATTACGGCAGTTCTGGATGAAATTGACGGGCAGGTTCAGAGCGGCCGGAGAGAAATACGGCCAATTCCGCCTTTCATTACCTCCTTCCGGCCGGGACCCCAAGCAGAGGGGCGACACACCCGAGGCCCGGGGGAGAGCTGGACCGAAGAACAACGCGGGAACCGCCGAAGCGGCGGGCAGGGCCGGAGGGCGGCGGACGGCGCAGACGCCCCATGATGCCGTTCCCAGCAGACGGAGAAAGGGGGTGCAAAATGTCAGAAAACAGGAGAAGCCCTTTACCAAGAAACAGACGGATGAAGCATGGGACGTTTTCAGGGACTCGTTAAAAAAATGAATACCGGCAGGCAGAAACAGAAACGGAAAAAATGGCTTTAAGCAACAAAATAGGACACGTACTCGTTTAAGGCATGCACCGCTGAAATAATGTCCGTGTATACCGGAAGGCCGTTCTCCTCCATAACCCCGACAAAATCGGCATAGTAGCTGCCGGCGTTGACTGAAATTACCATCGGCTTCTCATACTTCCGGAACAAACGCACCAGCCGGTTTCCCAGGCTGTCGGGGTCCCGGGCATGTTCCGGATCGGTTTTCAGCGCCGGCGCGTGGGGAATAACGGAAACAAAAAGGGAGTCGATTGTTTCATCCCGCAGCAGCACCTCAATATAGTCCGCGTATACCGCGTCATCCGCCATGGGGGTAACATCGAGAAAGGTGGAAGAAACATCGATAAGACCGCCGATATTCAGTTCCGCGAGCCGCGCCGCGGTTTTTTCCGACAGCGGCGCCTGCAGGAGCCCCCCCAGCTCGTCTCCAGCGACAGTGGCCTCGAAACCGGAGTTGACAACACCCCCTGTCCGTCTGCCCCCGGGTTTCCGGCCTGTTAAGAGGGAAAACGCCTTGATATAATTGTAATGGTCTTCAATTTCGTGGGTAAAAATAACCCCCGCCTGTTCACAGACCGCGGTAAACACATCGTAGTCTCCGGACATCGAAGCGGTGTGCGTCGCGGCGGCCCGGGCCCCGGTTTCCGTCCTTCCCGACTTATAAATTATAATCGGCTTGCTCATTTTTCGGGCAAGTTCAAAAAACTGCCGTCCTTCCCCCGGGTCGAACCCTTCAACATAGAGGGCAATTACTTTAATGGCGTCTTTATTTTCAAAATATGCCATAAGGTCGGTAATCTTCACATCGTACTTGTTTCCGAAACTGATAAGGGAATGAAAAAGCTTGGAGTTCTGCAGCCGGTCGATTTCGCTGATGGCAAAACCGCCGCTTTGGGTAAGCAGGACGGTATTGCTGAAGGGCGAGTGATCGACTTTCAGCCGTTTTTTGTCGATAAAAAAGGTATTTACCCCGCGGTCTTCTCCGGCGGGCGCCGATATGATTCCGACGCAATTCGGCCCGATAACGCGCAGGTCTTTTGAAACCACCTTCCGCAGTTCCCGTACATATTCGGTATAGTTCAGCGCCGCCGGTATTCCGGAAATAAGAATAACGCTTTTGTATTTTTCCTGCCGCAGATTTTTAAAAAAATCAATTGAATACGGAGCGGGAGCGGTGTAGACAATGAGTTCAACCGGCCCGGGGACTTCGGAAATGTCCCGATACAGGGAATAATGCGTATCTCCGAAACGAATTTCCCCTCCCTTGATGTTTACAAAGTAGATATCCTTTCTGCCGAGTTCGTGAAGTAGTTTGGCAATTTCCACACCAAGGTTTCCCTTTTTCACATCACTCGACACGCCGATGACCGCGATACCCCGGGGGTTGAAAAAGGGGTCGAGATTGCGCAGGTTCACCAACGGAAGGGTCACGCCGGACTCTTTGGTTTTGTCAAACTGGGCAAAGCCGTCAACGGCCACATACCGGCCTGTTTCGGAAATAACAAAGGGGTTTACGTCGAAAGCGGTAATGGTACACTCCCTTCTTTCCCGTACAATGGCGGAGTAGGTGTAGGCGAGGTCACTCATTTTTGCAAGAGCGTCGGCTATGTAGTCCAGATATTCAGGACGGCCTATTTCTTCAAAGCGGTGTTTTATTTTTAAACTGTTAACGGCAGTTTTCGCTTCCTCCGCGTTCAGGGGAGGTGCAAAAAGGTTCGGAGCGTCGTAATACTCGGCAAAAAATTCCGCATCCTCCCCCCCCTTACTCAGCGTCAGGATAGGACCGAAGGCCGGGTCCTGCTTGAAACCGATGAGGACTTCATATCCTAATGCAGGCTTAAAGGGAATAAACTCCACCACAAGATACCCCGCGATTACCGGTTTCCCGCCCTTAGGAAAAGCCCGGAGAATACGTTCTTTCATCTTTTCCAAAACAAACTGAACAAACAGAGGATTGCCGTTGCGGATGATCTCTACACCGCCGAGTTTCTGTTTATGCGCGACATCGTTCGAGACAATTTTGCAAACCAGCTTCTCGCCGAAAGCGGACAAAAAAGCATCGTCCACCGTTTCCGAATCGGTTATAAAGCGGAACACCGGTACCTGCAGTCCGATTATTTCGAGTATTTGATATACCTCGAACTCATACAGCCCGCGCCTATTGTCCTTCAGCGCCTTTTCAAATACGGCGCAAATTTCCCGGGTTTCACGTTCCTGAAGCATCCGGACCCTCCGTTGTAGTAAATTGACATGTTTATCCCTATCAGGGTACTCTATAGCGACAGTAACCCAGCTATGAGGATTAGTAACATGAATTATTTTAACACACTTCCTTTCAGGAAACAAACACAACAGTTAGGCACGTGCCGGCTTATCGATCGGGACGAGTTTACCGGCGTTGAAGCGCTGAAAGGCAAAAAAATTGTTATCGTCGGGTGCGGCGCCCAGGGTCTGAACCAGGGCCTGAACCTGCGGGACAGCGGACTCGATGTTTCCTACGCCCTGCGTGAAAGCGCGATTACGGAACAGCGGCAGTCCTACAAAAACGCGGCAGAAAACGGTTTTACCGCCGGCACCTACGCGGAGATGGTTCCCGAAGCCGATCTAGTGGCAAACTTGACCCCGGACAAACAGCATACCGCCGTTATTTCCGCAATTATGCCGCTGATGAAGAAGGGTTCAACCCTCTCCTACTCCCACGGCTTTAACATTGTTGAAGAGGGGATGCAGATACGCGAAGACATTACCGTTATTATGGTTGCACCGAAATCTCCCGGAAGCGAGGTGCGGGAGGAATACAAACGCGGATTCGGCGTGCCCACGTTAATCGCCGTCCACCCCGAAAACGACCCGAAGGGCGAAGGGCTGGAAATTGCAAAGGCATACGCCGCGGGGACCGGCGGAGACCGGGCGGGGGTCCTGGAATCCTCCTTTGTGGCGGAAGTGAAATCGGACCTGATGGGTGAACAAACCATCCTCTGCGGAATGCTGCAAACCGGCACGCTCCTCTGCTTCGATAAAATGACGGAAAAGGGAATCGACCCCGGATACGCGTCGAAACTGATTCAGTACGGATGGGAAACCATTACCGAAGCCATGAAACAGGGCGGCCTGACAAACATGATGGACCGGCTATCCAATCCCGCGAAGATAAAAGCATATAAACTCGCGGAAGAGCTGAAGCAGATAATGACGCCCCTGTATGAACGGCACATGGACGACATTTTAAGCGGCTCTTTTTCCGAAACAATGATGCGCGACTGGAAAAACGATGACAAACTGCTTTTAACATGGAGGAAGGAAACCGGGGAAACTCCCTTCGAGAAGACCGGTGCCGGCCCTATGGAGATAACCGAGCAGGAACATTTCGACAACGCGGTCCTGATGGCTGCAATGATTAAGGCCGGAGTGGAACTCGCCTTTGAAGTGATGGTAAGCGCCGGAATAAAAGAAGAGTCGGCGTATTACGAATCTCTCCACGAAGTGCCCTTGATAGCAAACCTGATTTCCCGGAAAAAACTGTTCGAAATGAACCGGATTATCTCGGACACGGCGGAGTACGGCACCTACCTCTTTTCCAACGACTGTATTCCTCTGCTGAAGCCGTTTATGGAAAAAATCGATACCGACGTTATCGGCAGACCCTTCGCCGAGGGCAGGCGGCAGGCGGACAATACCGAACTAATCGGTATTAACGGTTCCATCCGAAACCATAGAATTGAAAAAATCGGAAGGGAACTGCGCGCCTTTATGCGGGGAATGCGGGCCCTCTAGCCCGGGGGCCGCGGCCTCTAAGGAGCAGCCTGCTATTGTCAGGTAGAAATACGACCGGTATACCCCCCGGCTTTGTGGGGGACGAGTTCCATACGGGAACAGGGGACACGAAGGTGTTCTTTTTTCTCATGGGTAACATAGAGAAGGACGGTCTCCTCCACGGCGGCGGCGGCCTCTAAGGCGAGCAGCACATCCTCCCGGTTGACATCGTCAAGGCCCTGACAGGGCTCGTCGGCAATAAGCATAGCCGGCTGTTTTATCATCGCCCGGGCCACAAGCACCATCCGCTGCTGCCCGAAAGAGAGGCCCTGAAACGGTTCGTGCTGCTTCCTTCCCAGACCGATGCTTTCGAGCCAATCCGTAACCGCGTGGACCTGGACGTCCGTCGCCTTTCTGTATAAACCGATGGAATCAAACAGCCCGGAAAGGACCACCTCCTCCACGGTGGACCGGACAAAATACCGGAATTGGAAATCACCGGAAACGAAACCGATCTTTTTTTTAATGTCCCAGACGCTTTCACCGCTCCCCCGTTTCCGCCCGAACAGATATATCTCCTGGCCGTAAGCTTTCGGGTTGTCCCCGCTTACCAGGCTTAAGAGGGTTGATTTCCCCGAACCGTTCGGACCGGTAATCATCCAGGCATCTCCCCGTTCTGCCAGCCAGTTGATGTCCTGTAATACCGGTTTCCCGTCGTAGGAAACGCCCGCGCCGCGCATCAAAATGACCGGCGGGGCAGCGTCCGGGGCACCTGCTTCCGCGGGACCGGGGACCGCGGAAGCGCCGGAAGACGGCCGTGGACCGGCAGCCGGCGGCAGCCGATGGTGTTTCCCCGCCGGCGGCGGCACGGTATGCAGCTTTCCGTTGTAAAGGCACAGGACCTTGTCCGCGTACGGGGGGACTTCGTTCTTGCGGTGGAAAAAAAACACCACCGTCCCTCCCTGCTCCCGAACGCGGAAAAAAACATCTCCTATGTGCTCTCTCGATTCCGCGTCCAGCCCGTCGTAAGGTTCATCCAGCAGAAGCAGGGAGGGGCGTTTGATAAGCTCCCGGCACAGCAGCACTTTCCGGAACTCCCCGGTCGAAAACTGACGGCAGCCGCTGTTCAGCAGATGCCCGATCCGCAGCAGCCGTACCAGCTCCCCCGCCTCCCCCCGGGGGCTGTTTCCCCCCAGGCCGATGAGTTCCGCACCGGTGGTGCCGTAATCCACCGCCCCGTTTCCAAGCCAGGTTTCATCAAGTTTCCGTTCCCGGGCGAGTACATGCTCCTGCTCCTCGAAGGAGAGATATCCTACCCCCCCGGCCGCGGCATCGGAGAAATATACCACCTCACCGTCGACAGGCCGTTTTCGTCCGGCAATAATTTCGGCCAGGGTCGTTTTCCCCGATCCGTTTCCTCCCACAACAGCGTACATTCTGCCTTTCTGAAGCTTCAGA
>CAYTSI010000058.1:0-16943 GCA_964440465.1 uncultured Spirochaetales bacterium
GCAGTTATCCGAAGGAAATACGTCCGCTTATATATTTTTTTAACCGGAAAATCCGTCAGGAGGATTTTGATAGTATCCGCGCCCCCGTCGATTTTATCGGCGTAAACCACTATTCCCGGTTCATCGCCCGGCGGACCTTTCTGCCCTTTATCGGATTCAAGCTTCTGCGGCCGGTGTATGAAAATGTCGTTTTCACCGACATGGGATGGGAAATCTATCCCCCCGGCTTTTACCGGATTATCGACTGGATTCGGAAAGAATACAACGATCCGGTTATATACATTACCGAAAACGGCGCCGCTTTCGAGGATGATCCGGTTGACGGAAAAGTAAAGGATGCACACCGGATTGCCTATCTCCGTTCTTACCTGCATGAACTGCATCGAGCTCTTAAAGAGGGGGCTGATATCCGGGGATATTTCGTATGGAGTCTCTTGGATAATTTCGAGTGGAAATTCGGGTACTCGAAACGTTTCGGACTTATTTATGTAGATTTTGAAACTCAGGAAAGAATCCCGAAAGAAAGCTCACGGTGGTATGCACGGGTGTGCCGGAATAATTACGTGGAATCCTGATTATTACGCGTCCAACAATGCCTTCAGTTTTTCCGCGGTTTTTTTGACTTTTTCTGGAATACGTTTGGACCCGAACCTCCGTTCCATATTCTCGAGCTGCTTCTCGATTTTTTTCAGCCGTTTCATCAATGCCGCGTCTTCTTCTTCCTCGAAATTGTCAAATTCATATTCGATGCTTCCGTCCCTAATTTCTCCTTGCAGTTTTCGGTAAAAAAACACCTTCACCGCCTTGCCGATATATGGAAGCCGTCCTTCTTTGTCAAACCTCCGCGTGCTGACGTGCACCTGGACCGTCTCGAGCAGCTGAAGCGGGGCAATTTCCGACGCCCTTCTGACAAGATCGTAGTCCTCGGCTAACTGGACTTCCTCATCGAAGCCTCCGACGGCGGTAAAAACGTCCCGCCTAAAAAACATGCAGTAGCCGGGGAGGCGGGGGTTGGTTTCGCTTGTAAGTTTCATCATCAGAAAGGCTGTTTTGTGGATGATCCGGTCGAAAGCGGAATCGGAAAGCGGAACGGCTTCACAGCCGCCGATTTGTATGTTCCGCTCCTCTATTTCCCGCATGCTGTTTTTACAAAAATCACCGCCGATTTGAACATCAGCGTCTAAAAAGAGGAGGTATTCTCCCGACGCGCGGGCGGCGCCCCGGTTTCTGCCGACGCCGGGAAGACCGCCCTCGACAACACAGGCCCCGTACTTTTCCGCAACGCCGCGGGTGCCGTCCTCCGACCCCGCGTCCGCGACGATAACTTCAAAGTCCTTCATCGACTGCTTCTTCAAGCATTCGAGGAGGTCTTCTAAGGGTTTTTCTTCGTTCAGGGCGGGAATTACAATACTAACCGTCGGTTTTTTCTTTGTCATGGTGATGTAAAACATAATACTGTAAAAGCAGATAGGAAAGGGAAATATTGCAATTGTAATTTTAACCAAAATGTATATAATAGAGACAAAATATCATGTTTAGGGGTGCTGTCGTGTACAAAAGTGAGCACCGCTTCAAAGGCGGTGAAATTGCAAAAATCAAATTAAAATTAGCTGTTATTCTTTTCGTGGTGCTGTTCTTTTTTTTATTCAGCAGCGAGGTAATGAACTCATTTTTTAACAACCGCTTAGACAACGCGGGGGTTGATGCCCTGGGAAGAATTGCATTCGCCTTTAAACCTACGGTTGTGGGTATTTACGTTTTATTTACCATCATTCTCTTAGCTGCCGTATTTGGTTATTTACGCCCCCTCTTCCTCTATTTGCGGGAAGGAAAGCAGTACGATAAAGCCAGAATGGCCGCCGTCCGTATCCACTGGCTTATCATCATATTCCAAATTGCCGCGTGGACTGTGGGTACAACGGTATATTACGCGATGAAGGGCTGGGAGGCTGACAGCGGGATTCCATACGTTTTAGGTCTGCTGCTGAAAATTTCAGGAGGGCTGATTGGCGCGATATTTACCTCCCTCTTTTTTAACCTCGTTTTGAACAAACTGAAGGAGCACTTGGAAATTACCGATATCCGGGAAGGGGAAAACGACTTGTTTTCGAGAAAAAAGGACCAAATTAGCGGGGCCGTTATTGCGTTTTTCGTTGTAACGAACTTTTCCTACCTCATTTACTATTACGCCAACAGGACAGTCCCTCCCGAGGGAATTTCCCTCACCCTGCAGCTCCTTGCCGCGGGAATATTTTACGGCGGTATTTCCATCGCCTTAGTTCTCGTTTCCAAGGCCGACTATTACCGGCAAATCGCGCAGCTGCAGAAAGAACTGAAGCTCCTTGCCTCGGGGAAATCGGACCTGTCGAAACGGATTGTGATAAGCCACTTTAACGAACTCGGAGAAATGGCGGTTTCCGTAAGCAGAATTGTCGAACGCTTCCACGAACTGATGCGAAAAGTCCAGGAAACCACGGCAGTCCTTCGTGATTCGGCCCGGAACTTAAACGAAGCGGTCCAGAGCAACGTGTCTACCAGCAATCAGCAGGCGGCAAGCGTTAAGGAGGTCGTCGCCACCATGGAGGATTCGGACAAGCTCACAAAGAATGTCGGCGGACAGATCCAGGACGTGGCGGAGATGTCGGACAAAACCCGGGAGAACGTGGAAGAAGGATTCTCAATAATTCACAGTAATTTGGAAAAGATGGAAGAAGTCAAAGAGGCGAACAATACAACAATTACCGGCGTCCGTTCTCTCAATGAAGAAATTTCCGGAATTTGGGAAATTGTGAAGATGATAAACAACATTGCCGGTCAGATAAAAATGATTGCCTTTAATGCCGAGCTGGAAGCATCGTCGGCAGGTGAGGCCGGGAAAAATTTTGAAATTGTCGCGAATGAAATCAGGCGTTTAGCCGACGGTACGGTTTCCTCGACAACCCAGATACGACAGAAAATACAGGCAGTTCAGGCTTCTTCAGAAAACCTTATCCTTTCTTCGGAGGAGGGGACCGATAAGATAATGGAAGGATGGGAACTCTCCTCCAATGTTGAAAGTGTATTTTCCAAAATTCTCGAGTCTTCCGAAGAGACGGCGGTTTCAGCCCGGGACATTACCCATTCGGTGGAGCAGCAGATCAGTGCCATTGAACAGATACTGATTACCCTCAAACAAATTTCGGAAGGTGTTAACAACTTTGTGGGTTCTACAAATGCAACAGCCGAAACGGCTGAAAAACTGGAAACAAGCATCAATGAATTAAAAACTCTTATTACAGACTATGATGAAGGTTAGAAGGAGATACGCATGAAAATAAAAAAACTGTCTGTAAAAATGCAGATTGCCCTGAATCTGCTTTTTCTGCTCGTTATGGTCCCGCTCACCCTTGTTGTCTACTTTACATTAAGTAAAGATGTCGAGGAGCAGAGCAGAGAACAGCTGTTTAACAACACGAATATGGTGTATGAAATGACCAATCTCTATGTCGACAGCGCGGTAAAAAACAGACTCCGCGGAATTGCCGAGAAAAGCAGGGAAATGGCCGCCTATAATTACGCGCTGTATCGGAAGGGAGAATTGTCGGAGGAAGAGGCGTATCGGCGGACACGGGATTTACTCCTCGACCCCGGGTTTGGGAAAATCGGGGAAACAGGCTATATGGCGGGGGTAAGCAGTAAAGGGGTCCTTTCGATACATCCGAAGTCGGAAGGGGTCGACGCGAGCGGCGCTGAGTTTATGCAGCGGGCGATGAAAATGAAAAACGGATACCTCGAATACGATTGGCAGAACGAGGGCGAGGAGCAGCCGCGTGCGAAGGCGGGATACATGGCCTATTTTGCCCCCTGGGACATTATTGTATGGGCGTCCAGTTATAAAGAGGAATTCGATGTACTTCTCGATTTGGACAGGCTCTGCGCGAAGCTCGATGAAATTAGATTCGGCGAAACTGGTTATGTGCTGATTTTTAACGGCGCCGGAAACATTGTTTATCATCCTCTGGTTAACGAAGGGAAACCTGTCGAGGAGGGGACCGCCGCGGCTGACGCGGGTTTAAAAAAGGTCGCCGATGAAGTCATGGCCGCGCCGGGGGAACTGCTTTTGACAAGGTATACATCGGAAGAAGGAGGTAACTCCAGCGAACGCGCGGCGGCGGTCATGTATTATCCCTTGATGGATTGGGTCATTGTCTCCAGTACGGAAGTAGGGGAAATTTACGGCATCGTGGACACGATAAAACGAATCTTAATAATCGGTTTGGTGCTTGCGTTTATTGCCATGAATATCCTAATCTTCATCATTTTTCGCTCTCTTTTAAAGCCGGTCAGGACAATGAAAGAAGTGGTCGATGAGGTGGCAAAGGGAAAGGTAAATACCTTTGTCGAAGTCCAAACTGAAGATGAAATCGGGGGTATCGCCGTCGAATTGAACAAACTTATCGAAAGTTTTCAGAATTTATTAAAAAGCATGAAACATGACGTAAAAATTCTCAATAATTCGATACAGGACCTCACGACCTCCTCTCAGGAAATCTCAACAACTTCAAATGAACAGGCGGCCGCGGTAAAAGAAATTGTCTCCACCATGGAGGATTCGGACAGTTTGGCGAAAAGTATCGAGAAAAAAATTGAAGAGGTAACGAAAATCGCCCTTGAAACAAAAAGCACCGTGGACAAGGGGGTGGGTACCGTAGATCTTAACCGTACCAAAATGGGCGAAATCAAGCAGTCAAACAGCGAAACAATAAACGGTATCCGGTCCTTAGGTGAAAAGATCGACGCGATATGGGAAATCGTCAATATTATCAACAGCATCGCCGACCAGACAAAAATTATCGCCTTCAATGCCGAATTGGAAGCTTCCGCCGCGGGGGATGCCGGGAAAAATTTCCAAATTGTCGCCTCCGAAATAAGGCGTTTAGCCGACAGTACCGTCAGCTCTACGAGTGAAATTAAGACAAAAATAAACGAAATACAGCATTCTTCTGATAATCTTATCATCGCGTCCGAAGACGGGACCGAAAAAATCGAAGAAGGGGCCGCCCTTACAAAGGAATTATTCACTACATTTCAGGAGATCCTCGAAACTTCCGAAATATCAGCCCAGTCCGCCGATGATATTTATACGTCAACAAAACAGCAGGTTTCGGCGTTTGAGCAAATTCTTCAAACGCTCAAGCAGATATCCGAGGGCATAAATAATTTCGCGACTTCCACAAAATCGACAACCGAAATTTCGCGTAATTTGAAAACAATGTCGGATACGATGCAGTCTTCATTGTCCATGTACATTATTCCGGAGGAGGTTGAGGAGGGGGAATGAAAGAAAACGAAAATCTCCTGAATGCTATTGAACAAACCGGTGAAGGAAAAGAAGAAAGCGCTTCTCCCCCGGAGGAGGAGTTTAAATTCCTCGTATTCAAAGTGGGCGCGCGTATGTATGCTCTCTACGCCGATGAGGTGCGGGAAATAATAGGCGGCAACCCGGTTTTTTACCTCCCCTTTGTACCGGCCTATATCCGCGGCTTAATAAACAGACACGGCGATCCGCATACGGTGTTTGACGTACACGCTCTCCTTGAACAGGAGCAGATCGAGGCGGAGAATTACCTTATACTCAAAATGGAAGAGGACAAGATCGCCATTCTTATTTCGGAAATTATGGAAATAATTAAGGTCCCCGAAAGCGGAATCAATACCCTTACATCGAAGGAGAGCGAAATGCGTTTTTTCCGGGGGTCCCTTACAATACATGATAAAGAGGTGTTTATCCTGCATGTACCGAATCTCCTGACAAAACTGGAAGACGATTTAGAGAAATTGTAAATGAAAGAGCACAATTTTCTTTCCGTAGAGTATGGAAGAACCGGGTTCCTTATCAATAAAGCGCAGTTTTACTCAAGCTGTTATCTCGAAAAAGGAACGAAGGTGAACAGCCCGATTCCGTATTTAAACGGAATTTTTTCCTATGGTGATGAAAAGATACTCGTTTTTGATATACACGAGGCGCTTCGTCAGCTGTTTTCAATTGAGGCGGGAGGGAAAGCGGAATTACTCCTTATTGTCGAGCTGTCGAAATTTTCCGATTCGGTGCGAAACATCTTTACAAGAATGAAAGGGGGGAAAAAGACCTTGAGCAGGGACCTGATCGGCCTTAGGATAAAAAGCGACGCCCGGATGACGGCCGTCGACATCGAGAATCTCCGTCTCCTTCCCTCCTCTGTCCGGGGTTTTTTAAACAGATACGGTATCCTCGCGTGTACCTTCTCTAAAGAATCGGGAATACATTATCTTATCGAGGTGGACAAAATTTGCAAAACATTTGTAGACGCGGCTTTACAGCAGCAAAAAGGACGATAACATGAGAATTTTACTCGTCGATGACAGTGCCCTGCTTCGGGGAATTATACGTGAAGTACTAAGTGCCGAAAGCGACATGGAAATAGCCGGGGAAGCGACGAACGGGCAGAAGGCAGTGCAGCTGGCCCGGGAACTGAAACCCGATTTGATTATTATGGACGTAAACATGCCGGTTATGGACGGTATTGAAGCGACAAAGCTGATTATGGAACAGGTCCCCACGCCTGTTTTGGTATTTACGTCCGAGGCGGACGCGGAAAAGGGATTCGAGGCCATTGAAAGCGGCGCTATTGAGATTTTAAAAAAACCGCCCATCGACCAGTTAAACGACAAATTGTTTTCAAAAATTTTTTTAGACAAAATACGCGCCTTAGGACGGAAAAAAGCGCGCGGGCGGAATGAATTTGAAAGCACGGAGCGGCTGCCGGAAAGCAAGAAACGGGCCTTTTCAATTGTCGTTATCGGTGCCTCGACAGGCGGACCTGTCGCGGTGAGAAACCTCCTCAAGACCCTGCCGAAAAACTTTCCCTGCGGTCTCGCGGTGGTGCAGCATCTTGAATCAGGTTTCGATGCCGGTTATGTCGACTGGCTGAATGAGGCGGCGGCGGTTGATATTGTTTTAGCCGGCGAGGAGGGCCGATTCGAGCCGGCTACCGTCGTGGTGGCCCCCGCCGATTATCATATGCGCTGTGCTTCCGGCGGGTATGTTTTGGATAAAGGCGGCAAGGTCCTTAACCAGCGGCCGAGCGTAAATGTATTGTTTTCATCGGCCGCGGAACGGTACGGGGCGGGAGTGCTCGGCATTCTCCTTACCGGAATGGGCCGTGACGGGGCGGACGGCTGTGTGGCGATAAAGGCCAACGGAGGATATACCATTTGCCAGGATGAATCCAGCTCCGCCATTTTTGGAATGCCGAAGGCTGCAATTGAAGTAAACGGGGCGTCGAAAGTACTTGCTTTAGAAGACATTGCCCGGTTCTTACAGAGGTTAACGGAGTAACATACAGGTGGTCCTTCCAGAAGACGAAAATACCATAGAGAATATCCTAGATGTAGTTGTATCGACATTCGGGATGGTTCTGCCGGAAACTCATTACCGTGATGTTGTCTCATTTCTTCGAAAGCGCATGGAGGAAAGGAACGAGGACATATCGGGATATGTTCATTCGCTGTGGAAGGACCGGGATGAATATATCCGATTTGTAGACGCGATTACGATAAACGAATCCTATTTTTTTCGAGACGGACGCCATTTTTCGTTGTTGTACAATGAGATACTGTCGCGGTTGTTTTCAAAACGACGGCATGTAAAAATATGGAGCGCCGCGTCCGCCGCGGGGGAAGAGGCCGTAAGCCTTGCCGCTTTATGCAATACCCTGCTTCGGAGTAATCCCGGAACAACATATACAATTTACGCGAGCGATATTAACGCGGCCGCCTTGGAAAAAATGAAAAACGGCCGGTATACGAAGTCCGCTTTCAGGGAAGACGGTTCAGAGTTCCATTCGTTTCTGCTTCCTTATATTACCGAAAACGACAGTGCCGTTACGGCGGATGAAACAATCCGAGAGCGGATTGTTGTTTGCGAACACAATCTGTTTCATGACGACTATTCCCCCTTTCCGGATGATTTTGATCTGGTTCTGCTGAGGAATGTTTTTATCTATATGCCGATGGAGAACAGAAACAAAATTCTGCGGCATATTGTTTCAAAAACGCGGGAAGGAGGATATCTGTTTTTGTCCGCGAGCGAAGTCCCCCTTATCTGGCATCCTACCTTGAAAATCGAAGAACGGAATGGAATTTATTTTTTCCGACGCTCGGTCGCGGAACGCGAAATTGAAAAACGGGATGTTCGTCCCCCCGACGTGAGGCCGGCTCCGGCGGAGGAGAAGGTCAATACACGAAAGATATATGAAACCATCAATCATCTTCTGTATAACCCCCTGTATGAGAAGGAGGACACGCCGGAAGGCGCCCTTGCCGGTATGTTTGTGTCCCTTATTGCCGCCGTCAATCTGGGTGACATCGGGAAATGCGAAAATTTGCTGAATCTCCTCGAGAAAGAACTTCCTGAAAACGAAGCGGTCCTGTATTACCGCGGTATTATGGAAAAACTGCGGGGAAAAGGAGAGCACGGTAAAAAATATTTGGAGCATGCCCTGCGTGTTCAGCAGCAGTTCTGGCCCGCCGGTTATGAATTGGCGATGCTGCTGAAAGAAACGGACGGCAAGAAAGCGCGGCGGCAGTTCGCCTCCTGCAAAAAATATATTCAAATGTATATCGAAAAGGGGGAATATACCTACCATTTTCTCCTTGACGGATTCAATGCCCTTTATTTCTTAAAAATTTGCACGTTCTGGGAACAAAAGCTTGGAGGATCAGTTCATGGCACTAGATAGAAATGCCTTTGTTGAAAACTATTTGGATGAATTGAAGGAGAATATTCAGGCCGCCGAAAAAAGTATTCTGATATTGAAAAAAGACCCGGAAAATCCCGAAGAACTTTCGACGCTTTTACGAATTCTCCACACAATTAAAGGGTCGTCGAGAATGCTGAAGTACAATACCGTTGAAGCCGCGGCCCACGGCATTGAAAATGTGTTCAAAGGGGTTAAAGAGGGACGTTTCCAGGTTGATAACGCTATTGTACAGCTGGTTTTCCTTACCATGGATTATCTCAATACGGCGGCGAAAAAAATTCGCGAGAGCGGCAGCGATGATATCGAAGTTTCCAAACTGGTCCTGGTCCTGGAAAAAGCGTATGCCGCCGAGCATTACGAACTTGATAAGGCCCGGGAAGAACTTGCCGGACAGACGGTCCCTGAGGAAACGGAAGCCGCGGAGGATATCGGGGAGGGGGCCTCCGGAGAGGGACCGTCTCCCGTACCTGCCGCGCCGGAAGCGGGGGCGGTAAAAAAAGAAAACGTCCAGCTGGACACGGTGCGGATAAAAATTGAAAAAGTCGACGAGCTTGCCAGAAACATGAACGGCCTGATTATGCGTCAGTTTCAGCTGAAGCGGGAAAATGAGACCCTCTTTGAGCTCGAGAACAGCATTCGGGAACTGCATGCCGGGGCCGATGTACGGCAGGAACTTTCGGGGATCCTTGAATCGGTGCAAAATTTAAGAAAACGGTACCACGATGAAATGCTCCAGCTAGAACATCTCTCGTTTACGGTCCAGGAAAAAATTATGGGACTGCGGATGCTGCCGCTTGAACTTATTCTCGGGTATTTGGGAAAAATGGTTGAAGAGATGGCCATTAACCTCAACAAGGAAATCGATTTAATAATTACCGGTTCCCAGGTGCTTGTTGATAAATATATTTTGGAGAGTATTTACGATCCCATTATCCACCTGGTACGGAATTCGGTGGACCACGGACTGGAAGGGCCGGGGGAGCGGGAAAAACTGGGGAAACCGAGAACAGGCGTCCTGCGGGTGCTGTGTTCCGCCGAAGGGGGAAACGCGGTTATTAAAATTATCGATGACGGAAGGGGAATCGATTACGAAAAAGTCCGGAAAAAAGCGATGAAAAAAAACCCGCATCAGGCTGATGAAATCGCGAAAATGGACGAAGCTTCACTGAATCCGTTTCTTTTCTCTTCCGGTTTTTCCACGAATGACAAAGTCAGCATACTCTCCGGCCGGGGGGTGGGGCTCGATATTGTAAAATACAATATCGAGAGTTTGAAAGGTAAAATTACATTGACAAGCACCGCGGGAGAAGGGACCGAGTTCCTGTTGTCCCTGCCGCTGTCTCTAGCGACAACCGAGGGGTTTTTTATCTCCGCGGGGGGGGAGAAATTTTTCGTTCCTTCGAACTATATCAATGAAATCGTTATCCGGCAGCAAAGTGATATAGTAAAAAATTTGCAGAAGGAGTTTATCAAGCTCAGGACCGAAATTATACCTCTGCATTATTTAGTGAGCATTTTAGAGCCGGAAAAAATGCACCGGTCCGAAAAATTGTTTATTTTAATTGTCGAGACCTTAGGGGAAAAATACGGCATTATTGTAGACGCCATTATTCAGTATTCATCCCTTATTTATAAGCCGCTTCCGAAAAATCTTGACGGTATGGGGTTTCTGCAGGGAATTGTATTCGATGAAAGCTTTCATATTATCAACATTCTCCATATTCCGGAACTGATTAAAAAATTTAAAAGTGTAAAAAACATCGCGCTGAAACAGCGCTACTCCTTTGATCTGCATAAGAATAAACGGATACTTATTGTCGATGATTCCTACTCGACCCGGGAAATTGAAAAATCTATTCTGGAAACTGAGGACTATACGGTCGTGACCGCGGTCGACGGCGTCGATGCTCTGGAAAAACTGCAGGAGGGTAATTATCACTGTGTTGTAACCGATATCCATATGCCGAAGATGGATGGAATTACTCTTTTAGAAAATATGCGGCGGATGGATAAGTATAAGGAAATGCCCGTTATTGTCGTCAGTTCGGAGAAAGATGACGAACTGCAGCGGAAGTGCCGGAAAGCCGGGAGCAGCGCGTATTTGCAGAAGGCCGATTTTGAACGGGGGAACCTGCTGCATGAAATACAGAAGTGTATAGGATAAGCCATGAAAGTTCTTATTGTTGACGATTCAGACTTGGTTGCCGGAATGCTCACATCTGTTTTAGAGGAGAATTCCTTTGAGGTGGTCCGGGCGAAAAACGGCCTGGAAGGAATTATCCTGGCGTATCGGGAAATTCCGGATGTCATCATTTTAGATGTTGAAATGCCCGTTATGCAGGGGTATCAGGCAAGCCGGCTGCTTCGGAGCAGACGGGGTCTGAAAGATATCCCCATTATTATGCATACCAGTCTCTCCGAGGACAGGGACCGCTATTGGGCCTTAAATTCCGGAGCAGATACCTTCGTGAACAAAGATTTCGACAATATCGATAATCTTCTTGAAAAAGTGCGGCAGCTCGGGGACCATCCGCCGTTGAATGTTGAAATTATTCGTGAAGATGCCGCGAATATAACGGAAAATCGGGTGCATGAAATGCTTGGAGAACTGTTTGACAACCAGCTTTTTCAGTCGACAATATTGAACATGTTAGGCGATGTCGGCCGGAGCATCGGGTCCCTGACGGTAACGGCATACCGCGTGCTGCAGCTGGTTGAAAAAATCTGCCATGTCGATATTTCTTTTCTCTCGTTTATGTATAACAGGACCCCACAATCCTATATTCTGCCCGGCACGCAAACCGTAAAGAGCGATGTCGATGAATTTACAAAAATTTGCATGCAGGATTTTTCGGAATCCTTTTCCGAAGTTGATTTGTCCGGTGTGAAAGAGAAGGTGTTTGATATTTCCGACCGTGAAGATTATGAAAAAATACGGATCGATGATAAAAACATCAGCTCATATACCTATTTCCTGCTGTGCGGCAAGGGGGGGGCGGTCATCGGTACGCTTCATTTGGGTAATTTTATCAACAATTACTTTTCAACGAAAATACTTGCAAGTTTGAAGACATTCGCCGACGGGGCGGGGATCATTATTGAAAATTCCATCCTTTTCAATATGATAGCGGAAATGAAAGACAGGATCCATTCCGTTTTTACAAAATTCGTGCCGCAGGAAATAATCGATGATTTAATCGATAAAAAGACAGTTGCCGAGCAGCTGGTCGGTCAAAAAAGGCGGGTGGTAATTCTTTTTTCAGACATCCGTTCATTTACGAAGATTTCTGAAAACAACACAGCCGAAGGTGTTGTTTCTTTTCTTAATCAGTATTTCAATATCATGGTTGAAACAATAAAAGAAGCCGGCGGGACAATTGATAAATTTATCGGAGACGCGATACTTGCCATTTTCGGCGCGCCGAAAAGCTACAGCGACAATGAAGACCGGGCGGTACGCGCGGCGCTGGCAATGGTTGAGAGTTTGAAAAAAATTGAAACCGGCGATCTCGTCCTTCCGGAAGGGGGTTTTAACATCGGAATCGGTATTCACAGCGGAGATGTTATCGTAGGGAACATCGGTTCGAATGATAAACTCGATTATACGGTAATAGGAGACACGGTGAACTTGGCTTCGAGGCTGGAGGGGCTTACGAAACACTACGGATTAAAACTAATTGTTTCCGAGGAAGTTAGAGACCGGCTGGAAGGAGATTTCTTTGTCCGGCAGATTGATACGGTGAAGGTGAAGGGTAAGACAAAACCGACGAACCTGTTTTCTGTGGAGCCGGACGGTTCCGTTTATCCTGAAAAATTCCTCGGTTTATATCAAAAAGCGTTTAAGCTGTATCAGATGGGAAACTGGACAACAGCGGTTGAATATTTTACAAAGCTTCAGAAAGCAGCGCCGAATGATCGGGTTTTACAAATACTGCTGCAGCGATGCGTAGAGTTTAAAGAGCAGCCGCCGGAAAACTGGGACGGGGCTTTAGCGCTGCAGTTTAAATAAGAGGGGAGTAGCGGGAATGAAAGAAAACGAACATGAAGGACGTTTGGAAGTACGGAGGAACCTTATATTTTATTTAACCGTCCGGAACAGAGAAAGCGGAGAGGTTATCGGGGAATTAGGTGACATAACCGAAAAAGGGGCCCTTCTTATCTCAGACCATATGCTGCCCGTTTTGGATACGGTACCTATTGCCGTTGAACTGCCGAAAGGGCCGGACTATCCGGACACAACGCTGGACCTTACCGTGGAAATCCAATGGTCGAAGCGGGACGAAGACAACCCTGACCTTGCTCTTTCCGGGTGCAGAATTGTGGGACCGAATAAAAACGATAAAACGATAATACGAAAACTGATAGAGAAGATAGGATTCAGCAACGGTCAGCGGAGAATACTGTTCAGCGAATCCTCGCCGGATTTTTCAGAACCCCGTTAGGGGGGGCTATACCTGGCCTTTTTTTACTCGAATACGGAACGTGGTGCCCGACACATCGCAGGCCAATTTAACCTGGGCTTCCATCTCTTTTCCGGCCTCAACCTCAATCATTCCTTTTTGAAGATCGTACCGGACACCTTGAACGTCCGGAAGTGCCAGAAGCGATCTCTTTATTACTTCACCGCTTTCTTTGTCCAGGTTATCTACAATGAAATACTGTTTCTTTGTTCTTGCCATAGCAGGAGGATATCAGGTACCGATAAATGGTGTCAATCTATGCTGTCATCCGCGCCCGCGGATCAGCAGGTGAGGTGCAGTGCCGCGATAACGTTTGTCGTGTCTTTTTTTTCATTGTACATTTGGATTGCCCTGTCGGTTGAAGCGGCGAAAAACTCTATCCCCGCCGCTTCAAATACCGATTTTGTCGAGTCCGGTATTTTCATCCTGCCGCTTTTTCCGGTCCCGATAATGAGCAGGTCCGGAAGATTGTCCATAATCCGCGGAAGGTCTTCCGGAATAAGGGAATGCCCCGACGCCCGCCTCCAGCTGCCCGCCACACGATCGGGAAATAAAATTACATCCTGTTTATAAACGGTCCCGTCAATTTTTATTGAGCCGAATGAGTAGGATTCAACTGTCGGAGCGGTCATAAGTGTTCTCCTCATTTATTTGGGTCCCATCTGCCGACCATTTTTTCGAAGGGCAGACCGGGGAATTTTTCCTTGAACAATTCATAGTACCATAATTCTTTCGGTGAATTGAGATAATAGCCCCCCGGAGTGTTTCGGGTTTGTTCATTGAATTTTTCCACGTATCCCATCCCGGCTGCAATTTCGTCCATCACCGTGTCGGTACCGGTACCGGCGGAAAACCGCAGTTTTACCCGTTTATAGATCTTGTCCGGCAGAAGGTCCCGGAAGGCTTCCCGGAGAAGCCACTTTTCGATACATTTTCCGTCATCGTTCGTATGGATTTTCCATTGGACGGGAATCTGCAGCGCGAAAGCTACAACGTCAGTATCGATAAACGGCGTACGGTAATTGAGTGAGTTGCCGAACATTCCCCTGTCCAAACGCTGAACGGCGGTATTGTAGGCAATGTCCACGAGGGTGTGCATCATTTTCAGCCGTTCATATTCGCCTGGCAGGTCCTTTAACAGGTGATATCCTCCAAACAGTTCGTCTCCTCCCTCGCCGGAAAAAATACAGGTGGTGTCTTTAGCCGCTAAGGCTGAAGCAGTCAGGTTTGAAATCGCGCCGCTGATGCAGTCTTCGTCGAAGGATTCCAGCTTCCATACCGCTTCCGGTACCATTTCGGTAATTTCTTCGTCGGTAAACAAATACTGTTTATGTTCAACCCCGAGGTGCTGTGCCATGAGCGCCGCGTTTTCGATGTCCGGAGCGTGCCCGTCTTTCAATCCGACGGTGTATGCCGGAATTCCAGGTTGTATTTCATTCGCAATCGCGGCGATAATAGAGCTGTCCAATCCCCCGCTCAAGAGCATCCCGCCGAGGGTGCCGTCGGCCATGCGGCGTTTCACTGCCGCGGAGAGCACCTCCCGGAGTTTTTCCGCTGCTTTTTCCGGCGTCGGGGGAATGTCGACGTCCGGATAGTGCACTACATATCCGCTTAAGCCGTGTTTCGAGGAGAGAACCGTATTCGGTTTTAGCTCATCGATGTCCTTTACAATACCGACTAATGCCTTCATTTCGGAAGCAAAGGCAAGGGCCCCGCTTTCCGTCGGTCCGTAAAACAGGGGCCGTACCCCTACCGGTCCGCGGGCAAGATACAATTCGCCGCCGTCCCAAACAGCACAGGCGAAAACACCTTTACAGTAACCCGGAAAGGTCCGCCCGTGTTTTTGAAACAGTTCCATAACAACCTCGGCATCGCTTGTGCCGGGTTTCCGGTCGTTGTATATTTCACCGTCAAAAAAGACGACTGTATCTCCCTGGCGCGCGAATCCGCCGCCCCGCTCTTTGCTTAAATTCTGGGCAATAACCCCGCCTTCGAAGCCGCCGCCGGTGTACTCCTCTTTTAGGTCGGGTCCCCGGTGGGCCATCGAAGAAAGCATCGAGTCGATGCTGTAATTTCCACTATTATCATGTTCTAATAATCCTGTAATTGCTGCCATGCAGCCTCCTGTGTATGATTTTTTATACATTATAGCAAAAATAAGGATTTTATAAAAGGGGGGGGCATGAAGTGTCGATTTCTCGAAAGTTTTCCTTGACAACTGCCCCCGCGCATGATAACGTTTGTGCAAACGTTATCATGGCTTCGATGAAAGATGTAGCAAAACTTGCAGGGGTCTCGATTTCCACGGTTTCTCGGGTAATTAATAAATCGATCCCCGTTGACGAGACAACGGCAAAAAAAGTTGAAGCTGCTATAGAGAAGGTCAATTTTAAACCGAACCTGCTTGCCCGGGGGCTTCGGTCGAAGAGCGGCCATATGATCGGCCTTGTGGTACCGGAAATTCTTCATCAAACATTCACCTACTGGATTAAATACGCCGAAGAAGCCGCGGTTGCCCGGGGAATGAACCTCATATTAGGCAATACAAACAATGATCCCGAATTGGAGGAGCGGTTTATCGACAGCCTCATTCAGCGGAGTATTGACGGGATTATATTTTCCCGGGTGTCCGACCAAAGCAAAGTGCTGCATATATTGGACAAGACGGACATTCCCGTAGTCGTTCTCGACCGTGCCCTGGAAGAAGAACATGTGCCGACGGTGGTACTGGACAACTACAAGGCGGGACTGTTAGCGGGAAAGCACCTTGCGAGTTTAGGACACAAACATATTTGCTGTATTACCGGCCCTATGGATATCGGCCTCTCGAGAGAGCGGCTCCACGGATTTTCCGATGCCCTTGAAGAATACGGTATTGCATTAGGCGATGAAGCTGTTATCGAGGGAGATTTTAAATACGAATCCGGTGTTGCCGCCATGCGGCTCCTCTTAGAGCGGAAATGTAAATGTACCGCCTTATGGGCCCAAAGCGATTTAATGGCCATTGGAGCGATGAATGAACTTCACAAGAGGGGGATGAATGTGCCGGGAGATATTTCGATTGTCGGTATGGACAACTTGAGTATAGCTATTATGAAATTTCCCTCCATCACGACAATCAACCAGCCCTATCAAGCAATGTGTGAAAAAGCGGTGGAAATGATTACCCAGCAGCGTCGGAACCCCGAGGACATGGAAAAACGGGTTGTGCTGCAGCCGGAGCTGATTATCCGGGAATCGACGGCGGACGCGAAAGACCGGGCGCCGTAAATTTAGATATTTAATGAAAACGATTGCAGGAACGTTTTCATACGAGGAGGTATTATCAATGAACACAACAAAAACGATTCGGGAGCTGTTTGAAAAAGGAAACGGCGTTCTGCGCCTTATTCCGAATTTCGTACCCCGCCGGTTTTCTACCGCCGGGCACCGCCTAAGGCTTCATCCCGACGATTATTACGCCCTCGGTACCGCGCGGGGCGCTATCAAAGAACGGTGGTTCAGTTCCACCATTGCCGCGATGAACGGCGAACTGGCGCCTTCCGACGAGGGGATGAGCTATGTGGAGGTGGAAGACGGAAAAGAGGATAAAATTCTCTTTAAAAATTTTGTGGATGAACTCGGCGCCGATATTGTCGGAAAGGAACTTTTGAAAAAATACGGCGGCTGGCCGATGTATTCCAAGTTTTTTGATTTCGGCGCG
>CAYTSI010000058.1:17043-18981 GCA_964440465.1 uncultured Spirochaetales bacterium
TTTGAAAAAATACGGCGGCTGGCCGATGTATTCCAAGTTTTTTGATTTCGGCGCGCCCCTGTTTCATCACCTGCATTTGACCGATGAAGACGCCGGCAAGGTCGGAATGATCGGGAAGCCGGAAGGGTACTATTTCCCGCCGCAGCTCAATAACCATCCGGGAGAATTCCCGGTAACCTATTTCGGTTTCGATCCCGATGTAACAAAGGAACAGGTGCGGGAGCGGCTGCTTCGGTATAAAAACGGGGACAATCGGATTACCGAGCTTTCCCGGGCCTACCGAATCGAACTCGGCGTCGGCGGCTGGTATACCCCGCCGGGAGTGGTCCATGCACCGGGATCGTATCTTACCTACGAGCCGCAGTGGAACAGCGACGTCAACAGCGTTTACGAAAACATTACCGCCGACGAAGTGTATCCGTATGATTTTCTTGTGGAAAATGTTCCGGAGGACAAGAAGAATAACGTCGATACCGTACTCGACTTGATGGACTGGGAAAAGAACGTAGACCCGCACTATAAAAAGACAAATTACCGGCCCCCGGTGTGGTGTCCCCATTCGGATGACAGGCATAAGGAAAAATGGGTCCTCTACGCGAACGATTACATTGCTGGAAAGGAACTGACTGTCGGACCGGGACAGAAGGTGACGGTGCACGACGGCGCGGCCTACGGATGTATCCTCGTGCAGGGCCACGGGACTTTCGGTGTGTACGACGCGGAAGCCGCGGGAATGCTGCGCTTCGGGCAGCACAGCGCGGATGAGTATTTTGTAAGCGAGGCGGCCGCGAAAGCGGGGGTTGTAATCGAGAACAAGAGCCGCTGGGAACCGATGGTCATTTTAAAGCATTTCGGCCCGAACCACCCGGACATGCCGAAAACGGTCGCAGCGTAAAAAGGAGACACGAATGAAATTACAGAATTTTGAACTGAAAAACGAGAAAATCAAAAACGACTTTATTGAACTGAAAAAGAAATCCCCGGAGCGTTTTAAAAAACGGCTTAACCTCTCCTGGAGCAACTGGGGCTTCGGTCTGGAAAAGCTGGAGGAGTCGGCAAAACGGCTGCAGAAGGCCGGCATAACCTGGATCGAGCTCCACGGGAACCATTACGGGCCTGATTTGGGCTACAAACCGAAGGAAACGCTTAAAATACTCGGAGACCGCGGAATAAAACCGGCGGGCACCTGCGGCATGTTTTCCCGGGACAACGATTTATCGAGCAACAATCCCGTGCAGCGGCAGGGGGCAATCGACTACATTAAACGGGAGGTTGAGTTTACCGCCGCCGTGGGAGGGAGCTACATGCTGGTTGTCCCCGGTGTTGTCGGTCGTCCCGATGCCTACGACGATACCGAGTTCGAGCGGAGTGTCGAAACGCTGCGGATGGTCGCCGGCCTCTTCGCGGAGAACAACGTGAAAGCGGCCATTGAGCCGATCCGGGTGGAAGAGGTGAGCTTTGTTCATACAATCGCCGACGCGAAGGAATATATCAACGCGGTGGACCATCCGGGGGTGCGGCACATCAACGGAGATGTTTTTCACATGCAGGCCGGCGAGGACCATATCGGGGAAGCCCTTATCGGGGCGGGGGAGATGCTTGTCAACCTGCATATGGCCGACAGCAACCGATTGGCTTTAGGCGAAGGGTCCCTCGACCTGGATACCATCATCATGGCCCTCTACCTTATCGGCTGCAACTCGGAAGGGAAATATTTTACACCCGAGCCGCTCGGCCCGGGCGGCGACCCCTACCGGGCTATGAACGGTCTGCCCGATACCGAAGTATTAGACCACCTGGTTAATCAGTCGGCACAATACTTCCGCGAGCGGGAAGAGATACTCATAAACGAACTGTAGGAGCGTGTGATGAGCGGTGAAATGACGAGCAGAGAAAAATTTCTCGCGGCTTGCGAGTTCAAAAAGGCACCTCCGCCGA
>CAYTSI010000059.1:0-16121 GCA_964440465.1 uncultured Spirochaetales bacterium
TCGAGGCGTTTCTCGACCAGGGCAGGCCGTGGTACGGAAATGCAAAGCTGCCGTCTTTCGCTGTCGGCGATTCCGCCGCGGGGAGGGACGTCAGCGGAAAGTGTATTTCCGCCTATGCCGACGCGGTTGAAAATTTCATAGGAGGTTCGGCGGACCTTTCGTCAACCACGAAAACGGAAATGCCGGGACATGACGATTTCCAGGCCGGCTCCCTTCACGGGAAAGTGTTCCGGTTCGGGGTCCGGGAACACGCCATGGCGTCAATTGTAAACGGAATTACCCTCCATACGGGCTTCAGGGCTTTTTGCGGCACCATCCTTATTTTCGCGGATTACATGCGGCCGGCAATGCGTTTGACCGCCCTCATGAAGCTGCCTGTTATCTATGTCTTGACCCACGATTCTATCTTTATCGGAGGAGACGGTCCCACCCATCAGCCGGTGGAACATCTTACCTCCCTTCGAATTATCCCGAATATGCGGGTCCTGCGCCCGGCGGACCCGGAGGAAACGGTGGAAGCGTGGAAAATGGCCATGGACCGGACGGACGGGCCGACGGTCCTTGCCTTGAGCAGGCAGCCGGTAAAGGTGTTTCCGAAGGATGATGCCTCCTGGCGGGACAACGCGCGAAAGGGGGCGTATATCGTTCGGGACCCCGGCGGGGGCCTGCCGGATATTATTGTAGCCGCTACCGGTTCGGAAGTGAACATGGCCCTCGATGCCGCCTCCCTGGTGCCGGAGAAACGGGTACGGGTTGTTTCCATTACCAGCAGAGAATTGCTGACGCGGCAGCCGGATCATTTCCGTGAGCGGGTACTCCCCCGGGGAGTCCGTACCATCGTCGCGGAGGCCGGTGTAACATGCTGCTGGGAAGGGACCGCGTCATCGCCGAAGGATGTATTCGGCATTAACCGTTTCGGTGAATCCGGCCCCGGGGAAGAGGTGGCCCTGCATCTCGGGTACAACGCGGAAGGCTTGGCACAACTGATACGGGAAGAAGCCTAGCAAAAGGAGCTGACAATGTACGAAAAATTACAGGCATATCAAGAAGAGGGAAAAACGATACGGGTCGGGGCCGTCGGCGCCGGCTGGATGGGCGGCGGGTTTGCCGCTGCGGTGCGGCATGTTCCCGGGATGGAAATTTCAGTGCTGGCGGATGAGGATGTCGAGCTTGCCCGTTCGGTGCTTATGGAGTTCGGCGGGGTGGATGCCGATAATATCATCGAAACCGATTCCGCGGATACAGCCGCCGCCGCGGTCCTGTCGGGGAAGCGGGTGGTTACCGGCGACGGAAAGCTCGCCGCGAAGGTCGGCCCCGTGGACATTATTACCGATGTAACCCCGTCTCCCGCCTCGGGGGCCGATACGGCTTTCGCGGCTTTCGGGAATGGGAAACCGGTGGTCCTTATCAATATCGAAGCTGATGTAACCGTGGGTCCCGCGCTGAAGCACCACGCCGCGAAAGCGGGGGTTATGTACACCGTTTCTTCCGGAGACGAGCCGGGCTGCCTGATGGAGCTTTGGGATTTTGTCCGCTGCTTAGGCTACGAGCCAATTGTTATCGGAAAGGGGAAAAACAATCCTATGGATCCGGACGCCACCCCGGACACGGTCCGGGAATCGGCGGAAAAGGCGGACAAGGACCCGTTCCAGGTGGCCTCGTACGTCGACGGCACAAAGACAATGTTCGAGATGTCCTGTGTTGCCAATGCCACCGGCTGCGGCCCCATGCGGCCCGGGATGGCCGGCCCCGAAGCGGACACGAATACGGTTACCGAAATATTCGCCTTGCAAGAGGACGGCGGCATTACCCCGTTTCCGGGGGTCGTCGATTTTGTTCAAGGGCCCGCCATGGCGGGAGGGGTGTTTATTACCGTTCGGGTCCCCGATAAACGGATCAGGGCGGACCTGCAGTATCTGAAAGTAGGGAAGGGGAATTATTCCACTTTTTTCAGGCCCTACCATCTCTGGTTTTTAGAGGCCCCGATCTCCATTGCCCGGGCCTTCTTTTACAACGAAGAAACCCTCGTCCCCTTAGACAAACCCGCGGCGGACGTGGCGGCGGTGGCGAAATCGGATGTGTCGGCAGGTACTTTCCTCGATACCTTCGGCGGCTACACCTTTTTCGGCAAAATGTACGCGAAAGATGATTGCGTACGGTCCAAGGCCCTTCCGGTGGGACTTGCTCCCGGCGCGAAAGTAATAAAACCTCTCGTAAAAGGGGAGATCATTACCTGGGACCACGTGGAACTGGACGAGACGAGTACTATCGTCAAACTCCGCAGGGAACAGGACGCTCTATAAATATTCCTTGTAGCGGCTGATTATATCTTCTTCAACCTCCAGTTCCCGGAGTTTCTCCACCGTCGGCCGTCCCTGTCCGTCCCAACCGCGGAACTCGTAATACTCGTTCATTGCGTTGGTAAAGGCTTCCTCCGTCATGGGTATGTCTTTCGGCGGGCCCTCTTGTAAGAGTTCCTTGAAAAACCGCTGAGGGAGGGTGTCCTCTTTCCGGTCGAAGCCGGCCATAATGTTGTACATCCGCTGCAGGTTGAAGATCCGCTCTCCCGCCGTATTGACCCGCTCCGCGGGCCAGGAGCCGCCGTAGGTCACTTCAAACAGGCGCCCCAGGGTTTCCGCTTCGATAGGCCAAAAATCACATACCCCCATGGAGAACTTGGCAAACTGCTCGTTCTGCATCTCCGCCACCAGTTTCCCCTTTCCCTCGAAGGTAAAGGGGTCCAGTTCCCCCCAGGCCTCCAGGGCGATGGGGTAGGCGCTCATGTGGCAGCCCCCCCGGGGAGCAGTGGCGTAGGCGATGCCCATACCCCAGGATCCCCGGGGATCGTATCCGGGAAGGTCCATTCCTTTTATCTGCATCGAGTACTCGGCATGACCGTATTGTTCCGACAGCGCCTTCGACCCCGCGGCCGCTTCGGCGCCGGTGCCGCGGCGGTACGCGATGTCTTTCATCAGTGTAAGCGCTTTGTCGCTCTCTCCGAAACGGATACCGAAATCGTGGATCCCCTTTTCGGTCATCTCCATCATCGCGGCAATGACGCCGCCGGTGGAAATGGTGTCCAAGCCAAGGTCGTCGCAGACGGCATTCATCTCGATTAATGCTGTTCGGTCCCCGTTACCGATGGAGGAACCGCAGAGGGCGATGGTTTCATATTCCGGTCCTTCCACCCGGGAATTACCGTCTTCCAGATAGTTGCCGCAGGAAATTCCGCATGAAAAGCAGGATTTTTTATTTTTCCGTACCGCTTTTAGAGACTCGCCGTTGATCGATTTGTATTCGGTAAACGTCCCCTCCTGGAAATTCCGGGTGGGCAGCAGTCCCGACTCCTGGCTGAGGTCCACCAGGACGGGAGTCCCGAATTCGTAAATTTCATTGTCCGCGGCGGTCACTCCGTCCTTTTCATGCACTTCCGCGGCCAGTTTCATGCAGGCCTCCACGTCGGGAACATGTACGTCCAGCCAGCCCCGGACTGCCAGGGCTTTCAGGTTTTTACTGCCGAAAACGGCGCCCACACCGCCTCTGCCGAGCTGACGGTACCGTTCCGACGATACACAGGAGAAGGGTATCAGATGTTCACCCGCCGGACCAATGGCGAGGATCTTAACCTTATCGTTGTCCAGGTCCTTTTTCAGCTCGGCATCGGCTGCGAAGGTGCCCGCGCCTTCTAAAAACGACGCGTCCCGAATCTCAACCGTGTCGGGATCGATGTAAATATAGCTCAATTTTTCCGCTTTTCCGCGGACAACCACCGCGTCATACCCGGCGTATTTCAGTTCCGCGCCGGCATGTCCCCCTACGGAGCCGTCGGTAATGGTTCCGGTTTGGGGGGATTTACAGGTAATGGCGAGTTTCGCGGAGCAGGAAACGATTGTACCTGCCATAACGGACGTGGTAAAAACAAGCTCGTTTTCGGGGGAAAGAGGGTCGGTGTCCGGGGGGACGTCCTCCATAAGGATCCTTGCTCCCAGCCCCTTTTGCCCGAAATAGTTTTCGACCCATTCCGCGGGTATGTGTTCCGTTTTGTGGGTCCCTGTTGTCAGGTCAATTATCAGCATTTTGCCCCAAAAACTGTTCATTTTTTTGCCCCCGATTTCTCTTTCAACGTGATGACACCTTTCGGGCACCACTCGACACATTTTGGTTCTCCTCCGCAGAGATCGCAGATAATGGATTTCTTCTCTTCATTTAGGTAGATGACCCCGGTCGGACAGTTTTTCACGCACGTGCCGCAGCCGATGCATGTTTCATGGTCGACTATCATCCAGCGGCCGTTGTTGGAAATCGCGTTAACCGGGCAGACGGACTCGCACTTTTTACAGAAAGTACAGTGACTCGAAGTGATGTTGATTCCTTCATCGGTATATTCATGGGTTATTGTTAACCGTGCTTTCTCCGGATTGAAGGCACCGTTGTGTGATGCCGAACAGGCCAATTCGCACAGTTTACAGCCTGTGCAGCTGTCATAGGTAAATCGTAACGGCATAGTCCCTCCTGTGATTGTTTATTGTACGAAATGTTGGCATGTTACCGCAAATTCTTTTTACAAAATTACGGGAATTAACAGAAGCGTAACAGAATAATGTCAGGACATGAGTAATGAACCTTGATATACTGTGTGACCGTATGATTCTGGTAAACGAAAAAAAAATGCAATGGCACAAGGGGATAACGTTTGAGGAAATTTATGCCTTTTTAGGATATACTATTTCCCGGCCCCCGGTCCTTGTAAAAGTAAACGGCCATACGATTCAAAGGAATGAGCGGGACAGCTACTCAATACCCGACGGGGCGGAAATTACCGTAACCGGCACGCTGCGGGGAGGATAGAAGGAAGATGATCAATAAACGGATTTGGGCGACAGGCGCGGTGCTGATTGCAGTGATATTCTTGTCGCTGCTGGTAAATAAGCGGTTAAGCCGGCGGGAGGAGGCCCCCGCGGAAGTGTTGGAAACCGCGGTGGAAGCCGGAAGTGAAACTGACGGTACAGCTGAAGGGGCCGCCGGTGGTGAAGAAGCCGCTGACGAAGTTCCGGAGGCTATTGACGTCAAGGCGGAGCCTCTTCAATCGGAAGAGTTCGACGGGCTTTTACGTACAACGGTTACCGTTGAAACGGACCTGTTTACGGCAAAGCTTTCTAACGAAGGCGGAGTTATCGAGTCTTTTGTAATGAAAAACTACACCGATGCCGACGGCGGGCCCATTGATCTGGTACTATCGGAAAACTCCGGAGAATATCCCTTTACCCTGCACTTCGGGACAATAGAGGGCCGGCCCGCGGACGACCTTTTTCTTGTCCAAAAAACAGGCGCCGCCGGGAAAACGGTAGTGGAGTTCAGCCGGGACTACCGTATAAACGGCGGTCCTGCCGCGGTTGTCAAACGCTACACTTTTACGGATGGAGAGTACGTGTTCCGCCATGAAGTTGAAATAAACAGGGAAGGGCCCGGAAACGGCGGCTCCGGTCCCGGTGTTCCCGTGCCGTATGCCCTCGAACTGGGGCCGCAGATCGGTCCCGATTATCAGACACTCGGTATCCGGACAGACTACCGCCATTTTGTCTATCAGGGGGAGCGGAAAAAACGGAGTTTTGCCACCACCGGCGGTTCCATTACCCGGGTGGAGGGCCTAAGGGGCTGGTGCGGTATCGAAGGGAAGTATTTTACTCTGCTGACCGTTCCTCCCGCGGAAGAATACACTGTCTATCTCGATTCCCGGAGCAAAGAGGGTATCCGCCGCCGCAGCGCTCTTGTGCTTCAGAACACGGCGGCGGAGGACGGCCTCTACTTTTACGCGGGTCCGAGAAAGAAGGAATTTCTCCTCCGGTACAACAAGGCGGAAACCAACGCGTTTGGTGTTTCCGGCCTGGACTTAGACCGCAGTTTAGCTGAACCGCGGCTGATAGGGAGGATAGCAAATGTCCTGAAAGGGATTTTAAGCATATTTTACGCGCTGATTCCCAATTACGGTGCTGCCATTGTTCTTTTAGCGGTCATCCTTCGGGCTGCCCTGTTCCCCCTGGCCCTGCGGCAGGAGCGGATGCGGACGAAAGCCCTGCTGGTAGAGAAAAAAGTGGAGGAAATAAAAAAGCAATATCCCGAAGATTATTCGAAAGCGCAGCGGGAAATTCAGGAACTTTACCGGCGGGAACGGATAAAACCGGTAAGCAGAATGATACCCCTTCTTATTCAGCTGCCGATTCTCTTTGCACTGTACCATCTGCTGAGCAGCCACTTTGACCTCCGTGCCGCCGGTTTTATCGACGGCTGGATAAACGACCTGTCCCGGCCGGATGTACTTGCCGACTTTTATCCGAAGACGCTGCCGGTATTGAAATGGCACAGCTTTCATCTGCTTCCCGTTCTCCTTTTCGGATTGATGCTTGTACAGTCCCGTGTAATACAGCCGCCTCCCGAGAGCAACCGTGTGCAGAATGTGTTTTCCTACCTGTTTCCGGTGGTAATTTTCCTCATTATGTACAACCTGCCGTCGGGACTGGTACTCTACTTTTTTCTGTATACCGGCTTCGGAATTGTGCAGCATGTTGTCATTGAAAAATTCCGGGGGCCCCTTATTACCGAGAAAATAGAGTTCAATGGATAGCCGGCCGCCGCTGCCTGCTGAGAAAAAGAAACTCCTTGCCGACGGGGCGCTCCTCATATCGGCCCTCATTTGGGGCGGCGATTATATCGCGGTAAAGATGAGCCTTGCCGAGCTAACACCGCTGTACATGACGGGTATCCGGTTCACGGCGGCGTTTGTTATTATGCTTGCCGTTTTCTGGAAACGGATGCGCCGAGTTACGGGAAGGGAGGCTGCCGCCGGAGTGGTGGTTGGGGTTTTCATGTTCGGCGGCTTTGCCCTGCAGACAATCGGGCTGCAGTATACGACGGCTGGAAAGTCGGCGTTTATTACCTCGATTTACGCGATTGTCCTTCCGTTTCTCGTTTGGATATTTTACAAACGCTTTCCCGGCTGGCACGTGATGATTGGTGCTTCCGTCTGTGTTGCCGGGGTCGCGGTTTTATCCCTGGACGAACTGGCCGGGCTGACAGGTGGTGACATTCTTACCCTCGGCTGCGCCGTCTTTTTCGCGTTGAATATTCTGTCGGTCGCTCATTACGTTCGGACAATGGACCCGGTGGTAATAACGGTTGTGGAAACCGGGGCAAGTGCCGTGTTTGCCTTTATCGGCGCCTTTATTTTCGAACGGCCCTTCCCGCCCTTGGGAAGGACATCGGTTATAAGTCTGGTGTATCTGATCATTTTCGGGACAATCGGTACTCATCTGCTCTCGAATATTGCCTTAAAGCACACACCGTCGGTGCACGCCGGAATTATCTTTACCTTGGAGTCGGCCTTCGCGGTATTGTTTGCTTATCTCCTGCTGGGAGAAATACTGAGCGGAAAGATGCTTCTCGGCTGCGCGCTTATCCTTCTGGCCATCGTTATAACCGAACTGGGGGGCCTGCTGTTGAAAAAGGTATCGGCGCGTCGGCAACAATAAACCGTTATCGCAGGCCCTCATCAAAGGCTTTCTTGTCGAGACTTCGTTTGTATTCGGATTCCATTTCCACCATCCCCGCCGGAAATTTGTACCTGTCCATCCGTTCGATAAAGGGTTCGGCGGGAAAGTATTCCGGGTTCCGTACCCCGCTTCCTTTCCATATGCCTTTGGCAATCAGCTCCATCATAATGACCGGATTAAAAGCGGTCTGGGCGACAACGGCCTGGCTGCCGACTTCTTTCATGCATTCCTGGTTGTCCGCTACCTGGTAGATGTAGACGGACCGCCCCAACCCGTCTTTCGTCCCTTTTACCCATACACCGGCGGCTGTCTTTCCGAACATGTACTCTCCGATGGCAGCCGGGTCCGGGGAGGCCGCCGCGACAACGTCCCTGGGGGAAACTTCAACGCCGCCGACCCGGATTTTCTCCGTTTTGTCCAGGTTCAGCATCTCTAAGGTCTTCAAAATTTGTATAAACTCATTCCCTAAGCCGTATTTAAAGGTGACCCGCTTCAGTCCCTTTTCCCGGAAATAGCGGGGCATCATCAATACTTCTTCGTGCTCCACGTTGACCATCTCCGTCGGGCCGATCCCTTCGGGAAGGTCGAAGATTTCGGGTTCCGAAAAAGGTTCGGTAACGTACCATTCTTTCCCTTGTTCCCAGATAACCGGCGGATTTAAGCACTCTTCGATGGTTGTCCAGATGGAGAATCCGAAGGGAGTATTGATGCCCCGCACTTCGAGATTCGCCCCGTCCCGTACATTCAGCTCCTCGATGGTATCGAAAAGATAGTCCGCGGCGTAGCGCGCGAATACGTTGACCATGCCGGGTTCCACCCCGGACCCGCAGACCGCCAAAAGCCCTTTTTTTTCCCACTCCTCGTGCAGAGCGTACTGCTCGTCCCCTAGTTTGACACCCACGGTACCGTACGGGTCGTCCGGATGGCGGCGGGACAGGCTCATCGCCATGTCCATATACATGCAGCCGGATTCGAACGCGGCGTTGAATATCGGCATATTAAACTGCGGGGCGCAGGCATTCATCACCATGTCCGGGGAATACTTTTGTATCAGGCCCTTTATTGATTCTTTGTCCGACGCGTCAACCTGTTCACTCGGATAGACGCCGCCGTCGTTCCCCGCCGCGGCGACCTGTTCCGCCCGCTTCGCGTTATAGTCGCTCACGACCATCTGTTTTAGCCAATCCGCGCGGGATTTCTGCCGTACAACAATATTTACGATTGCCTCACCAACGCCGCCGGCGCCTATCAGCAGTACTTTCATCATTTCCTCCATTATTTTTGCACTTTGGAACCAGAATAGAGTACCCAGCTGACAGGAATCTGTTATTTCTTTAATACCGCTCTGTTGAGTTCCGCTGCCGCTGCCGGCCGGTGCCAACGGGTTTTACGAACGGGACGGGTTCCATACCGCGGATTCGTTTAACCAGACAACACGACCGAAGTATGTGAAGGAAGGCACGACCACCTATTACTCCTACATTTATGATGCCAGCGATGCCGATATCTGGTCTATCGCGGACATTCCTGACCCGGACGGGACCTATACGGCAATTCCCGGCGAAACGTCGGGAACATATACAACCACATCTGCTGATGTGGGTAATCTTATTAAGGTTGGAATTACCCTGACGGCAGAGACCGGCTTTACCGTAGGGTCCGAGGTCTTGAGCAGCCCCACGGCAAAGATGGTGGATATACAGGATTAGTTTTTCGACGCATACTGCGCTTTATGTTTCTGTCTCGAATATATAACTGTTTGTCGTCATCACATCCAGTGTTATTATAGGTTTTCGACAGATTAACAGGATACCGGTAAAATACATGGGATGATGTACAACCAGGTAGAGGTCCTTTGTTTGCAATTTGATATTTACCTTATCCGGGATGATTACATTTGCAGCATCCTCTTTCAGTACATGTACCGGCGTATTTGGCCGTTTGTCCGGTCGATGTCGAAAAAGGAAGGATCGTAATCTCCCGCCCAGGTCCGGAGGTCTCGCTCATCCTCGTCTACTGTTTCTTCCGGACGCTTGAGGACCTCAATAAGTTCCGAATATCCGACGATGCCGCCGCAGTCTTCTAATGGGGCGGCCATTTCCCCGCCGATACAAACACCGAAGGCCCGTTCCTCCTCCGGCACTATATCTGCCGGAAGCACCTCTTCAATGAGCAGTTCATGCTTCCAGTTGTCACCATAGTCGTAAACATAGGTAAACGAGTCCTCTCTTTCCAGTCCAAGGTCTTCGATCAGGAAAACACCTTCGTCTTCCACGTCTTCTTCTCCGTCCATGTCTTCAAAGAAATCCATGTCGGTGTACTCAACGCCTCCTATGTAAAACGAGTGGAGGTGATGATTCCACCAGCCGAAACTCAATTGGATGATATTATGCAGCTCCCGCAGGGAGCAGTTTCCGGGGATCCGGATTCCGCGCCAGATTGGCGGGTCGATGCCTTCTATGGAAATGTGTACAATGTAATAAAATCGGGATTCCGCCGGCGCGGGAGCCATTCCGATACGGTGACGGATGTTTCCCGTAATTTCCGAGAATATCGTTTCCAGAGGTTCGAGCATTTCAAGCATTTCTTCATACGAAGACCTGTCTATGCCGTTGTTAGTATTCAGGGCGGCTAAGACGTTCTCAACCTGTTCTACAAGGCCCCGCAGTTCCCAAAACTCTTTTTCCGGCATTTCTTCGGGCATTATTTGTTGTTCATCCATCTCCCGCAGGAAGAGAAGGTGCGCGTGATGAATACGCAGCAGCTTGTCCCGCAGAATTCCGCCGTATTTATCGTCCGATCGGGAGTATTCATGCTCGAGGTCGTTCCAGTATTCTAAGAGGAGCGAATAAAACGCGTCTTCCTGTTCTTTCGACGCGAACATGACTTTTGACCTGTGGAGGATCCTTCCTGTGGTAAAAAAGAAGCTGTCTTCATGATAGAAGGCATCGCGCATGTACGCCTCTATTTCTTCCGTATTCAGTGAGAGGCCGATGTCGGCGAGGATGGATTCAATTGTACCGGTAGCATTTTCAAAATCCCGGGATAGTGCCTCCTGTGATGCTTGAAAGAGGTCGATGGTCTCGTCTTTTTTCCATAAAAGAAACTGGCTGCCGAATTGAGTCATCTCTACAATGTCGTTATTATTAATATATCCGCCTAGGTGGAGTCCGGGGTTGGTTACCGCTTTTCGGCCCGCGAAATAATAGGCATGGGCAAGCATTTGGAAATTATCCGACGGCGAGTCGTATTCCTTGAACATTTTCGTAAATCCTTTGTCGATCCGGCCGCGCCAGTCTTCGGTCCGCGATTTTTCAATACTGCCTGCCGGAGCATGGGAATAGGTGAACACACCGCCCCGGAAATTATCCAATTCACAGAGGATAAAGTCCCCCCTGCTGAAATCGCAGCTTTTGTAAAAATCTTCCATATCGAAAACAGAAACTCGGACAAGGGTGTCCGTACCGCCGGCCCCGGACCTAATTGCATCCAGGTTCGTGCCGCTTTCCTCCGCGAGCAGCTCCGGGACATAATGCAGCCCGAAAAGAACATAATACTTGTAAAGCCCTTTGAGAGGCTTCGTAATCATTATCCGGGCGCGGAAATCTTCTTTACCGCTTTTCAGCTCTATTTCATTCGGCAGCAGCTCGGGCAGATAGAAGGGGACAAAGCGGTGTCCCGGAATCAGAATACCTTCATCAATTTCCTCCTGCAACGGCTGTATAAGCAATTTCCCCTTCCGAAAGAACCACGCGGCCGGCGTTAAATCCGGGGTATTGCCGGCAACAATGAGGCCTCTTCCGAACAGAATTTCCAGAACTTTTTCCGGGGGAGCATCGATATTATGGCCGTCAATGAAGTCATATATCCGAAATTTCCCCTCCGCCCCGAGGGCGATCTCGGTAATTTCTTGTGTAAGCTGTTTTTCTCGTTCAAGCATGGTCCCACTATAACCGCTTTTTCGATTTCTTTCCAGCATAAACAAGTTCAGCGTCTTCTTTGTTGCCGAAGAGGAACGAAAAGGGTACTATTGATGCCATGAAAATACGCGATATTGTTCCGGTGGCCCTTGGAAAGGAACCGGCTGATGTGCTGATAAAAAACGGGAAAATCGTCAATGTGTTTACCGGCCGCATAGAGGAGGCGAACATCGCGCTGTTCCGGAAACGGATAGCCGGTATCGGCGGCTATACCGACGGAAAGAAGGTCGTCGACGCAAAGGGCGGATATATCGTCCCCGGCTTTATCGATGCCCACCTTCATATCGAGAGTTCCATGGTAGCTCCCCGGGAGTTCGCCCGGATGGTCCTGCCGAAGGGGACCACGACCGTTATTGCCGACCCGCATGAAATAACGAATGTGTTAGGGCTCGACGGGCTCAAATACATGATCAATTCCACCGAGGGGGTGCCGCTGAACGTTTACATTGCTATCCCGTCGGCTGTCCCTGCAACCAATTTCGAGACTGCCGGCGCCCGCCTCGGACCGGAAGACATGGTCAGCTTCGTGGACAAGTACCCCCGCCGGATTATCGCCTTAGGGGAGGTGATGAACTTTCCGGGTGTTCTTAATGTTGACAACGAGCTGATTACGAAAATAGAAATTCTTAGGCACAAGTATAAAAAAATCGACGGCCACGCGCCGGGGCTGACGGGGAAAGAGCTGAACGCCTACATCGACGGATTCATCCGGTCCGATCATGAGTCAACCACGGCGGAGGAGGCGCTGGAGAAGGTTTCGCGGGGCATGCAGGTCCTTGTGCGGGAGGGAACGGCGGCGAAAAACCTGGAGGCAATCATTAAAAGTATCGATATGTCGAACCATACCTCGTTTTCTTTCTGTACCGACGACCGGGAGCCTCTGGACATCATTGAAGAGGGACACATCGATTTTCTTATAAAAAAGGCAATCCGCCTTGGCCTCGACCCGGTTATCGCGCTGCGGATGGCAACCATCAATACCGCCCGGCATTACAACCTGCGGAGTATGGGCGCCATCGCGCCGGGATACAAGGCCGATATGGTCGTTGTGGACGACCTGGAAAACTTCAATATCGAGATGGTCATCAAGGATTCCCGAATTGTTGCCGAAGAGGGGCAGACGTCGAAACCCCTCACGGGCCTGCACAACGACCTGCCCGAATCGATCGGCAGGATCAAACTCGCCCCGTACGCGGAAGAGTCATTCGCCATACCCGCGGAATCGGAGGATCTGAATGTCATCGGCGTCCGGGAGGGCGACCTGTTTACGAACTCAATAACGATGAAGGCAACTGTCCGGGACGGAAACGCGGTCGCGGACCCGTCGAAGGACCTGGCGAAGGTCCTGGTATTCGATCGGCACGCCGGGAGGTCGGTAACGAAGGCGTTCGCGAAAGGGTTTGGAATTACCAAAGGGGCAATCGCGACGACTATCGGCCACGATTCCCACAACCTCTGTGTTCTCGGGATGGATGACAGTGATATGTACCAAGCGGTACGCAGGGTGGAGGAGCTGAACGGCGGAATTGTCGCGGTAATTGACGGCAAAATCGAAGCTGAACTGCCGCTGCCCATTGCCGGGCTGATGTCGAACAAGGACGTCGATGCCGTGGTTGAAGAGCTCGCGGAGATGAAAAAGGCGATACGGAAAATGGGATCGAAAACCGATATCCTTATGGTCCTCCATTTTATTCAGCTTGCGGTAATTCCGGAACTGAAGGTAACCGATGTAGGACTTGTCGACATCGGCCGACAGGAGTTCGTGCCGCTCTTCCGCTAAAACTGCCGCGGGGCGGCGGAATCGAAGGCGCGGGCGGTTTTCCTTTCTCCGCGGCTGTCCTTTTCCAAAATCCGGATACAGTGCCCCCGTTCCCGAAGGGCTTTTACGGTGCTTTTTCCCACATTGCCGAACGCGCCGGTAACCAAAATGTTCATTGTTTGGACATTCCCTTTTTCTAAAAGAACGATCATTCGCTCATAATCAAAAATATACCCGCCGCTCCGAAACGTCAAATACCATTTTGTTTATATCTCCTCCTGCCTGCTTGTTGACTGTTCCGTTAGAAAAAAACAATAATGTTCTGGTGAAGACTCTCCGCCGCATTATAGTGCTGATGTTACTGCTGCCCCCGTTTCTGTCGTGTATCGGCGGATGTACAAAAAAAGAACCGGAGTTTGAAGAACGTATCGTGCTTACCTGGTGGTCACCGAAGCGGGGAGAAGCCCGTGTCAAAACAATGGCAAACCTGCCGGTGTATCGGAGACTGCAGGAAAGAACTGGAATTACGGTTGATTTTATTCATCCGCCGCCGGGGCAGCACGCCGAACAGTTCCAAGCCATGGTTGTCGCCGGGACCCTTCCCGACATCATCAGCCACGATTTTGTCAACGATTATCCCGGCGGAATTGAAAAGGCAATACGCGACGGAATTATCGTACCCGTAAACGAATTGCTCGAAACTTCGGCGCCGAACCTCTCCCGTTACCTGGAAGAACACCCCGAAACCGCCGAGCTGCTCAGGACAGGGGAGGGCACCTTGTTCTGTTTCCCAAGCCTTCAGACGGGCCCGGAAATCCGGACGTATATGGGGCCTTTCTACCGGGCCGATCTGTTTGCCGTCCTCGGAATCGATCCGCCGGAAACGATGGACCAGTGGGAAGATGCCCTCGCTATTCTTAGGGAATCCCCCCTCGTCGATATACCCCTGCATTTTTACGGCGGCAATATTCGACAGACACATGCGTTTATCGGTGCCTTCGGTGCCGGCTGGGGGTTCTATCAGGACAACGGGACCGTCCGCTACGGTCCGATGGAGCCCGGATTTTCCCTGTTTATCCGGACCTTCGCGGACTGGTATAAAAAGGGGTATATCGATCCCGGTTTTGCGGTGAACAGCCGCAGAGTGTATCAGCGGCAGGCGGAACGTAAAGCTGTCGGAATTTTTATTGATTACGTTTCTTCCATCGAGCTGTATACCGGGACACTCGCGAGAAACCATCCCGGCTGCAGCCTGCGGCCGCTGCCCTATCCCTCTCTAGCTGAGGACTCCGTTGCCGAATTCGGGCATCTATCACCGGAGTTTGTCCCCTTCGCAAGCGCGTATATTACGGCCTCAAACAGCCGTCCTAAAGAAACGGCCCGTTTTCTTGACTATGCATATTCGGAGGAGGGAACGCTGCTGTTTAATTTCGGAATCGAGGGGGAGAGTTACGACATGACCGCCGAAGGACCGGTGTTTCGGAAAACGATCGGGGGTGCCGACGGCTTTACCGCGGGTCTTAAAGGATATATTACCGCGGGACCCTATATCAAAGATCCCCGGCAGTTTCATCAGTCGCTGGTGCTGGAAGAACAGCGCGAAGCGGTACACCTGTGGGCCGCAACGAATGCCGCCGGGCATCAGCTGCCGCCCCTGTACCCTCCGCCGGAATTGAGCGGGGAAGTGGACGGCATTATGCGGCGTATACGGCCCTATGAAGATGATGCTGTTATCCGGCTGATAACGGAAGGGGCTTCTGAGGCGGATATAGCAGGGTTTCAGCAGACGCTGCGGGAGATGGGAATTGAACGGGCGGTTGAAATAATGCAGCAGTGCCTTGAGGAAAAAACCAGGTGAAAGGAAAAAAAACATTCATTGCCTGGTTCCTTTCCTACCTTGTAATCGTTGCCTTTTCAGCCGTCTTACTGGCTGTAGTATATATTCTCATGGCGGGGACGGTTTCGAAACAGTTGATGAAAATCAACCGGCAGGTCCTTTTACGGGCCGAAACCGATATCGGGACGGAAATTCAAAACATAGACCATCTCGCGCTTCAGATTGCTATAGACCCGCACATTACGGAACTTGCCTTTCGCGGCCGGGAAGAGATATTCGTAATGGTCGAAGATGTACGGGAAATTATTTCGGAGCTGAAACGGTTGAACGCGGTAACTCCGGCGGTACAGTCGATTCAGATTTTATATGCCAATTCCGGTCTTGTGCTTTCGCCTGAAGGTATCGAAGCGCTGGAGGAGCGGGAGGATGCCGGTCAGGTTATCCGGATAGAGCGGCCCTTTGCTTCCGGCCGGGAGTTTACCGATACGGGAGGTATCAGCATTTCCGTAGATAACGATTATCTAGCCGATTACTTGGAAGGCCTCGAAGAGCTGTCGGGAGGATTGCTGTTTCTTACCGATGACGATTTTTTCGATCTGCTTCCCCGGCGAAACCGTTCCGGGAAGGAGTTGGATTTTCTGCGGGGAGAGGGAGGAAATTCCGTTTTTCCGGCAAAAGCGGAATTGGAGGGAGGGCGGTATATTATCGACACCGCAACGTTGCAACGTCCCGGGACCCGTATTGTTTCGTTCATCCCGCTGAACGTTTTTCTGTCCCCCCTTCTCATAATTCGACGAATCTCCCTGGCGATATTCGGCTTTTCCATTGTTCTCGGGTTCCTGGCTTCCTACTACTTTACGAAGCGGAATTACCAGCCGCTGAAGGAACTGGTCCGGGAAGTTGCACGCAGAACACCGGTACTCAACAGAAGAGGCGGCTGGAGGGGGAACGAGTTTGACTACGTTTCAGATTCCCTGCGGCTGGTTTATCAGCAGAAA
>CAYTSI010000059.1:16221-18369 GCA_964440465.1 uncultured Spirochaetales bacterium
GGGGAACGAGTTTGACTACGTTTCAGATTCCCTGCGGCTGGTTTATCAGCAGAAAAATGAGCTCCTTACCACGGTCCGGGAACATAAACGGGAAATTGTAAACGCGTATTACTCCGGTCTGCTGAAGGGGAACGGGGCCGCGGTCTCGGAAGATGAAACGGTGCGGAAGCTACTCGATGTTCCCGCCGGGTTTTCCCGAATGCGCGTCTGCGTTTTTGATTTTGACCGGAATGAAAACGAAGATACGCTGCTGCTTCCTTTTTTCGTCCAGTCCGCCGCCGAAGCAATTACCCCCGGGAATGACATCGCTTGTGAATGCATAGAAGTTGACGGAAGAACGGTCCTGCTGTTTCTTTCGAGGGACGAGAGCGCGGATGAAGCGGTTATCCGGGAGATGGTCCGTCTGCATAAAATCCTGGAGGAGGACCTTAACATTACCGCCGTCTGCGTTATCGGAGGACCGTTTTCGGCCTGGCAGCACATGAATACGGCATACGAAGAGTGCATAAACGGGCTGGAGTACCGGTTTGTGTACGGGCCGGGGAGTGTTATTATTTTGGAGCAGCTCCGGGAGGGCACGGCGGGGAACCTCTACCCGATTGAAAAGGACCTCGAACTCGTCCGCTGTATTCGGTCGGGAAATAAGAAAGGAGCCCTTGCCGTTGTCGAGGAGCTCTTGTACTGCGGCGGGCCGGAACTTCCGGATGTCCGCTGGATGAAGTATTGTATGTATAATACGGTAGGCGTAATCATAAAAGCCGCGGGAACCGGAGGGACGGAGGACGGCGAGTTTCGTGAACAGCTTGTAAGCCGGTCCGGGGAAATTTTCAATCAGCTGACCTACTCCGAAATAAGGGAAAGAATTTCTGCCCTTGTTGAAACAGCCTGTTCATTTTTTGAATCGAGAAAAAAAAGCCACAACAGCGAACTAAACGAAAGAATAATCTCTTTTATCGATGATCACCTCGCGGAAGTGAATCTATGTTTGACCATGATAGCGGAGACTTTCGGCATGAATACAAAGTACCTCTCACGGTTTTACAGGGAGCAGAACGGTATCAGCATCAACGACTATATTCATACAAATCGTTTAGGCCGGGCAAAAAATCTCCTCGCGGGAGACACCTCCGTGAAAGAGATTGCCGAACGGATAGGGTACGGTCATATCGTGACCTTTATCCGGGTTTTTAAAAAGCATGAAGGGATCACTCCCGGTAAATACCGGGAATTGTACCTCAATGTACCGAATGGTTAACACGCGGAAAAACTGTTAATTTACAGCCTCCTAATACCCTCCTATAATTTATGGACAAACTATTTTGATTCAACCGGGAGGAAAACTATGAAAAAACGATACCTAACTGTACTGATCGGACTGATACTTCTGGGCACTCTTTTTGTGTCCTGCGAATCAATGCTCGAGATCGTCGTAAAACCGAAATCGGGAACGTCGAAAGAGGACGCCGGACCGAAAGGCGGCAGCGGAGATCCGCTGGAAGGGTACGTATTCATAAACGACGGTGGCCATTACCATTTAGCCAAGGTTCTTAAACCGGCGAGCGACCAATCAAAGGGGCAGGCTGAAGTACTGGATATGTACAGCAACGAAAAAATATGGGCGGAAGTTATCGAGCACCACGCGGCCCGGGAAAGTGAGCTGACGGTCGGGACAGCTGTTCTCCATCAGGGGAGCGGCTTTGAAGATCCCGATAAGGATACTCTTATAGCGACGTCATGGACCGCGTATTATATTACCGACACGAGCGACCTGTTTAAGGGCAGGGTCAATGCCGGCGGCATCGACGTACCGGTAAAACATCTGAGGGTGCCCGAAGGCGAGATCGATATGTAGTATACACCTCGAACCGGGGTTCGCCGCGTCTGCTGATGGGAGAGCTCCTGTAGGATTCGGAACCTCCCTTGTGTATGCATTGACCGAACAGCTGGAAGGAAATGTTCGGTTTGAAACTAATGGCGGTACGAAAGTAATTCTACAGTTTGAAGTATAGATACTTAGCAGTTTTCTTTCTTCGAAATGTGTACAATATTATCCCCGGGTTGTTTTTTGCTTAAACTTACCACCGGCTGCGGCGGCCGGCGGGGCGCTCCACCGCCAACAGCAGCCGCATGCCGTCTATCCAATCAGCT
>CAYTSI010000060.1:0-17667 GCA_964440465.1 uncultured Spirochaetales bacterium
TTTACCGCCGGATAAGTTCTATTGCTCTCCATTTTTCTCCGCGGAAACGGAAAAACACGGCAATGCCTAAGGAAATAACAAATATAATCAGCAGCAGCCAGCCGATGACCGGCGGTACCTGAATAATTCTGATAAAAAAAACGGCAAGGGCGGCGAATGCCCAGTGGAGGCCGACGGACATCCGCATTACCCATTTTGTGTCCCCCGCGCCGCGGAGAGCGCCGGTAAAAACCAGCTGGGCCGAATCGGCCAGGGTGTAGAGGGACGCGAGGCGGATCATGGTCGTTGCTATTGCGGTAATCGTGCCCGTGTCGCCTTGAAATCCCGACGCGAAAACATCCACTAAAACACGGCTTCCGAAAACAAAGAGAAAGACCATGGCGAAAGAGTAGACCCAGGCGACTTTCAAGGCGGTGTAGGTTGATTTTTTTGCTTCGCTGTAATCTCCCGCGCCCACGTTCTGCCCCACCAAGGCCGTCGTAGCGTGGCCCATTCCGATCATGGGAATAAAGGCGACAATGTCCCAGTTGAACGCGATGGTGACCGCGGCCGCCACATCGGTACCGTAGGAGTGCATAAACTGAACAAAGAGATTGAAAGCGGTAACCCCCAAAAACATCTCGATTCCGGCGGGGATCCCGAACTTCATCAGTTTCCCGAAAATCTTTTTCCGGAAGGCAAATGACTTATGGGTCTGAAAGTCGGCCCTGTTTTTGCCGCGCAGGTAAAAAATAAACAGGATAATAAAAATCACCATGTTGCCCATAATGGTGCCGATTGCCGCTCCCCGGAGACCTAAGGCCGGGAAGCCGAGCTTCCCGAAAATGAGGATATAATTGACCGGAACGTTAATAAGGACCCCCGCGAAGTTTGCCACCATCACGACGGTGGTGCGGCCGATGCCGATAAAAAATCCTGCTAAGGCAAACCTGAGAACGAGGAAAATGGAGCCGAATATGAGGGTCTGAAAATACAGATAACTCAACTGCACCTGTTCCGGCGCCTGCCCGGCGACCATAAAAAAGTAGCGGATAAGGGGGGAAATTCCCAATAACAGCGGATAGCTCATTAATGCCAGGAGAAGGGCCTGGAATGTCGCTTTGCCGCACATGTCGAAGCGCTTTGCCCCGTAGTACTGGGCGACAATTGCCGTTACATACCCGATGGTACCGATAAAGAAGGAACTTATCATAAACTGGGTAAGGCCGCCGCTCATGGATGCAGCCAGATAGGCCTCCCCTAAGCGGGAGAGAAACAGCCTGTCCACGAAAAGCATAATGGTGTCCGATGCCTGGGACACCACCATGGGAAATGCTATGGCGAGAAGACGTATCAATGTCGATCGTCGGGTCCTGTCAGCGGGCACGGTTCTTCCTCGTTTTTTTATATGGGTACAGAATAGTGATTATTCCAGTTATTCCGCGGTAAGTTTTACCGCTGCCTGAATTTCACCGTCTCCCTTTTTGTCCCAAATCCTGGATTTCCAGGTATAGGCAGTACCCGGTTCCATGGGGCTTCCGAAAGAAAGGCTTAAAGAAAGCGCCGCCGCGTCCTCCTTGCTGATGCCGGTACCGTCGTACTGGCTGAACAGGTCCTCCACGTCCAGGAGCACGAAGCCGTCGGGTCCCGTAATCAGCATGGAAGCGCCGGGATAGGTCATGCCGCTTTCGGAAGTAAAGTTCTCGACACCGGTAAAGTACATAACGACTTCCGATCCGAGGGGGACCGACTTTGAAGTCAACTTCGAGCCGTCGAGCACTAAATAGGCGTCATCAACGCTTAAGCCTTTGTAGTTAATTTTCAGGCCGGTAAGGGCGTCTGTCTTCGTGCCCACGCTGAACCCGCCGCCGCACCCGGCGGTGATCATCAGAAAAAATGTTACAGCGGTAAACACAACCGCTGCACGGTAGATATTTTTCAACTTCAAACCCTCCTTCAGTCCGGCAGTCCGATATACAGGTCTTCCCCTTCCTGTTTTACCGGATAGGTCTGCAGGTCCTGCATCGCCGGTTTCCGTATTGCCTTTCCGCTGGGGATATGGAACCGGGCGTTGTGTTTTGCACATTCAATTACATCATCGGTAACGAACCCGTCTTCTAACGGAGACTGTTCATGGGTGCACAAGCCGTCGGTAGCGTAAAAGCCGTCTGCCAGCCGGTAAACGGCATATACCTTTCCGCCGACTTCAATACCAAGAACATCATCCTCTTCAATTCTATCAGCCTTGCAAACCTTGTGCCATTTTGTATTTTCAGCCATTTGTCTTTCCTCTCCTTCACCCTTCTTCCGGCAGCGCTCTCCCGTGCGGAAGGGGCCGGTGAATACTGTACGAAGGGTCCTTCTTCTGCTTAAAGAGTGCAGGTATCAGTTCCATACTCCCCTGCCACATACTCCGGTAGGGTTTTGGAAGGTCCTCCTTAATCTTCTCCCGCAGCGCGGGCAGTTTATGAAAGGGTACCATCGGATACAGGTGATGTTCCAGATGGTTTTCCATATTCATAAAAAGAAAACTGAAGAAAAAATTTACCCGCAGCGATCTTGTATTCAGCCGGTGGTCCCATACATTCTCAGCAAGCCCCACATGCTGGAGCCAGATAAAGGTCCACATGAAAAAGGCACCGTAGAATCGCGGAAGCCCGAAAAGCAGGACCGGCAGCCAGGACTGAAAATACACCGCCAGCCCCGCGAAGGCAAGGTGCAGCGCAAGGACAGCGCGAGCCGACCAGTACATTTTTGGCAGTTCTTCATCGGGAACATAGGCCTTTACTTCATCGGATACGATGCCGAGTGAGTGGAGAAATAAATTTTTAATGGCGGTAAGCCCCATCCGTATGTAAAAAAAGTCGATAATCATGTAAAACAAACGCGGCGGACGGTCTGCGGCTATTTCCGGGTCAATCCCCCGCATTTTTGTATAGGAGTGGTGTCTGACGTGACTCCACCGGAAATCAACGGTGTCCCGGAATTCCATGGCGCCGCAGAGGAAGTAAAAAAAATCATTCAGCCAGGGAGTTTTAAAGGGGGTCCCGTGGCTTGTTTCGTGCCATCGCGGATTGTTGCCGGTATAAATAACACCATATACAAAAAACGCGGGCAGCGCCCACCAGGAACGGGCAAGAAAGAGACGTGAAGCAATATATCCGGAGGCGCCGAGGAGCAAAAGCCAGAGGCCGAAATAAAATAGAGCATGCCAGTTTGTCCGTTTTACCAGGTTTTTTAACTCTTTCCGTGGAATGTCGGGAGAATACCAGCCTTGAACATCAATTTGTTCTGCGGGATTGGTCATGATACATCTCCTTTTTCACAGTATACAGCACCTAAACCATATGGTCTATTGCTTTCGCTCTCGTTCCATCAGTATATTATAAGAAAAGAACATAAAAAAGGAGTACTATATGTCACCATTTTATCACCCCGCGCTTACCCTTAACTAGACGTGTCCGAATCCTATTATTCCGCCGGTGCCGATGAGGTCCTCAACACCCTCGGGGCCTCTATCGGCGGCCTTTCATCGAATGAGGCGGATGCAAGGCGGAAACAGTACGGCCCGAACACGTTAAAAAAGGAGAAGCCGAAGAGCCTTCTTCGTATACTTCTCGAACAAATCAATAACCCTGTTATTTATCTCTTAAGCGCCGCCGCGGTCCTGGCGTTTCTGTTTAAAGACGCCGCCGAGGGCGCGGCAATAGTAGTGGTTATTTTACTGAACACTGCCATCGGGTTCTGGATGGAAGTGCAGGCACGAAAATCGATGCGGGCGCTGCGTGCTATGGATAAAATAACCGCAACAGTACTGCGGGAGGGCCGCAGGGAAGAAATCGATGCCGAATTGCTGGTCCCGGGGGATGTTATTATCGCGGAAGCGGGTGACCTCGTTCCCGCGGACGCCAGGATAGTAGAAGCCTATGAGTTTCGGGTGGATGAATCGCCGCTTACCGGTGAATCTATGCCGGTTACAAAAAGCACGGAAGCCGTACCTCCCGATTCCGCATTGGGCGACAGACGCTGCATGCTGTATAAGGGAACTTCCGTAACCGGGGGAAACGGAACGGCTGTTGTAACCGGGACCGGGATGCAAACGGAATTGGGGGAAATATCGGAACTGGTAAGTGAAGCCGAACAGCAGTCGGTGCCGTTAAACAGGAAGCTCCGGAAGCTTACCCGAAGTCTGATCTGGTTTATCGCGGTCCTGGCCGCGGCATTTTTTATTGCCGGCTGGCTCGCGGGAAAAGATTGGTACATCCTCCTGCAGACCTCTATTGCATGGACCATAGCCGCCATTCCCGAAGGCCTTCCTATTGTGGCAAGTATTGCTCTGGCCCGCGGCATGCTCCGGCTGGCCCGTCAGCATGTAATCGTGAAACGGCTGGAATCGGTGGAGACCCTGGGAGAGATTACCACGATCTGTACCGACAAGACCGGGACACTGACGAAAAACCGGCTGTCCGTTCGGAAGTTACTTTTCCCCGGTCTTAATTCCGATTTAACGGTAGACAATACATTCCGGATAGATGGAATTGACAACTGCCGGGAAGATCCCCGATTCGATCATATTTTTACCATTTCCCGCCTCTGCAATAACGCGGCTGTCAACGAAACAGGACATGAAGACGGCGACCCGCTGGAAATCAGCCTGCTGCATTTTACTGCCGGTGTTGATAAGGAACGTGACCGGAAGCTTGCGGAAATGGAGCGCATCGCGGAGGACCCCTTCGACGCGGAATCGAAATTTATGGGGACCGTACACCGTCTGCGCGACGGAAGTGAGTATATGTCGGCAAAAGGTTCCGCTGAGGCGATTCTTGCACGGACTGACTATATCGAAACGCGGGAAGGTGTCCGGGAAATAACAGCCGAAGAAAAGGAGGACTGGCGTTCTGCAAATGACCGGTTGTCGGGGGAAGGCCTCCGGGTCCTTGCATTTGCTTACCGGAAGGAGGAAGACCTGAATATCGGCCGGCAAGATCAAGATTTTGTCGAGGCCATGGTATTTGTAGGCCTGACCGGTTTTCTTGATCCGCCGCGGGAGGAAATTTCTTCTGCCATGGAGGTGTGCCGCCGGGCCGGCATCCGTCCCGTTATGGTAACCGGCGACCACCCCGCAACCGCCCGGGCCGTCGCGGAAGAAGTGGGCCTTACCGAAGAGGCGGATATTTTTTCCCGGGTTGACCCGAAGGAGAAACTTGACATTGTACGGCAGCTGCAGGAGTCCGGAGAAATCGTCGCTATGACGGGAGACGGGGTAAACGACGCGCCCGCACTGAAACGCGCCGACATCGGTATTGCCATGGGGAAACGGGGGACCCAGGTTGCACGGGAGACCGCCGATATGGTGCTTACCGACGACAGCTTCCCTTCGATTTTAACGGCGGTGCGCCAGGGCCGGATTATTTTCGGAAATATCAGGAAGTTCATCATGTATCAGCTCTCGTACCATTTAGCGGAGATCATCCTTATCGCGGCGGTCAGTTTCACCCTTTTCCGGCTCCCGATTCTTCCCCTCCAGCTGCTGTTCCTCAATCTTTTAAGCGATGTATTTCCGGCCCTTGCCCTCGGCCTGGGAAAAGGCCCGGCGGATGTGATGGACCACCCTCCAAAGGACCCGGAAGAGCCGATCATGACCCGGAAGAACTGGGTTTCTACGGGCATCGGGGGAGGAGTCATTGCAGCCTGTGTTACCGGCATTTATTTTGCCGCACATTTTGCCATCGGGTTTTCGGAAAGCATGTGCAACACGGTGGCCTTCTTTTCCCTTGCAGTCGCGCAGCTGCTGCACGTTTTCGATATGCGCGGTGACAGCGAGCCGTTGCTGAACAATCAGATAACGGAAAACCGATATGTCTGGGGAGCGCTGGCTTTCTGTACCGCCGTGCTGGCGGCGGCATATGCTGTTCCCGCCGTCCGCGGTGTCTTCTCTTTTCAGCTGCTGGGGCTGAAGGGATGGCTGCTTGTTTTTGCCTCTGCCGCCTCTACGGTCCTGATACTGCAGACGATAAAGGGAATACGGAAACTTATTTCTGACAAATCTCGGTAAGGACCTTCCCCGTCGACTTGGGATGCAGGAAGGCGATTTTCATGCCGTGGGCGCCGCCCCGCGGTTCCTTGTCAATGAGCTGAATACCCGCGGCCTCCATTGCCGCCAGTTCCTGAACAATCCCGTCCGATTCGTAGGCCACATGGTGGACCCCTTCACCTTTTTTTTCGAGGTGCTTCGCGATGGGGCTGTCCTCCGAAGTCGGCTCTAAGAGTTCGATTTTTACTTCTCCCACACCGAACATGGCGACTTTTACCTTCTGCTCCGGTACGGCTTCCTCGCCTAAGTATTCGAGTTTTAAAACGTCCCGGTAGAAGGGGACCGAATCGGACAGTGAATTGACAGCAATTCCCACATGGTTAATTTTTTGAATCATACATTACGCTCCTAGTTTATCGGTTATATGTTTATTGATAAGTGAATACGGGTCGGTGTGCCGGCGGATTATCTTTTTTGCCCAGCCTTCGAGAAGGTCCGATACGCCGAACCGTTCGTCCATAGCAATTTTTATTTTTTCAGTCATGAGCATTTCCAGTTCCCGCTTTGTATTCTCCAGCCGACGTGCCGCCAGCGTTCCGGAACCTTCCATTTCGGCAATGCGGCCCCCGATTGCCTCCGACAGTTCTTCGGTCCCGTCATCGTCCCGTGCCGACACCATGTGGACCGATTTCCGCGGCCGAACTCCGCCTGCATCGGCGGGACCTCCGCCCCCGCTGCCGCTGGCAGCGATATCGTGCTTCGTCGGTCCGCCGTCGGACAGGTTAAGGACGTAATCCACCTCCGTCCGCAGCCTGTCGGCGCCGTCAAGGTCCTTTTTGTTAATGACGTATAAATCACCGATTTCCATTACCCCGGCTTTCATGGCCTGAATCTCATCCCCCATGCCGGGAATAAGGACCAGGAGAATGAGGTCTGACAGGTTGACGATTTCGACTTCAGTCTGGCCGACCCCGATGGTTTCTATAAGAATGTAGCGGAACCCCGCCGCGTCGAGGACTTTTACCGCGTCGAAGGTGGCGTTCGAAACACCGCCTAAGTGCCCGCGGGAGGCCATGGAGCGGATGTACACGCCCGGGTCCGACGCGTGGCTCTGCATCCGTATCCGGTCGCCTAAGATGGCGCCCCGGGAAAAAGGGGAGCTCGGATCAACGGCAATAACGGCCGCCTTTTCCCCCTGCTCCCGTTTGTACTTTATCAGCTTGTCCACTAAGGTGCTTTTCCCGGATCCGGGGGGGCCGGTTACGCCGATGACAACGGCGCCGCCGGTTTCGGGATAAAGCCTTCGGATAAGCTCCTCCTTTTCGGGAAGGTTGTTTTCCACAAGGCTGATGGATTTCGCTATAGAGCGGATGTCCCCCTTCAGCACTCCCCGGGTAAGGGCTTCGATATCAGCCATGTACCGCCGTTTCTTGAATGAAGGAATCCACCTCTTCTATTGTCGTTCCGGAAGTGAAAATTTTCTGTATTCCCTGTTCCCGCAGAAAGGGAATATCTTCCTCCGAGATAATCCCGCCGCCGAACACGATAATGTCTTCCGCGTTGTTTTCTTTCAGCAGGCCCGCCACTTTCGGGAACAGTTCCCGGTGCGCCCCGGAAAGAAGGCTTAAGCCGATAAACTTAACGTCCTCCTGTATGGCCGTGTTGACAATGGCCTGGGGCGACTGCCGAATGCCCGTATAGATAACTTCATAGCCTTTGTCCCGCAGTGCCCGGGCGATATACTTGGCCCCCCGGTCGTGTCCGTCGAGGCCCGGTTTTGCAATTAATATCCGAATATTGTTTCTCTCTGCCATGGTTCTCTCCTAAAGTACTACCGATTCCCGGTATTCGCCGAATACGTCCCGCAGCTGGTTGCAGATTTCGCCGAGTGTCGCGTATTCTTTAACGGCCTGTAAAATAATCGGCACAAGGTTCTTGTTCTCGTCCTTTGCCGCTTCATGTAGTTCCCGCAGAATTTCAGTTACCGTTTCAGTGTTTCTGTTGTTTTTAACTTCCTTTAATTTGGAAAGCTGCATTTCCTTGATTTTCGGATCAAGCTTCAGCAGGTCTTTCGGCGGCACGGTTTCGCTTTGAAACTTGTTAACGCCTACGACAATCCGTTCTCCCGATTCGACATCCTGCTGGTACTTGTAAGCTGAATCCTGGATCTCTTTCTGAATGTACCCCTTGTCGATGGCTTTTACCATGCCGCCGATTTCTTCAATTTTATCGAGGTACTGAAAAACCTCGTCGGTAATTCTGTCGGTCAGGGCTTCCACGTAGTAGGAACCGGCGAGCGGATCGATGGTATTGGCAACACCCGATTCGTGGGCCGTGATCTGCTGGGTCCGTAAAGCGGTGCGCACCGATTCCTCCGATGGGAGGGCCAACGCCTCGTCCTTGGAATTAGTGTGAAGGCTTTGGGTCCCCCCGAAAACGGCGGCCAATGTCTGAATGGTTACCCGGATAATGTTGTTGTCCGGCTGCTGTGCCGTCAGCGTCGAGCCCCCCGTTTGGGTGTGAAACCGCATCATCATCGATTTCGGGTTTTTCGCCTTGAATTTTTCCTTCATAATTTTCGCCCAGATCCTGCGTGCCGCGCGGAATTTGGCAACCTCTTCCAAGAGATCGTTGTGCGCGTTGAAAAAGAATGAGAGGCGCTGCGAGAAGGAATCAATATCGAGTCCCACTGCCACGGCGTTTTTCACATACTCCACGCCGTTCGCGATGGTAAAGGCAACTTCCTGCACCGCCGTAGACCCGGCTTCCCGGATGTGATATCCCGATATGCTGATGGTGTTCCAGTTCGGGACGTTTTCGGAGCAGTACTCGAAAATGTTGTTGATAAGCCGCATGGACGGTGCCGGCGGAAAAATGTAGGTCCCCCGGGCAACGTACTCTTTTAAAATATCGTTTTGGATTGTCCCTTTCAGTTTGTCCCGCGAAACACCCTGCTCTTCCGCGACTGCTATGTACATACAGAGCAGAACCGCGGCGGGAGCGTTAATTGTCATAGATGTTGATATTTTGTCCAGCGGAATCCCGTCGAAGAGAATTTCCATGTCTTTCAGCGTATCGATTGCAACGCCGACTTTGCCGACTTCACCCTCACTCATCGGGTCGTCGGAATCGTAGCCGATCTGTGTGGGGAGGTCGAAGGCCACCGACAGTCCCGTCTGCCCCTGTTCGAGCAGATACTTGTACCGCCTATTCGACTCTTCCGCGTTGCCGAATCCCGCGTACTGCCGCATGGTCCACAACCTCCCCCGGTACATCGTCGGCTGGACACCCCGGGTGTAGGGATATTCCCCGGGAAAGCCGGTCTGCTCCATGTAATCGTCCGCCGTTTTATTGTCCGGAACATACAGTCTGTCCACCTCGATTTCCGACCCCGTCCGGAAGGAAGCTTTCCGCTCGGGAAACCGGTCCAGGGTTTTTTTTAAGGCGGTGTCTTTCCACTGTTGTTCCGCGTCCTGTATCTTTTTATAATTCTCCATAATACCCTCCTTGCGTAATACCGCTATAGTTCCTTTAGTATACCCTCGAATATCTCAAGACCTTCTTCTATGTGTTCTTCCGTTACAATAAGCGGCGGCATCCAGCGGATGATGTTGCCGTAGGTCCCGCAGGTAAGAAGAAGCAGGTTGTTTTTCCAGCTTTTGTCGGCGATTGCTTTCGCGGTTTTTCCGTCGGGTTTTCCGTTTTGTGTAAATTCCGCCGCAACCATAAGCCCCCGCCCCCGGACATCACCAATAACCGGATACTGCTCCCGCAGTTTGCAAAGTGCCGACTGTAACTGTTTTCCCCGCTTCACGGCGTTTTCCGTTAAATTTTCATCCTTGATAATCCGTATGGTTTCCGCGGCCGCGGCACAAGCCAGCGTATTGCCGCCGCCGTAGGTCCCGCCGTGAGACCCGGTTATCCAGCTCTTTCCCAGTTCTTTCCGGTAGGCGACACAGGAAATAGGCATTCCCGACCCGAGTCCCTTCGCGGAAGTCATGATATCCGGTTCTATGTTTTCATGCTCAACGGCAAAAAAATCACCTGACCGTCCGCAGCCGCTTTGAATTTCATCCGCTATCAGCAAGATGTCGTTCTCGCTGCATATTTTCCGCAAGGCCGGCAGGAACCCTTTTGGCGGCACGACATAGCCCCCTTCGCCTAAAATCGGTTCTACGACGATGCAGGCCGTTTCTTCGGGGGCCGACTGGGAAACGAGTAATTTTTCCAATTCCCGGATGGAAAAGGCCAGTGTTTCTTCTTCGGACCAGCCGTAATAAAACGTGTAGGGATAGGGTGTGGCAAAAATACCGGGAATAAGGGGCTGATAACATTTCCTATACCCTGTTTTGCTGGTGGTCATGCTCATGGCGAGATGGGTCCTCCCGTGAAAGCTTCCCTGAAAAACAATAATATTTTGTTTTTTTGTCGCGTGCTTCGCGAGTTTTACGGCGGCTTCCACCGCTTCGGCGCCGCTGTTGCTGAAGAAAAATGTATCGAGGGCGGGAGGGACCACCGATTTGAGTTCTTCAATGAGGTCTACTACAACCGGATGATATACCGTGTTCAGCTGACCGAAAATAAGTTTTTCACTTTGCTTTTTCAGTGTATCGACAATACGGGGATGACAGTGACCGGTGCTGGTAACGGCGATGCCGGACGTAAAGTCCAGGTAACGACTGCCGGAAGAATCGTAGAGGTATACACCTTCCCCTCTTTCAATAAGCAGATTGGTCTGGTGTGACCAAATAGACGACAGATTGTCCAAATTTTTCATACTTCACTCCTTTCTGCATTGTTAAAAAGTCGGCGGAACTGCCACCCACACGGCTTCCATTGTATTTGAAGAGGTATTTTCGTAGCGATGAGGTATGGAGCTTTTAAAATGAATGCTGTCGCCTTCCAAAAGTTTGAAATGTTTATCTCCGACATAAAGCTCCAGTGTTCCCCTGTTGACAAGGATGCATTCTTCACCTTCATGTGTATAGAATTCTTTTCCGCTGTTGCCGCCGGGTTCCAGGACCGTTAATATAAATTCGATTCCCACATTCCGAATTGAGGGAGTCAGTAAATAGTCGTACGCCGCCTGATCGGGATAGACGAGTTTGCGGCGTTCTTTCTTTCGCACGATCTTTATTTCAGAATCCGCAGCGTGTATGTCCGTGTCTCCGGCCTCTTCGTCGTCAAACAGAAGTCCGATGGAAATATGCAGAACATCGGCAATTTTTTTCACGGAACTCAAGGAGGGGTTTATCTCGCCCCGCTCCATTCTGCTGATAAAGCCGTTCGACAAATTTGTTTTCTTTGATATTTCTTTAATTGTCATGCCTTGGGACGTCCGGATATTACGAATTTTTTTTCCAATTTCAGACAATTTAATTTCCTGCTTGTAAATATAAATTACTTATGGTAAAATTACTTTATCATATGTGTTGCTGAAACGCAATATGAATTTTTTCCTTTACCAAAATTTGTTGTATACAATACACAGCGGAGTTAAAAAAGATGGCGGAAGTAAAAACATTTGCGGAAATTGTCGACTACGTTAATGAACAGGGGCAGGACATTGAAGTATTTATACCCCTAGCCGATTCGGGCAGCGCTTTAGGGGGGGTGGCCGCCTTTATCGATTCCGTTGATATTCCGGTGAAAGTACGGCTGCTAGGTGACGCGGACAAAATTACCAAAGTAATCGCGGACAAGGGGCTCGAGAAAAACCTCCGGAGCGGCAATGTCGAAATGATACCCGCCGCCGGCATGGACGAGGCTTTTGGCCGTACCTTAGACGGCATTGACCGCGGAAAAAACCAGATTATTTTGAAAGGAAATTCCACTTCCGACCAGCTGATGAAGGGCCTGCTGCAGCAGAAAGAAAAAATTATCGACAAGGGAAATATTATCTCTCACAGCCGGCTCTTTGAAATGCCTGCCGGCATGCTCTTGATGAGCGACGGGGGCATCAATGTTGTTTCAAACATTGCGGATGATGAAAAGCGGTCGGGCCTCCTCGAGAAGATAAAGCGCAACAACCGTACGTTAGCATCTATGTTCGGCATCGACCCGGCGTCGATGTTCATCCCCGGGGACGCCGGGGGCCTCAATGAGCTGAAAGAAACGGTGGAGGAGAGGTTTTCCGACATTTCGACCTTTCCCCGGCTTATTCAGTATCACTGGATCGGGCCGGCGAATATCCTCTACAAAGCTTCGGCAAGTACTCCCTGGGAATCGCGCTTCGAAAAAGAACTGCCTCTGTCTGTTTCCGGCACGGCTTCGGTTTTTACCCGGTCGGATACCGGCAGACAGTTTATTGTCGCCGCCCCGGAGAAGGGTGCCGGGATAACGGAAAAGGAGGCGCTGCTGCGGGAGGTGCTGCGGGCCGCCCGGGAGCTCGGCATTGTCCGGCCGAAGACGGCCATCCTCGATTTTACCGAGCAGTACGATACATTTATAAACACGCCGTCGATAGCCGAAAGCCGCGAGCTGGTGGACCGCTTTGCAGGGGAAAATGCCGTTGTCGAGGGGCCGATGGCCTTTGACTTGGCCGCGTCCCGGCGGGCGGCGGAAATAAAAAAATTCGAATCCCGTGTCTCCGGGGAAGCGGACATACTCTTTATGCCGGAGTTTACCGCCGGCGCCCTCCTTGCCGGAGTGTACCGGAACTGGAACTACTTGGGCCTTCCTTGGAAGGCGGCGGACATCTCCTTCGGCGGACCGGTGCCGATCCTGGTACCTTCGCGGTCGGACACCCCGGAACACAAGCTGCGGTCGGTCATTGCCGCGGCCTACATTTCCCTGCACATTAGCTAAAGCGCGCGGGCCCGCTGAGCCGAGGAAAAACTCAATTTGACTTCTCTTGCTTCTAGTGGTACCCTGTCCTGTGCGGGAAGTAAAAAATATAGATTCATGTAAAAAAGGCGGCGGGACTGTGTGATGGAAACAACAAAACGTGAACATCAGTTATATATTAACCGGATTTGGTGCAAGGGCTGCGGCATTTGCGTGGCTTTCTGTCCGAAACAGGTATTGGAACTCGATGAAGACGATAAGGTTATCGCCGCCCGCCGGGACGACTGTATTTACTGCGGGATGTGTGAACTCCGCTGTCCTGATTTTGCCATTACGGTTATTAAAGGCGGCGGTGAAGAGGAGGGAACAAAATGAACCGGCATGATACGAAAGAAATTTCTAAAAGCGCCGCTCCGTCCGCTGTCTCCTCCTCATCTGCCGGTGAGGAAAAACGTACCGATCCTTCGAGGCTCCATTTTCTACAGGGCAACGAGGTTTGCGCCCGGGCGGCGATGTACGCGGGTCTCGAATTTTTTGCCGGTTACCCCATTACCCCGTCTACGGAAATTGCCGAACTTCTCTCGGAAATGCTTCCCAAAAACCATGGGAAATTTATTCAGATGGAGGACGAAATCGCGTCTCTCTGCGCGGTTATCGGAGCATCCCTAACGGGGCTGAAGGCGATGACCGCTACCAGCGGGCCGGGATTTTCCCTTATGCAGGAGGCATTGGGCTTTGCCGTTATGGCAGAAATCCCCTGCGTTATTATCGATGTACAGCGGGGAGGGCCGTCGACGGGACTCCCGACAAGTCCGGCCCAGGGGGACGTTATGCAGACCCGCTGGGGGACCCACGGCGACCACGCGATAATTACCCTTACCGCGTCAACCCATCAGGACCTGTTCGAAATGACGGTGGAGGCCTTCAATTTCGCTGAAGTCTTCCGGACCCCGGTTATCCTGCTTTTAGACGAAGTTGTCGCCCATATGCGGGAAAAACTTCTAGTCCCGAAGCAGAATGAAATCGAAATCTTTGACCGGCTTCTTACTTCGGTGCCGTCGGGGGTCGATTTCCATCCCTATTTCCCCCGGGAGGACGGACGGCTGCCCATGTCGTCCTTCGGGGACGTACATCGGTACAACGTAACGGGTCTCGTTCACGATATGTGGGGGTTCCCGTCAAACAAACCGGACACGGCAAACACCCTCATTCATCACCTAGTCCATAAAATAGAAAACCGGAAGGATTTCGTCCGTAGGGTCAAGGAATATTATCTCGAGGATGCCGAAACCATCCTCATTTCCTACGGCTGTGCCGCCCGCTCCGCCCTGCACATAACGGAAAACCGGAGGCAGGTGGGAATGCGGATCGGCATGATCGAACTGAACACTCTTTGGCCTTTTCCGGCGGAACTGATTTATGAAAAATGCAGAAACGCAACCTACATCGTAGTTGTAGAGATGAATATGGGTCAAATCGTGAAAGAAGTAAAACAGGCGGTTGCGCGCCCCGAACGGGTGTATCTGGCCAACCGGGTGGACGGACAGATGATTACACCGACAAATATCAAAGAACTGCTTCGGATTATCCAGGGGAAGGGTATTTAGATGGGCGCGCACGATTATCTTCGTCAGCGGTTTATGCCGCATATATGGTGTCCCGGATGCGGCCACGGAATCGTGTTAGGCGGACTGCTTCGGGCAGTAGAGGCGCTGGGGTTGAACAAAGACGAAATTGCTATGGTCTCCGGCATCGGCTGCTCTTCCCGGATCAGCGGCTATGTCGATTTTCATACATTAAATACCATCCACGGCAGGGCGCTGGCTTTTGCCACCGGGGTAAAGATGGGCCGTCCGGAACTGACCATTCTCGTCCCTATGGGTGACGGGGACGCCATGGCAATCGGGGGGAACCACTTTATCCACGCGGCGCGCCGTAACATCGATATGACCGCCATTATCATGAACAACAATATTTACGGGATGACAGGGGGGCAATTTTCGCCTGCCACCTGTACAGGGGACTATGCAACGACGGCACCGTATGGGAATATCGATCCGTCATTCGACGCGGCGGAGCTGGCCCGGGCGGCGGGCGCGACTTTTATTGCCCGGTCCACCACCTATCACGCGCGGCAGCTTACGAACGTGCTGAAAGAGGGGATAGCCCATAAAGGTTTTTCCGTTATCGAAGTGATGTCCCAGTGTCCAACCTACTACGGAAGAAAAAACAAGAAGGGCGGGCCGGTGGAAATGATGCAGTGGTTTAAAGACCACGCGGTAAAGCCCGGGCAGGAATCGGACGGTCCGGAGTCTTTTGCTATAGGAATTCTGCACCAGTCCGACCGGCCGGAGTACTGTACAGATTACAGTAAGCTGCTTACAAGAGTAGGAGAGGACAAAGGATGATTTCACGGATTGTTTTTTCCGGAAAAGGCGGCCAGGGTCTGATTACCGCGGCCATTATATTTGCCGAGGCGGCTGTGTTCCACGAAGGACTTGAAGCAACCCAGAGCCAGAGCTACGGCCCTGAAGCGCGGGGCGGATCATCACGGGCGGACGTTATTGTCGCCACCGAGCCCATTCTTTTCCCGAAGGTCTTAGAGCCGAATATTTTAATTGCTTTAAGCCAGGAAGGCTACGACAAGTACGCGTGGATTGTCCGGCCCGGGGGTATTATTGTTATCGACAACCACAATGTAAAATCCCGGTCCAGCACCACCGCCCGGCAGGTTTCCATGGACTTCACCCGAAGCATCGAGACCGAGCTGCATACGAAATTAGGTGTAAACGTGGCGGTTGTCGGCGCCCTTGCCGGTATCGTTAACTACATGTCTTTGGAATCGCTGGAAAAGGTGGTCCGTTCCCGCTTCGACGGGCGCTTCGTGGAAAACAACGTAAAAGCCCTTCATTTAGGCTACGAATTGGCGGAGGCCCAGAAAAAAAGCCGCACACTAAGCGTTTTTTAGCCCGTTTTTGCGCCGCATCTGAATCAGCCCACAGCTGCCGGCGGCGCTTCTCCGAGACATTCCTCCAGTCCGAGTTCCGTCAGCTTTTCAGCCGTTGGAATTCCCAGTTCGTCCCAGCCGCGCACTTTATAGTAGTCGGAAAGCATGCTGCCGAAAGGGGGAAGCTCGCTGGTACCGCCTCCCCGCCGCTTGGTTAAAATACGCGAGGGAAGCGTGTCGTCCCGCCGCGATACACCGTGGCGGACATTGTACATCCGTTTTAAGTTGAAAATCCGTTCGCCTGTTTTCATAAACTCTTCCGGCGCCATGTCCCAGCCGGTGGCCCCGTTCAGATAGGCAATCGTTTGCTCTACCATAATGCCGCCGTATCGGCCGAACTTGCACATGCAGAGGGAATCGAAAATGCAGGCCCAGTCCTGCATCCGCGCCGTCATTTCCGCTTTGTCAGGAGAGAACCGCCCTGTTGTCGCCGGTGCGCCTAAGTGTTCCACAAATCCTTCTTCGTAATCATGTGTGAAGGCAAGATGACACGCCCCGCGGTTTGAGGTGGCATACGCCAAGGCGAGGGAGAATCGTGCTCTGGGGTCATGGGCGGGAAACTCAAGGCCCTTCACGTGCATCGCGTAACCGCGGGAGTTGCCGCCCAGTTGCTCCGCCGCTTCCCGGACCCCCCTGTAGAGTAAATTCCCCAGAAACCCTTCTTTGTTTACAATCATTTTTAGCGCTTCCACCGCCGCCTCTCCGTTTCCGAAGCGTAAATCTAAACCGTTTGTCTGCTCTTTTGTAATGAGTCCTCCCTCGTACGCTTCCATGGCAAAAGAGATCATATTGGCAGCCGCGATGGTGTCCACACCGTATCGATTGCAAATTTCGTTTTCTTTAATGATAATATCATAATCGTCTATTAGACAGTTTGATCCGAACAACCCGGTGGTTTCATATTCAGGACCTGCAATTGCTTCGCCGTTGTAATCTCCGCCTTTGGCCAGCACGACTTTCCCGCACTGAACGGGGCAAGCCCCGCAACCGCTGTCGTCAATGCGATGTGTTCGCCGCGTGGTATAGCCCGTAATTTTTTCAGCGCCTTCCCGCCAATTTCCCCCGGCCCAGTTCCGTAGGGGAAGATTTCCTATTTCCTCGAAATAATCGATGGCACAGGTGGTCCCCGCCTCCTTCATTTCCAGGGTCCCCTTTTTCATTGATTCGGTTATGGATTTGTTTGTAGAAAGAATCAGTTCCTTATCGGCTGCTTCAACCGTTTTGTCTCCGTTGACGGTAACCGCTTTCAGGTTTTTCGAGCCCATCACGGCGCCGACGCCGGTCCTTCCGGCCGCCCTGCCGTGTCTTCCTTCGGCAATAATGGCCGCGATCGGCAGCATCATCTCCCCGGAAACACCAATGCAGGCCGCTTCCGATTTATTTCCTTCAAGTGCTTTTAATTTTTCATGGGTGTAAAAGGTATCTTTACCCCAATAATCGGCAGCGTCCTGTATTTCCACCGTGTTTTCGGTAACACGGAGGTAGACCGGTTTTGATGCTTTGCCCCGGATAATGAGTGCGTCAAAGCCGCATTTTTTGAACCTGCTGCCCCAGTGGCCGCCGCAGCTTGCTTCACCGTAAATACCGGTTTTCGGCGACTTCGTTATTACCTCGAAGCGGTCGGAGTTGAAACTCCGGGTGCCGGTAACCGGGCCTGTTGCGAAAATAAGGGGGTTGTCCGGTCCCAAAGGGTCCGTTTCAGGTCCGGTTTCATCGTAGAGTACTTTTGCGCCGAATCCGGAGCCGCCTACATATTTTTTTGCTATCTCTTCCGGGAAATCCCGTATTGTTATTTTTTCCGTTGTAAGGTTTACCTCGGCAATTTTACCCATATATCCTTTGCTTTCCATGATTTCCTCCA
>CAYTSI010000061.1:0-17438 GCA_964440465.1 uncultured Spirochaetales bacterium
CTACTTTGGTAAAAGCGGCGAAGCCGCGGCTTGATTTATTTCACATCTATGCTACAATAAAGGCAGGTTCGTCCTGCCTTTTTTTAGACGGGACATGCAATCGATTGCACAAATAATGAGAGCGGTATATGGCGTTACGGCTGAAAGACATTGCAAAATTGACCGGATTCTCCACAGCGACGGTTTCCCGTGTCCTGAATAACGACCCGAGGATATCGGATGAAACCAGAAAAACGGTGCTGGCAACAATCGCGGAAACGGGCTACACCATCAATCCCATCGCGCGGAGTTTAAAAACTCGAAAGACCGATATCATCGGCTTTATCGCTCCCGAACTGACCAACGATTTCTTTATGAGCTTAGCCCGGGGAGCGGAGCAGGAACTGACTTCAGCCGGCTACAGCATGATCCTCTGCAACTCCCAGGAGAGCGTGGAGCATGAAAAAAAGCAGCTGCGCCTGCTTACCGAAAAATGGGTGGACGGCATTCTCATCATACCCGTCGGCAGCAAATGCGCCCACTATGCCGTTCTCAAAGAGCATGATATTCCTTTTATCGCCATGGACCGGGTCCCGGAGGACATCGAAACGGACGCCGTGTTAGTCAATAACATCGACGCGAGCCGGAGAATTACCGAAGCAGTTATTCAAAAGGGACACACCCGGATCGGGTTCATCGGCGGGAATATGGACCTCACCTCCGCGAAAGAGCGGTATGAAGGCTACCGGCAGGCGCTTAAAAACTATCACATTCCCTACGACGATTCAATTGTCCAGTTCGGCGACTTTCATATACAAAGCGGGGCCGATTGCGCGAAACGGCTCCTCGAACTCTCCCGGCCTCCCGATTTTTTGTATATTGCAAACTTCTACATGCACATCGGGGCGGTTAAATATCTCATGCGGCTCCCGCGGCGGGGGGGAGACCTCATTCCTCGGATCGCCAGCTTTGACGAAATGGAGATTACATCGGCCCTCGGTTTTTCGGACATTTCCGCCGCCCAGCCGATGGAGCAAATCGGGCGGGAAGCGGCGGCGCTTATCCTGCGAAGAATACAAAACGACACGGCGGCCTTTCCGAAGGTCATTCGGCTGCCGGCAACATTAATAGATCATACAACAACGAAACAGGAGGAAAACGTATGGCAAATGTAAGCAATTTACAGCACACTTCCCCCGTCAACAGACTGCGGGGAAGACTCCCGAAAATAGGAATCCGGCCGACAATCGACGGAAGGCAGCTTGGTGTCCGGGAATCCTTAGAGGAACAGACAATGAACATGGCGAAAGCCACGGCAAAACTGCTGTCGGAAAACCTGAAACATCCTAACGGAATGGATGTGGAATGCGTTATTGCCGACTCCACCATCGGCGGCGTTGCCGAAGCCGCGGCATGCGCGGACAAATTCGTCCGCGAGGGCGTGGGCGTTTCCATTACCGTTACTCCCTGCTGGTGCTACGGTTCCGAGACCATGGACATGGACCCGACAACCCCGAAAGCGGTTTGGGGGTTTAACGGCACCGAACGGCCGGGGGCGGTATACCTCGCGGCTGTTTTAGCGGCCCACGCCCAGAAAGGACTGCCGGCCTTCGGCATCTACGGCAGGGACGTGCAGGACGCCGGGGACACAAGCATTCCTGCGGACGCGCGGGAAAAGCTGCTCCGTTTTACGAAGGCCGGGCTTGCCGCGGCCCGGATGCGGGGAAAATCTTACCTCTCCCTCGGCTCCGTCAGCATGGGGATTGCCGGGTCTATTGTCAATCACGATTTCTTTGAAGAATATCTCGGCATGCGGACCGAATCCGTTGACATGTCCGAAATTACCCGCCGAATTGAAGAGGAGATTTTTGACAAGGAAGAGTATGAACGCGCTCTTGCCTGGGTCCGGCAGAACTGCACGGAAGGGCCGGACGTCAACACGCCGGAGACGAGGAAAACAAAAGAAGAGAAAGAGAAGGACTGGGAATATGTCGTGAAGATGGTAATAATCGGCCGGGACCTGATGACGGGCAACCCGCGGCTCGCGGAACTGGGCTTCGAAGAAGAGGCCCGGGGCCACAATGCCATAGCAGGCGGCTTTCAGGGACAGCGGCAGTGGACGGACCATTTTCCAAACGGCGACTTTCTCGAAACCATGCTGAACACTTCCTTCGACTGGAACGGCATCCGGCAGCCCTATATTTTTGCAACCGAAAACGACAGTTTAAACGCGGTGGTCATGCTTTTCGGGCATCTTCTGACGGGGACCGCTCAGATATTCTCCGACGTCCGCACCTACTGGAGTCCCGAGGCAATTAAGCGGGTAACCGGCCATACCGTTACCGGAGACGGGGCAAACGGGCTTATCCACCTTATCAATTCGGGCGCCACCGCCTTGGACGGCACGGGAGAGCAGGAGGAAGACGGGAAACCGGCAATGAAACCGTTTTGGGAAATAACCCCGGAGGAAGCCGGAAAATGTCTGGACGCGACGGTATTTCCTCCCGCCGAACGGGGATATTTCCGCGGCGGCGGTTTTTCCACCAGCTTTCTTACCCGGGGCGGTATGCCTTTGACCATGAGCAGAATGAACATCGTCAAAGGATTGGGCCCCGTCCTGCAGATAGCCGAAGGCTGGTCGGTGGACCTTCCCGAAGACGTCCATAAGAAACTGGACGAGCGGACAAACCCGACCTGGCCGACAACGTGGTTTGCACCCCGCCTCCGCGATAACGGCAGGTTCCGGGACGTGTATTCGGTCATGGCAAATTGGGGCGCGAACCACGGCGCCGTCAGTTACGGCCACATTGGGGCGGACCTCCTTACGCTGGCTGCCGTCCTTCGAATTCCGGTGAACATGCACAACGTGCCGGAGGAACAGGTCTACCGCCCCCACGCGTGGGCGAGTTTCGGGAGCGACCTGGAAGGCTCGGACTACCGGGCATGCGCCGCCTTCGGCCCTCTCTACGGCTAAGAGCGGGGCGCGCGGCCGGCACCTTATACAGGCGGGAGAACGGCATACCCTCTTCTCCCGCTTTTTTTATATCTTTTTCTATGATAGAATTCCCGAACTGAAATTTTACAATACAGGCGGGGGACCCTATGGCTGAAACAACGGAAAAAAACGATTTTATCCGGCAGATCATCAACGAAGACAACACAACCGGAAAACACGGCGGCAGCGTCGTGACCCGTTTTCCGCCGGAACCAAACGGGTACCTCCACATCGGTCACGCGAAATCGATATGCCTTAACTTCGGTATAGCCGAAGACTACAACGGAAGGTGCCACCTCCGCTTCGACGACACGAACCCGGAAAAGGAGGAGATGGAATATATCGATTCCATAAAGGATAATGTACATTGGCTCGGCTACGACTGGAAAGAGCACCTCTACTATGCTTCGGACTATTTTGAACAGCTCTATATGTACGCCGAGAAGCTGATACAAATCGGAAAGGCCTATGTCGACAGCCTTTCGGCTGAAGAAATCCGGGAACACCGGGGGACCCTTACCGAAGCAGGCAGAGAGAGTCCCTACCGCGGCAGGTCCGTTGAGGAAAACCTCGACCTCTTTCGAAGGATGCGGGCCGGCGAGTTCAGTGAAGGTGAGCACGTACTGCGGGCAAAAATTGACATGGCCAGCCCGAACGTCGTTATGCGGGACCCCGCCATTTACCGCATCCGGAAGGTGCCTCATCCCCGGACCGGAGACACCTGGTGCATCTATCCCATGTACGATTTCGCCCACGGCCTTTCCGACGCCATCGAGGGAATAACCCACTCCATCTGTACCCTTGAGTTTGAAATACACCGTCCCCTGTACGACTGGTTTTTAGAAGTACTCGAAACGGAGCACCGCCCGCGGCAGATAGAGTTTGCCCGGCTTAATTTGACCTACACCGTTATGAGCAAGCGGAAACTGCTCCGGCTGGTTCGGGACGGACACGTAAACGGCTGGGACGATCCCCGGATGCCCACGATCTCCGGCCTGCGCAGGAGGGGCTACACCCCCGAATCGATCCGCTCGTTCTGTGACAAAATCGGGGTGGCTAAGTCGGAAAGTTTCGTCGACATCGCCCTTCTCGAACACTGCCTCCGGGAAGATTTAAACAAACGCGCGCCGAGGGTGATGGCGGTAATCGAGCCGCTGAAAGTTATTATCGACAACTACCCCGAAGGGGAGGTTGAATGGCTCGAAGCCGAAAACAACCCGGAAGACCCGGAAGGGGGAAGCAGGCAAATCCCCTTCTCCCGGGAACTGTTCATTGAACGGGAAGATTTCATGGAAGACCCGCCGAAAAAATTTTTTCGTCTCGCGCCGGGAAAAGAGATACGGCTGAAACACGCCTATTACGTTACCTGCACCGGTGTCGTTAAGGACAATGAAAGCGGGGAAATTACAGAAGTCCACTGCGCCTACGACCCCGCCACAAAGGGGGGATGGTCGGAAGACGGCAGGAAGGTAAAGGGCACCTCCCACTGGGTTTCCGCCCCCCACTCGGTACCGGGAGAAGTCCGGCTCTACGACAGGCTGTTTTCCGTTGAAAACCCCGGGGCCGCGGAGGGGGAAGGGGATTTTACCGGCTGCATCAATCCCGATTCGCTGCGGAGGGTGGATAACGCCCGTTTCGAACCGGGGCTTACGGACGCCGTCCCCGGGGACCGGTTTCAATTTCTTCGGAAGGGATACTTTTGTGCCGATAAGGACTCAACGGCGGGGCATCCCGTATTTAACCAGACCGTCGGTCTTCGGGACAGCTGGGCTAAAATCCAAAAGAAGCTTTAAGCGGCCGTGCAAATTGACCGCGGTCTTGATCATTTGGTCGAGCTGAAATCTCTCGACAAAGAAAGCGGGAATGTCCCCGCCCGGGTCCATCGCGCAGGTAAAGATGACCCTCGTCCCTCCCGAGGACAGCTCTTCGAGGACGCAGTCTCCGAAGATTTTTTCCACCGGTTCATATTCCCCGGGCTTGATATAATAGGAACCTCCCGTCAGTTCAAAATGAATGTCAGCTCTGCCGTTTTTTAAGGAAGAACTAAGGGTCACATCCGGGAGGAGATACTTATCGATTATCGGCCAGGGTGTATCGATTAAAAGAAATACGGTTTTCAGAACGTCGGAATGCTCTTTTACGGTGTAGGAGTCACTGCAGTAGCCGAACCATGTATCGTAGCTGTGAAAATCGGTAAAAACCCGGTACACTTCCCCGATCGGATTCGGCGCGTCGGTTACCGAACGGAACTCTCGGTACCGGCAGTACAATACAGGCCGGGAATATACGGAAACTACATTATTCCTGTGTTCCAGCTTCCACTGAGCTTCCGAGAAAACGGGGGCGAGAACAGTCATTATCAGACAGCCGAGAAATATTTCGCGCATACACAATAAATTATACCATTGTACCCATAATTATGCTATGATATGCCGTAAGAAATCAGCAGCAGGAGTATACAATGATTTTTCCGGAAAAAATTACCAACATCGGCTTTATTTCAACCCGTCTGCAGGGTACCGACGGGGTCTCGCTCGAAACAGGAAAGTGGGTCGTTGTATTGGAGAAACTCGGCTACAAATGTTTCTTCTTTGCCGGCGTCTCCGATTGGGACGAAGAGAGGACGATGGTAGTCCCGGAGGCCTTTTTCGATCACCCTGAAGTACAATCAATTCAATCGAGATGTTTCGGGACCACTACCCGGACTACGGAATTGACCGGGCAAATCCATCATATGCGGATGCTGTTAAAAGAGAAGCTCTATGAGTTTATAGAAAAGTTTGAATTAAACTGCATTGTCCCGGAAAACGCGATTACAATCCCGATGAACGTCTCCCTAGGACTCGCGATTACTGAAATAATCGCGGAAACGGGGATCCCCGCCATCGCGCACCATCACGATTTTTCCTGGGAACGGCAGCGCTTCCTCGTGAACGGTATACCCGATTTTCTCTCCATGGCCTTCCCTCCGGTACTTCCGTCAATTGCCCACGTGGTTATCAATACACCGGCAGACAGCGAACTGAGCTACCGTACCGGAATTTCCGCCCGGATTATCCATAACATTCTCGACTTTGACACTCCCCCCCCGGGAATGGACGATTTCAACAAAGACGTACGGAAAGATTTGGGAATTGCCGATGATGACATTCTTCTCCTTCAGCCGACCCGCATCGTTTCACGGAAAGGAATAGAACATTCCATCGAGCTGGTCAGCCGCCTGAAAAATCCGAAGGCGAAACTGGTAATAACCCATGCTTCCGGAGACGAAGGATACGAATATGAAGGGAGGGTGCGGAATTTTGCCGAGCTGATGGGGATTCCCCTCGTTATCGAGCCCGCGTTATTCGGAGAGAAACGGAAAACCTACCCCGACGGAAGAAAACGCTACACCCTGTGGGACGTCTACCCCCATGCCGATTTCGTTACCTATCCCTCCATTTACGAAGGTTTCGGCAACGCCTTTTTAGAAGCGGTATACTTCAAAAAACCGATTTTGGTAAACAGATACTCCATCTACGAAACGGACATCGAACCGAGGGGCTTCGATGTAATTACCATGAACGGTTACATTACCGAAGCGGTGGTCAATCAGGTGCGGGAACTGCTGAACAACAAGGAAGCCGTTAAAAAAATGGTCGAGCAGAACTTTAAAATCGCGCAGAAGTTTTTCTCCTACCAGGTGCTGACGAGCAAGCTCAAATCAATCCTGCTCGATTTCGAAGGGATCGGAAGTGACGGCTGCTCTTAAAGAGCTCGCGGTTTCCCGGCTTGCCTGCAACCTGCAGAAAATGGGCTGGATGGTTGGAAGGTCCTACGATGAGAATTACGATCTTCTCGCCTACAGCCCGAAACATTACCGAGTCTGCAGTATTCAGGTACATGCCTTCGATATTTCAGGACAAAACCGGGAGGTTGAACTGAAGCGGGCAGTCGATAAGGAAACGCTTCCCGGCTGCACCCATATTGCCGTTTATATCGAACCGAAAGGCTGGCTGTATATCGCTTCGAAGGACAAAATCGTCACCTCCGAGGGCTGTGTACGGACAGTTCTCAGCTCCTCCGGCGCTTGTCTCGACGCGCGGGACAACCCGGCGGCCTTCGGCACGTACCGTGAGAAATGGGACGAACTGCTGAGATGACCTTATTTTTTAAAAAATTTATTTGACAATTTTTCTATTTTGTACTATATATCAAGAAACTTTGACCACCATAACATATAGGAGGAAAGAATATGGTTGTTGCGTCGTTTGTATTGGGTATATTGTCCGTTGCTTTGAACTGGATCCTGTGCTGGCTTCCCATTGTAAGTCAGATAATCTGCATGATCCTCGGTATTGTAGCCATCGTTCTCGGTGTAATCGGAATGAAAAAATTCCCGGACAAGAAAGGTCTGGCAATCGCGGGATTGATCCTTGGTATTGTCGGAACGGTTTACGGCCTGATTTCTCTCATCGCCTGTGGTCTTGCCGCCGCGGCGGTTGGCAGGGCAGGAAAAGCCCTCGGCGGGGATTTTGAAAAACTTCTTGAAGAAGCTGTTGACGAAGCCGGAAAGGCGCTGGAATAACAATTTCAGCACCACCTAAAAAAGAGAGAAGGGTTCCCTTCTCTCTTTTTTTATACAATTTTTATACAATTTTTTTATAAGAAGGATCTATGTTCCCCTACATCGTTAATATTGGTATCGGTAAGTATCAGTTTATTATTTCAACCTACTCCATCCTTGCCTTAGCCGCTATTGTAGTTACCGGATTTCTCTATATTTTAAACGTAGAAAAGGGCAGAAAAAAAATTACCGCCCACATTATATTCCTTGGAGTGCTTCTCCTCTCCTCCCTCCTCGGTGCCCGGATTCTCCAGTTCCTCTTCGACCTGTGGGTCCATCGGGGACAGGATATTCCCTTTCTAAAACTGATAAAAAATACCGGCGGGAATGTAACCGGAGGGGTACTGTTTGCAATGATAACAATCGCCGTATATTCGAAAATCGATCCGCACCGGATTATGAACTGGCAGACCATCGACACCGTAGCCATGGCGTTCCCCTTCGGACATATGATCGGACGCGTCGGCTGCGTGTCCGCGGGCTGCTGCTACGGAAAGCTCTGCCCGGGCTGCCGCTTTACCCTTACCTACCCCGCGAACTGGCCGATCGACGCTTTTACCGCGGAAGCCGTACCCCACGGCCCGCGTATTGCCTCCCCCCTTATCGCCGTTATCGGGCTCTTTATCATCGGCGTAATATTGTTTATCATCCTAAAAACAACGAAACGCCGGGGGCAGGTAAGCGCTTTATATTTTATTATGTACGGGACTTTCCGTTTTTTTCAGGAGTTTACGCGGGGCGATGTCCGCGCTTTTTTCGGCCCCTTCTCGGGGCACCAGTGGTTCAGTCTCGCGGAAATTCTGTTCGGCATTGTACTGCTGGGCTTGTTTGTCAAGCGCCGCCTGGCCGGAACAGCCGGCCCGCCGTATCTGCCCTTGAACGGAAAAGAACCGACGGACAAGGACGTTTTTGAAAAATAGAAAAGAGGAGTAGAAAAAAATTGTGAACAAGGTAATACGGCCCGGCGGACTGACGGTATTCGCGGTAGGAAATTTCGCTTTCGGGGGCATGCAGGCCATCGGCGTCCTGCTTTCCTTTATGTCCTTAGGCTGCAGCATGCAGATCCAGGGGATTGAACAGAATGTCAGTCTCCCCTACCGTGCCGTCAGCATTCTCCTGCAGGCGGCAGCGGCGGTGTTTCTGCTTATTTCCGCGGCAGGGACTTTGAAAATAAAAAACGGAAGCGGGAGATGGTTCGCGAATGTCTACGCCGTACTGGCGATTATCAGGATTATAAGTAAGTTCATCTGGGGGCCGAAGGGGGCGGATAATTTTTCCATGTTTTCCATCATCTCGCTGATCTACCCGGTCCTCGTGCTGTTTTTCTACAACTTGGTATTCCGGGACATCTGGAACATCGAAGCCTACAAGGTCGACAGCAGTGTACCGCCCCCGGCGAAAGAGGAGATCGGTCCGGTGCCTCATATTCCCCTTATTGCCGGGCAGAGCATTAAACAGACCCTCCGGAGTCCGGCGGGGGTCATTATGTTTCTCGTTATTATGTTTATCGGACTGTTTACGGCCCAGCTCCTTCTGCTGCCCATTGAGTTTGTGGGGAACCAGGCGGGGCAGATGGGAATGGAAATGGACCGGGAGAACGCGGTCGAACAGATCGAATCGACCGCCGTACCGCTTTTGGGAAGGATATTGAAACGGGTAACCGGCGAGCCGGTGGAAAAGGGGGGCGGATTGGGCGCCCTTTTACAGCCGCGGCCGGAGCAGCGGGGAATGGAGCTGAAAGAGGAGGGAAACATCTTAGATGCCGAAGCCTGGGCGTTTTTCCTTATAAGAAAAAAACCCGCTTTTCTGTCGGTCCTGTTTCTCCTTTTTTGTATGATAATTCCCTCAATTGTCATTTTCAGCAGTTTTAATCAAATCGCGGGGGACGCGAAAAACAGGGGGCTGCGCTACATCCTGATGCGGACGGACCGGCAGAGTCTCTTTATCGGGAAGCTGCTTGGAAGCATCGCCGTTACCTTTCTCTTTCTCCTGGTATTGTTTATCTCGATCCTGCTGTATGTGCGGATTAAACTGGACCTGTACGCGGTCTATGCTCTCCTGCAGTGGGGGGCCCGGGGGTTAATCGGGTTCACCGTTATCTCCATTCCGTACATCGCCTTGGCCCTTGCCTTTTCCGCCCTTATCAATTCAGGCGCGGGTGCTCTGGGGGCCTCTTTGGGGATGCTTATTATTGTGCCGCTTCTAGGCCGTCTTTTTCACTCCATCTGGGGGCCGCTGCAGTTTATCAATGTGCTGCTGCCGTATAAACTCAGTTTTTTCATATTCCATCCGAAAGGATGGGTCGTCCTTGTGTCGGTCCTCGGCCTTTTCGGGTATTCGATATTGTACGGGGCCTTCGGGCTTCTCTATTTTAGAAGGAGGGATGTATAGATGATGGTCATTACCTGCAGCGGCATTAGCAAACGCTTCCCTACGGTCCTTGCACTGGATACGGTCTCCTTCAGTGTACCGGAACACTCGATTTTCGGAATACTCGGGCCGAACGGCGCCGGAAAAACAACACTGTTTTCGGTTTTGTCCGGGTTTATCCGCCCGGACAGCGGCTCGTTTACCGTGTTAGGGACTTCGAATATCAGAGAACTGCAGGGGAGGATCGGTGTCCTTCCCCAGGACGCGTTTTTTCAGTCGAATATTCCTATTCTCTACCAGCTCCGCTTTTTTCTGCAGCTCCTCGGCTGGTCGAAAGAACAGGCGGATTCGGAAGTTGCCCGGGTCATGCGTTTGGTGGAACTCGATACGGCTCTTCTTCGGGAAGCAACCACCCTCTCCCACGGCATGTTCAAGCGGCTTGCCCTTGCCCAGGCTTTTTTAGGCAGTCCGGAACTTGTCATCCTCGATGAACCGACGGCGGGACTGGACTGGAAAAGCGCGAAAAAAATACGGGAAACCATACTGGAACTGAAACGCGGCGCCACAATCCTCATTAGTTCCCACAATATGAACGAGATGCATGAGCTGTGCGACCATGTGGGCGTTTTACGGGAAGGCAGGCTCGTGTCCGTCGGACCGGTGGAGGAAGTAACGGGGGCATCCGTTTCCATGACCCTGGCCTTAGACCGCCCCTTAAGCGCTGAAGAGCTGACAACGTGTTCCGGCCTGGAGGGGGTTTTCGAATTCTCCCCCGCGGGGGAAAAGAGCTACCGGGTGTTTTATGACATGAATTGTACCGGCGAAGAGCTCACAACCTCGGTAAAAAAGCTGCAGAAAACTCTTATCGACATTGGAGTAATGATTACATCGCTGCAGGAGGACAACAGGCTTGAAGAGCTGTATCTGCAGGTTACCGGCACGCCGGTAACGGACACTAATCCAGAACGCGCTGAATAAGGCTGTTCGTATCGATAATCAGGCTTACTTCTCCGTTGCCCATAATACTGCAGCCGGAAACTCCTTCCATGTCCCCCATCTCTTCCGGCAGGGCCTTTATTACAACCTGTTTGTTTCCGATTATTTCATCGACTAAAATTGCCGCCTGTCTGTTATCGCTGACTACAATAATAACAATCCCGTCTGTAATTGCCCGCTTTTCCGTATCAATTTGCAGAACATCCCACAATTTAATGACCGGAAATATCTCTCCCCGGAGGTTCAGTACCTCGCTTCCCTTTCTCGTTTCCGTAAGCTGTTCCGGTTCAATTTTGTGAAAACTGATGATGTCCGAAATGGGAATTGTATACATCATCTTCCCGACGGTCAGCGTTATGCCGTCGATAATGGCAAGGGTAAGCGGTATCCGGAGGACAAACTCCGAACCTTGTCCGGTTACGGTGGTTACGTCCACCTTCCCCCGGAGCTTTTCGATGTTCCGTTTAACAACATCCATACCGACACCCCTGCCCGATATTTCGGAAACCTGCTCGGCGGTGGAAAAACCCGGTTCGAAAATAAGGGGCCATACGTCTTTGTCCGGCACTGCTTCCGGGTCGCCGCTTACCAGGCCGCGGGCCATTGCCTTTTCCAGTATTTTTTCCCGGTGCAGGCCTTTTCCGTTGTCCTTAACGGTTATCCAGATTTCATTCCCCTCATACTTCGCGTCGAGCCAAATTGTGCCCGCGGCATCTTTTCCCGCGGCGGTCCGCTGCTCCTCCTTCTCAATTCCATGGTCGATGGCATTTCTGATAATATGGACCAGCGGGTCGGATATTTCCTCCATTACGTTCCGGTCCATTTCTGTTTCCTGCCCGCTTATAACCAGATTCACGTTCTTGTCAAATTTCCGCGACAGGTCCCGCACCAGTCTGCGCATTTTATTAAACAGCCCCTCTAAAGGGATCATCCGGATTGCCATGGTAATTTCCTGCATTTCCCTGGTTATTTTCGATAAATTACTGGCATCCAGATAAAACGTATCCAGATTATGCTCCTCCAGTTCCGGATTATCGATTACCATAGCTTCGGTGGTAATGAGTTCGCCCATCAAGTCGAACAGCTTGTCCAGTTTTTCGGTATCGACACGGATGTCCATCCTCTGGACGGCAGCACCGCCGCCGGCCTGGCCGCTTAATTTCTGCTGCTGATTGAGGGCCTTTTCCACTACATCAGGCTGCACCTTGCCCCCGTCGATGAGGATTTCACCAAGTTTCCGCTGCTGCAGCTCCAGGGCCTGTTCGACGGAGGCCCTGCTTACCCCGCCTATTTCAACCAGGGCCTCCCCTAAGGGTTTGTCCTGGAGCCCCTCATTTTCCGCCTTTCCTTCCGAAATGTTGTGGAGGGTCTCTTTTATCGCTTGCAAGCTGTCAAACAGTACGTCAATAACCGATTCGCTGTATTCCTGTTCTCCTTTTCTCAGCTGGTCTACAACGCTCTCGATGTTCATACAGACCTGTTCAGTTGTGGTAAATCCGAAAAATCCGGCGTTTCCCTTGATGGTATGCATCAGCTCGAACGCGTCCGTTAAGATATCCGTGCTGCCCGGGTCCGCCCGCAGCTTTGTAAGAATCTCCTCGACTTCCGACAGGCTCGTTTCCGATTCGGCGGTAAACTTCTCTATCATTTCCGGGGTAATCAGTTCCTCCCCCGGGGCGGGCTGCCCGGTATCCGCCGCTTTTTCCTTTACATGGTCTAAAGCATCGGTTATCTGGCGTATATCCATCTCCGAATCGAGGCCCTCTCCTCCCCCTTCTCCCTCCCGCCGGGCGTGGGCTTTCATGTCCAGCTCCTGCACCATCTTTAAAAGCATATCGGAGCCGGCCAGCAGCAGGTCGATAAGATCGGTGCCGATTTCAATTTCATTCACACGGAGCTGGTCTAAGACAGATTCCAGAGAATGGCTTAATTCCTTAATTTTATTCAAACCGATAAACGAGGACACGCCTTTAATGGTATGCATGGAGCGGAATATGTTGTTTACCACAACGGGATCGTTGCCGTCTTCTAAACGGAGGATTTCTTCTTCTATATTTTCCAAATGGTCCTGGGCTTCCTGAATAAAGGAAACCAGCACTTCATAGTCGCTGTCGTCATCTCCCGCCGCCTGCGTTTGTTGTTCTCCGCCCGATTTCTCCTGTGCCGGGACAACCTTTTTCAATTGTTCGGCGAAGGCCGCGGCGGTTTCTCCGGCCGAATCGTCGGCCCCCTCTTTTACAACGGCGGTAAAAAAATCCTTTACCGCCGTACAGAGCTGCTTTACTTCATCGGAATTGTCCTCCCGCCGCGCGAGCTGTTCAGCAGCTTCCGCGATTTCAAGACTCCCCACCAGGTCGCCCGGAGAAAAATCGTCCAGCATTGTTACGAGTCCTGAAAAAGTTGTCTCTCCGTCCATTTCTTTCGTTATCCTGTCAGCATAGTTACGACTTTTACTAAAGAGGGCGGATCGAACGGTTTTACAATCCAGCCGTTTACCCCCAGTTCCTTTCCCAGCTGTTTTTTCTGTGCCGAACTCTCGGTAGTCAGAAAAACTACGGGGGTGCCGGCAAACTCGGATTTTCCTTTAATATTTTTAACGAAATCGAACCCGTCCATTACCGGCATATTTACATCAACAATAAAAAGCGTAATGTCTTTTCCGGAGGATTTGTCCAACCCGTCCTGCCCGTTTTCAGCTTCCACTATTTCAAAGCCTTCAGGTTCCAAAGCCTTCTTTACAAGCATTCGTATTGTGGAACTGTCATCCACGCACATTACCGTCTTTCCCATGCTTATCTCCTTGTTAGAATAGGGTCACATCCCCGTCGAAATTATCCGACCGGGAATTACCTTCATTTTCAGTTAGTTTTTCTTCCAGTTCAAACCCGAGGGCGTCCCATTCCTCACGGACGGTGAAAAGGCGCTCCGCCCGTTTGTTCACTTCTTCTTCGGCCGCCCCGCTGCCGGTATCGACATCGTACCCGAGGGCCGTAAACTGCTCCCTGCATTCAGCTTCAATTTCCCCGATCAGGCTGATGATATGTTCCAATACCTGCCGTGTAATGTCCTGAAACTGCATGGAAGTAATTACTTCGTTCAGACTTTTCGTAACGGAATCGGAAAGTTTCTCTGAATCTTTAATCCCCTCCACAACACCGTTTACCTGAGAAGAGAGCGCGCCCGCCATGCCGGACAAAAACCCCTGAGACTGTTTCATCTGTTCAATGGCATTCGCGATATGCTCGCTCTGCCTGCTGAAGGACTCATCCACCGTTTTACCGGTTGCCGCGATGAGGGTATTAATTTTCTCCGCTATGTCCTTAGAATGGGACGCGAGCGCCTGTACTTCCGAAGCAATTACGGCAAACCCCCTCCCCTTGTCCCCGACCCGGGCAGCTTCTATCGAAGCATTGATGGCCAAAATATTTGTCTGTTCCGCTAAGTCGGTGATGTCCTCGGTTGACGCGTTGATATCGGAAACCGTATTTTCTATTACCCGCATGTCCGATTTATAGCTGCTGCTGATTGCGTCAAAGCGGTCGATTAAATTATCGATGCTTTGAATATCCTCCGAAAGTTTGAGCGAAATATTCTTCAGGCTTTTATCGCCTTCAAACATCTCCGTTAAGAGCTCTTTGATTTTTATCCCCGCCTCTTTACTTGTTTCCGCGACAGTGAAAATACTATCGGTTACATTTACCGTTGTTTTTTCAGATTCATTGATGACGATTCCCGATAATTTATCCATTATCGGGACGGCGTTCTTGAAAAGAAGATATCCATGGAATAAGCGCTCATTTTTTCCTTCCGCGGCGCGGATTTGTTCCCGCAGCGAGCTGTTTTTTTCCTCTAACGTCCTGACCTTTTCTAGTATTTCCTCGGTATACACCGCGACGCCCGACTCCCCCGGTACTTGTTCACCCGCGGGTGTTTTCGGTACTTTGCCTCCGGCCTCCCCGGTTTTACCGGGAACAGACCGCAGAACGATCCCCGCGCAGATAAATACCGCCGCGGCAATTGAGAGATAAAAGTGGTAGATAAAGAAAGCGGCCCCGAGGAATATGAGTGCTAAACTGAGGATGACGATAGTTACAATTTTTAAACGCATTTCTTCTTTTCCATTCGTACACTTATTATAGGTAAATATTGGGGATTTTCAAGTATTTTTACATAATTCTCGAAAAATTGCACCGCCATTGATTTCTCAGCATATGTATAGTATAATCTTTCCACTCACCGAAATATAGTGGACATATAGGTTTTCATCTGCCGTAAGAGGCAGGTGCTTTTCGCCTCGGCGGACGATCTAACTGACGGGCGACCCTTCATCAAGGAGTTTTACAATGGCCTTCGAGAACAACAGCTGGCTGCGGGAATTGCACAACGGCATAAAAAACGTCGAAGAATTGGAAGAATTCCTGCCCCTCGGGAACGGGGAAAAAGAGCAGTTATCGGAAGTAATCCGGCAGCACCCCATGCTTGTGAGCAGATATTACCTCTCGCTTATCAATACATCGGACCCCGCCGACCCTTTGCGGAAAATGATGGTCCCTTCGGCGCACGAACTCGATACAGCAGGACTGTACGACACGAGCGGAGAGCTCAATAATACCCGCGTGAAAGGCCTGCAGCACAAATACCGGCAAACCGCGCTGATTCTTGCGACCAGCGTCTGCGCGGGCTACTGCAGATACTGTTTTAGAAAACGCTTCGTCGGCCGCCCCAGCGATGAAATAGTGGATAATATCGACGCCATCGTTGACTATATTACCGGGCATCCTGAAATAAATAACGTTCTGGTAAGCGGAGGAGATCCGCTCATTTTGCAAACCGCGACACTGGAAAAAATACTCGACAAGCTGGCGGCCCTTCCCCAGCTATCCTTTATCCGGATCGGCTCCAAGGTCCCGGTGGTCCTTCCCGCCAGAATACTGCGGGACAAAGATCTTCAAGCCCTTCTCAAACGCCACTCCCTCCCGCGCCGCCGCTTGTACATCATTACCCAATTTAACCATCCCAGGGAAGTAACCGGGCAGGCCGAAGCCGCGGTCAACAGCCTCATTTCCGCGGGCTGCATCATCAGCAATCAAACCACCCTGCTGAAAGGGGTAAACGACAACGCGAAAACATTGGCCGCGCTGATGACCAAACTGAGCGCCATTGGAGACCTCCCGTATTATGTGTTTCAGTGCCGGCCGGTAAAGCGGGTCCGGAACTATTTCCAGCTTCCCCTGCACCGTGGTATCGAAATTGTTGAAAACGCGAAGTCGATGCTGAACGGACAGGCGAAGCGTTTCAAGTATGCCATGTCCCACGAAACGGGAAAAATAGAAATTATCGGGAAATTCGGCAAAGATATTTTCTTCAAATATCATCAGGCACAAAATCCCGGCCTTTCAGGGGTCTTTTTTAAGACGCCCGTAGAGGAAACAGCCGGATGGCTGGAGTCTGACGACCTGCCCTTGCCTAATTAGCCCCTTCGCCCCCGGCGGGTCTTACGGAAGGCGGACTAAACGGAATCCTAAGAAGTAGCCCCCGCGCGCCGGTGGACTGTGGCTCCTATTGGCCGATCGGCAGTTCTTGGCGCTAATGGTCCAACTGCCGCCGCGAAGCACTCGCTCCGAGCCCGAAGAGGGCCCGGACGGGTCGGTCACGCTCCCGGCGGGATAATCACCGAACCAATCCCAGCACCATTCATATACATTCCCGCTCATGTCGTATATCCCAAGTTCATTCGCCTGTTTCCGCCCCGCCGGATTGGTCTTCCCCCCGGAATTGTCACTATACCAGGCGACATTTTCGATCCTGTCGCTGCCGGCATATACGTGATAACCGTCCGCCCTTTCTCCGCCCCGGGCAGCGTATTCCCATTCCGCCTCCGTCGGCAGAGGATTGTCCCTGCAGGCGTCCAGGACAATGATGTTGGTATCGCTCCCCGCCGCCGCCATGAGGTCCACGACTTCCGTCGCTTTTACCGCCCTCGATTTTACCCGCCGTTCGTCGGGGATATTTTTATCTATTGGAAGCAGATAATTATCTCCTTCCACCTGTATACCGTGCCCGCCGTAATGAAAAAAAGCGATACCGCCGCGCTGCCGCAGCTTCCGTTCAAAAGTATAAAGCGCGTCGTACATCTGGTCGTACGTACCGTCCACAACATAGACCACATCGAAGCCGAGCCTTTCGAGGGCGGCTTTCATAAGCCCCGCTTCCTGCCAGGGGCGGGATAATTTTGGAAAATGCTGATAGTCACTGTTTCCAACCACCAAAGCCGTTTTGTTTTCTGAAAACACAATTCCTGATATGACAATGAGCAATACCAAACTGCAAATAACTTTTCTATTCATTTTTTCCCCTTTATATATTGTTCCCCGCCAGGAGAAATTGCCGATTTTAAACTAAACTTGCCGATACTAGATTCCGTAGGCTGACAGAAAGTTTTTCTCCCCCGGTTGCATGGCCGAGCAGTAAGCGAAGCTTACGACCAGGCCC
>CAYTSI010000062.1:0-17053 GCA_964440465.1 uncultured Spirochaetales bacterium
CGGTTTTCCGTATTCGCAGGGCTTCAAAGGAAATAGGGACCGTTTCCTCCCGCGGCAATTTGGAACCAAGAGTAATGCGGATACGCCGGGAGTCAACAGGATAGGGCATATTGGAGACCTTGCACCAGGCCCCTTCCCGGTATCCTGAATAGGCGCCGGGAACCTCCGAATAGGAATCGCCGCTGTCGGTGGAAAGGGTGATCATGGGGAAGTAATGCTCTTCCCTGCCTTTGAGCATATAGAGCTGGTACCGCCCTTCCTCCGGCAGGAGCAGATCGAAACTGATTGGGTCCGTCGATACTTCAGGGGACGACGGGAGCGTAAGAATCTTCGAGACCGGTCCCTGCTTTTGCTGCCACTGGTCCGGCACATCCGCGTTTCCGGAACCGGCGAGAAGGGCATCGGCGGTAATAATGTAATCATCCGCGGGAAGGACAAATACCCCCTCTTCACTCTGCCGCTTCTCTTCCGGAAGGCCGCCCACCTTTACCGCCCGGACCGCTTCAAAGGAGATCCGGAAGATGCGCTCGTTCATCATCAAGCCGTTTCCCACGGTAACGATCATCTCCTTTTCCCGGGCAATAACGGGGACCCTGCCGTATTGTCCCCATTCACCTTCGGTAATACCGTCGTGGTCCAGCAATACCGCTTTTTCATTACCACAATAAACCGTCGTGTCCGGCGGAAATTCTCCTGACGGTCCGCCTAAGAGGTAGAATTGATAGTATCCGGTCTCGGGTAGTTCGACCCGGTAACTGATGGTGCTTAGCGGGTAGTAGTTAGAGTTGTACGCCGACCACCGGAAAGGGAACCGCGCCCCCGGTTGTTTCTCCCATTCCAGGAACTTTGCCTGGACTAACTCCGCCCCCTCGGTATGGGCCGCAAGAATGAAGTCCGTCGAACCGGGGCGGATAACATCTTTCGGGATGCTGCTCCGGTCCGCGAGGTAGTTGTGACGGTACTGACGGGCCAGCAGGAAATCGTAGATCCTGTGCCAGGAATTGTCTATCGACTTATTCCGGATATCAATTGCCGCCTTGTACTCCTGCCGGTAGTGATCGGCGCTCAGAGGAGGGGCGGTAAAGGAGCAGAAGACGTATTCACCCTCGGTACGGACTTCCACCCCGTTACCCGGAAAAATTCCATCGGGACCTTCAAGAAAAGCCCGAAATTCTATATCGGAATGTTTTTTCTCCATGGTAAAGACAAGCGCTTCTTCATCCTGCACATAGATATCTTCAAGATACCCCACAAGGCTGTTTTCGGGCTCCTGGTAGACTTTTTCGGGCCCGATGCTGGGCTTTCTTACCTCCGGATTGACCCCGTACATGAACGGGGTGATGGAGTGGGCCTGTGAGGTAAGAAAATCATATTTCCCCAGATGTATCGAGGGCATGTCCAGTCCGGTGGAGGGCAGGAACCAAAGCAGCTTTGTTTCCGGCCGCTGGAAAAGATGAATATCCTGATATCCCTCAACCCTGTGATACTCCCCGTCAATATACCGGTTAAGACAGTCGTGGGTAACATCCACTTCATACTTCTGCCCGCCGATTATTACCCGGTTCCACGCGTGACCCATTCCCGCGCTGGTTTTTCCGTCTCCAACAATATATGTACACCTGATACCTGCTAGCTCGGACATCTGCTGAAACAGGGCGGCGAAGCCCGCGCAGACCCTTCTCGGAAGAATCCGTTTCCCCGCGTCCGCGGGATTCCAGGTAGGCCGCATGTTCAAGGCATCATAATCATAGTAGAAATTGGCAGCCATCCAGTCATGGATCCGTTTTATTTTGTGAAAGTCGTTATCCGCCCCTCGGCACAGGTAGTCCACCAGTATATGCAAATTCGAATGGGGATCGATGAAGGCCTGGTCCGCCATTGGAGAGGGAACGGTCAACACATGGGGATCGATTTTGCCGGTCCGGTAGGCCGCTGACACATCGGTGTAATAGGGTCCATTTCTGAAAAGGAAGTCATTTACCAGGAGGCTTCCTTCAAGCCGGGTCTCCGGGGGTAAAGCGGATTCCTCCTCGATGACCGGGCCCCGTGTTTCGGTTTCACCGGAATCGGCCTCGTGATGCTCGCCCCTGCCCATCGGGAAAAGAGGAGAAGCGGAAAGGAGCATGAAGCAAAGCACGAAACAGAGGGGGGCTATCGTTATCTTTCCACTACTTCCCGGTTTCATCGAAATATGCATTTTTTCACCTTTCATTGTTTCTCCGGATGATAAGAATTTTACCCCGCGGAGTCAACAGAAGTGAAGCACAAGCTTTCCTAATCCTTTCGTCTGAGGCAGAACAGTACCGTGTTTGGTGGGCCGAACATCGGAACCATAATTATTGATGATGACAGGTTTTCTTTCCCGGATACAGCCCCCCCATATCCCGGCTTTGGCTATAGATCCCTCGAGCACAAAATTGAAAAGGTTCGCCTCGAACAGCCGAAAGGCCATTTTGACGGAAGCCAGCAACGCCGCATTTGTACCCACCGGCAGTCTCCGGCGAATGGTTATTTAATTGTAAACCTGATTGGGAAACGGAAACGGACGGCAACGGGCACACCGTTTGCCAGGGCGGGTTCGACGGTCATTCCTTCCAGTGCTTTAATCGCGGCGTCGGCAAAACCGTACCCCGGATCTTTTAACACTTCGATTTTGCGGATACGCCCCTCCTTATCGATGTACAGTTCCAGGAACACGACCCCTTCGATCTTCTGCCGGTTAGCAAGGGGGGGGTAGGTAATCCCGCTTCGAATTGCCTTAACATCCAGCTGGGGCAGGACGGAAATCTTGTGCTGCGGGAGGTATTCGATAACCGGTTCTTCCGGTTCGGGGTCCGGTATCGGTCCGGGGATTCCCTCGCCGGGGGCCGCGTCGCTTTCTTCTACTACGACCTCTTTCTCTTCTTCAATTATCTCTTCGGCAATCGGCTCCTGCCGGGGGACTTCGATCTTCTCCTCCGGTTCGATCTCTTTTTTCTCCCGCTTCTCTTCTTTTTCCGGCTCTGGAGGGGGCACATATTCTTCTAAATCGACCACTTTAAAGATTGTCGTGTCTTCCCGCTTTTGTTTTTCCCCGGTCTGGATGGTAATAGTGAGAATTACGACAAGATGGATTATGACGGTAACCGCAAGGATCATGAGCTTCCATAGAAGGGAGCTTCGTTTCTTCCAGTTTCTCACTTCACCGGCTCCTTAACGACCAGGGAAACCGCCCGATGCTGCAGCAGCTTTAATATTTCCAAAACTCCGTCAACATGTTTATACGCCGTGTTTCTATCGGCAAGAACATGGATCCGTACGGAAGGATCTTCCGCGACAGCGTCCGCGATAATACCCTCAATCGCGGAGATTGTCCGGGGTTCGCCTTCATAAAAAACGGCGCCCCTCTTATCGACCCAAATTTCCAGGTTCTTGTCCGCCTGGGTCACCTCCTGCGATTCCGCTTCGGGGTAGTCGATTTTAATTTCCCGCCTGTAATTAATGAGGGAAATGAGCATAATAAAAATGAGGAGAAGAAACGCAATGTCCGACATCGAATTAACGGGAACAATGGGGTTCCGTTTTTTCCTCCGTTTAATATTCACGGTCCCTCCTCCGCTAAACGAAAAGAAAAATTGTCCACGTCTTTTTTACGGACAAAATCAATAATATCCACCACCCGCTGGTAGGGGACCTCGGGCTCGATTGTTAAAAGAAGGGTCATATTCGGTCTTACACGCAGGCGTTCGGTCACCAGTTCATCGAGACGGCTTACGGTTATTTTTTCACCATCCTGCTCAATGGTCCCGTCCTCTATAAGTTTGATTCTTACAATATCTTCAACATGTACGATTTTTACGGAATTTTTTCGGGGAAGACCGAGAATGAAGCCGGTGTTTACGGTGAACACGGCAATAACGATGAAAAACACGATAAGAAGAAATGCCAGATCGCTTAACGCGCCGGACTCCGCGATATCGGTCCGTTTTCTCCGCTTTGTCTTAATCCGCATGAATATGCTGGGTAAGGATGAGGATCCGCGTAATAATTTCGCTGCCGTTTTTTTCAACCCGCGCCGCGAATTTATCAACTACATGGGCGAAAACATTGTATCCGGTAATGGCCACAATCGCTATCGCAAGGCCGAAGGCGGTGGTTATTAAGGCTTCAAAAATCCCCCCGGCTACGAGCTGGGCGTTTACATCGGCGGCATTGGCAATGGCTTTAAAGGCCCCGATCATGCCCGAAACGGTGCCGAGAAAACCGGTAATAGGGGCGATGGAGCCAAGGGCTATAAGCAGATTAAACCCGCTTTCCAGGGAACCGATCCTGTCAGCCGCTTCCGTTTCCATGGCCTTTTCCATCCTCGACTCGCCTAAAAACGAAACCTTCATTCCCGCTAAGAAAATTGAAGCTCCAACTTTGCGTTTCGGAAAGGCTTGGCAGGCGGACATCGCTTCGTCCATATTTCCGTTTTCAAGGTTTTGCAGCAGGGCGTCATGAATATCGTCTACCCGCATATTATGAACCAATAGATGGATAACCTTTTCCAAGATAATTCCCAGCGTTGCCACAGAAAAAAACATAAGCGGCCACATAGCCCAGCCGCCCATAATGATGAGCTCTTTTAATGCCAAGACGTTCCCCCTTGTACAAACGTGTTCATTACATAGTCGAGATTATAGATCGTATAAAACAGTTCAGGCGCTTCCTCGAAATCGCGATAGAGGGTCCCGCTGTTTCTAAGCTCAACATACTGTTCCGGTAAAATTTTTTCCGAGTACCCTTTGTCCCAGACAATTCCGGCCCCCATAACGGCCGCTTCCGGAAAAAGGAATTCCTCGACGGCCGTTAAAAACTCATCTTCCGAGCAGTACGGCGGGAACCCCTTTTCTTCTTGTAAATACCTGCTTATCTCCGTCATTCTGTCAATCCTGTTTTTCACTTTCCCAAAACCGTCCTCCCCGCGGTGGTAGGTGTCGAAATACCGTATTTCTCCGGATACAATGTCCCAGAGGGTAAATTCATCCTGCAGTGTAACGTTGGTATTTCCGGCCTTATGGGACAGACGATACATCCCCGAAGCTTCATAAACCCCTTCGGTCCATCCGTTCGGCCAGTTGGTAAAAAAACGGACTCTCGTAACGAATAACCGGAGATTTTCCTTTTCACCGTTTTCAACATCGGCAAAAATAACGGCGGCGGGAATAAGGGGATTACGGTATTCCCCGTACAATTCATCTTCTTTATCCAGTTTTATGGTAAACCGGGAAGACAGTTCGGCACGGGTAATATCGTACTCTTTTACAATAGTTCTACAGCCGGTTACGAGAACAGCTGAGCAGAGAACTATTATAATTGTTCCGGTCCGTCGCGCTTTAGCCATGAGCTTCCGTCCTATCTTATGTATCACGCTGCCCCGAAGTCTACCCCTTAATAGGATAATTGGAAACCGAGACTCGGTATCGGAAAGGCGAAGGAGGCCGACGGCGCCCGCTGGTCCTCCCCGTTCCACAAACTCGTATCTAAATTGTCCCTCGGCAGCAGTCTGTACAGCAGCGGCGAAAGTATGTCCTCCCCGGCAATATACAGTTCCCACTTCACCTTCGAATTTGGAAAATAATTGTGGAAGGTAATTTTTATGTCCAGGGGAAGGGAAATATTGCTTCGCAGGGTATCGGAGTAGAAAGATTTACGGGAATACATTTCCGCCGCGGTCGTAGTGCCGTCCGTTCCCTCGAAGTAACCGGCAAACATCTGTTTATCGTCATACTCGGTCTTCGGTGTCCCCGTGGCAAAACTCAACGTTGTCGTAAACGTAAGCCAGGGAACGGGTTTGATATTCAGCATTACATTAAGAGTGTTAAACCTATGAAAAGAAGGGTAGTACCACTGTTCCCGCGGGGCACGGGCCGACTCGACCCCGTCGGATACGGGGTACTGATACCGGGCCCAGATAAAAGAATAGCTTATAAGTCCGTCGAAATATCGGGACGTTTTTTTATCAAACAATACATCGAAACCCGCCGCGTGACCAAAGCCGTCGTTGCGTATTATCGCTTCCCTCTTGTTAGTTTCTTCGTTTGTTATGCTATTTGTATAAAAACTGTCATAAAGATATTTATAATACCCCTCGATCCTAAAACGGAAATCCAGGGGCAGCCGTGTTTCCCAGCCGAGTATCGACATAACGGTCTTCGGAACGGCCACGTCGAAATCCTGTAACCCCATCTCCTCGGTTACATCAACCGTTTCAAAGGGGGTTTTGGAAAACAATCCTCCGCCGAGGGTAAAGGTATTACTTGTAAAAAACACCCCCCTTCGGCGCGGAGTTAAGCGGAGGGTAAGCCTCGGGCCGGGGACCGGATAGGTATTGAGGGAAAATCCCTCCGCCCCCAGGAGATAACTATGGTCTACCCGAAAACCGGCTTCCAATTCAAGCAGGTCCGGGGAGAGGGTAAAGGTAGAGCTTAAGTACGCGAAAGAGTTTACAAGCCTGTTATTTTCAGCGGTATTCTCGAAACTGACGTTCCGGTACACCGGCATGTCTTCGCTATATTCCACCGTCCAGAACGACCCCGAACCGCTGTTATCGGTAAAGTCCAGATATGTACCCAGCCCGAACTGAAGCAGCACCCGGCTGCTCGGCGTCAAATCAAAATCGAGCCGCCCCTGCACCCCGTGCTTTACCGTACTGCTTACGTAGGACGATTCTGTACTAACGGAAAAGCTTTCTTCCCCGGGGGGGACAAGAAGGCCGTATTCATCGAGGAACGCATCGCTGTAGAAATGGGTCCCGAATTCTTCAATAAACGCGTCGATGTCGGATTGCCAGTACTCATACCCTCCGAGAAAATGGATAAGGAGATTATCCCCGGCCAAGATACGGACCCCCGTATTCGCGAAGAGGTCCGTATTGTAATACCGAAAATCAAAGTTATAGGCTATGTTTTCTTCGGTATTGATACTCGCGTCTTCGAAAGCACTGCCTACACCGTCATTCCCCCAGAACCCGTTCACATACCATTCGAAACGGTCGGAGGGTCTGTAATTCAATTTACAATAAAAATCGTAAATATAGGGGGACCTGGAAATGCCCGAAAGCATCTCCCGCAGGGTTTCATCGTTGAAAAGTTCCGCGGCCTTGTTTAAAACTGCCAGGGTCAGATCATAGTTGGTAAGACGGGCCCCGGCAAAAAAGCCCGCCTCCCGCTTTTCCCCGAGGGGGACTTGGAGAAATGACTCGATGGTAGAGGTAGATTGATTAGCTTGAAACTTAAATCCGTCGTTCGGTGTAATGGTGGTAACGTCGAGCAGTCCGCTGGTTGCCTGGCCGTATTTGGCTGAAAAAATCCCGGTGGAAAACTTTACGGTTTCCACGATATTGGGATTGAATATCGAAAAAGCGCCGCCCCAGTGGTACGGGTATTTTACAATAAAACCGTCCATCGCCGCGGTAACTCCGTCCGGGGCGCTCCCTCGGACGGAAAGTGATGTCCCGAAGGTGCCGCCGTAACTGACTCCAGGTAAAAGCTTCACCGCCGTAAGAACGTCTTCTATAACGCCTATCTTCGCGGTGGAACGTATTACTTCTTTTTCGATGACCGTGGAAACGCCCACCTCCTCATCGGACTCGCCTATCGCTTCCGCTTCAATAACCAATTCTTCCCCGACAACAAGTCCTTCCATTATCATTTCGATAGTTACCGGCTTATCAAACTCTTTGAGCAGGACTTTTTTGTCTTCGTATCCGATGAGTTCCGCGACGACAATTACCCGTCCGCCGGAAACGTCGAGGTCCATCTCGGCTTCTCCGTTAAAATCGGTATAGGCTTCGGCACCGGTCAGGGTATCGACAACGCGGACACCTTCCAAGGGTATTTCCAGGTCCTTATCAAGCACATAAAACGAAACAGCCTCCCCGAAAAGGGGAAAACAGGAGAAGATTACAAACATAATAACAGGAATAAAATATCGTCTGATTAATACGTTATACATTATAAAGCGGCAACTTTTGGAAACCGAATGGTAAATACCGGATACGGTTCCCTCTGTAATTCTATGGTTCCCCGCAGCTGCTGTACAAGGGCCGTTACTAAACGCAGCCCCAGTGTTTCGGGATTATCAAGACCGATATCCGCGGGAAAAGGATTGCCGGTGTTGGAAACGGTAAGAACATACTGATTTTCTGAGGCATCTGTCCGCAAATCAACGGCATATACAGCTTCCCGCCCGTTCGCGAATCCGTACTTTATCGCGTTTGTAGCGAGTTCATTAATAATAAGGCCTAAGGGAACGGCAGTTTTTGTTGACGATAGACAGTCATCGCCTAGAGAAGAATTTTTTAGCTTGATAAGTGAAGAAACCATGTTGAGATTATTTTTAACTCGGCGGTTGAGTTCCTGCATGAGATAGTCTTTTTGGTTTTCCATCAGCTTGCGGTTGTTAATGTCCACTACCTGCACCAGATAACCATACAGAATGTTTTCGAAATCGAAGGCGATTTCATATCGAACGTTCTCTCTATTAGATAGTTTTTCTTTTACCTCCTCCGTCAAGTTCGGGTCTTTAAAAAGATCAAAATTTTTCACCTCCCCGGCGTCGGAGATGCCGAATATCTCTAAGAATGATTTGTTCATCTCAATTACATACCCGTAGGAAGTAATCCCTTCCGTTTTTTCCACCACCTCCGGTTCGGTGTGGGAGGACAAAAACACAACGGGGATCTCTTTTTCCCGCAGGATAATTTCCGCCGCTTCGGTACCGTCCATTCTGCCGTGTCCTAGGTCGATGTCCATCAGAACAAGATCTATATCCTGATGGTTTGCGGCTTCTATCGCCTTTTCAGCGTTATACGCGGTTATAACACCATAGCCGTGTTTCTTGAGAATCGCGGCCTCGTTCATAGCGATGAGCGCTTCATCTTCTACCAGGAGGATTGTTTTTTGGGAAATATGTTCGGCCATTTTTATTTCCAATAAATTAAATATATCCATTTATGGTACATTACCGCGGCAAGTTCGTCAAGTGGGTTCCAGTGCCACTTGAGATACAGAAAGTAAACGGCGACAGAAACCTGGCGGAATCTAAATCCTGCCTGGTTTTCTGCAGCCATTCCCGGACGAGATCACTAAAATTAAAATATCAATATCACTGTCGGGCATCATCGTCCGATGAGCATAACTTCCAAACAATATTATTCGTTTAGCGGCTACATTTACAGTAATCACTTCGGTTAAGCGTGATATATCAACTTCGGAAATCATAGGAGTAAGATACCCGGGCCGGCCAACTCGACGTCTTCGCGAAAGGGGCTGTCGGAATATTTACACCGACGGAACGGACCGGGTATACTTTTAGGTATGAACGTATTTATTACCGGTATTGACGGCTGCGTGGGCAGTCATGCTGCCGAACACCTGCGCGGCGCCGGCTGTAGCGTGTACGGGTCCGTTTTTACGCGTCCCCCGGGTCCGAAAGAATATTACGTGGACCTTCGGGTACCCAAACCGTTCAAGGACGTCCCGGCAAAGCAGTTCGACGCGGTGGTGCATACCGCGGGCATTGTCGATCAGAACAGCGGCCGCCGGGAACTGCACCGGGTAAACGCCGCCGGCACGGTAAAAACCCTTTCCTGGGCCCGTACCGCCGGGGCACGTCACTTTATCCATATCAGTTCTACCTCGGTGTACGGAATTCGGACAATGGGCGAGCAGCGGACTGAATCAACACCGGTGCGCCGGGGGATCCCGTTTGTTCCGTATTCAGCCGCGAAAATTAAGGCCGAACGGTCCGTCAGGGCAAGCGGAATCGCGTATACCATTTTACGCCTCCCCGCGGTAATCGGTGCCGGAGACGCCATGTTTACCCGGGCAATTACCGAAGCAATTGCAAATAAATCCATGTTCCGGTGCGGAGAAGGGGAAAAACTCGTATCCATTATATCCGCCGGCAACATCGGCTGTGTAATAGAAAAGGTCCTTACCGAAGGTCCCGCGAATGATTGCTTTAACTGCGTCGATTATCATATTCCGTGGAACAATTTGGTACGGCGCTATATAAAAGTTCTCGACAGCCCTTGCCGGATCAAGAAAAAACATCCGATTTCCATGTACTTTAACCTGCGGAACAAGAACTTTCTCTTGATAGCTTCACACTCCTTCTACGGCGCGCATTACCCGAACACGAAACTCCTTCGCGCTTTTAACCCTGATTTCTCCCAAAGCTTCGAAGAATCCGTCCGGGCCGCCGTCGTTCGGATTCCCTGCAAATCCTACCCCTAAAGACCACGGGGGTTACAGGTCCCGCTTTACCTCTTCCAGTTTTTTGGCCGCCCACTCCATTTTCAGCACCAGATGGTCGAGAGCGCTTAAGGTCCCGCCGTCCGCTTTTTCTCGAATACTTTCAAGGGAGGGCAGCTCGGTATTCGTGTACCGTTCCACCGCGCCGCGGGCGCATTCGGCGGGACCGAGTTCACCTGCCTCTTCAATGTAATTGCGAATAAGGTGTTTACTTGTATTGCGCAGCTCCTGTGAGTTGATCTGCTCGATAAGGTTAAAAACTGAAGACAGAAACCGGGTTTCCTCGGGAGTAATAGTCAGACCTCCCGCGCGTATTGGTCACGATACCCCGGTTTACATGTTCGTGCTGCTGCAACTGAAATCATTCGCGCCCCCTTATGCCGTCATCATATCACGAAACGGGCATGGGGGAAACACCGGCCGATACGGCGGAACGGGACTACGCGGTTTTTTTCGGAAGTCTCGAGAGAAAAAGCCCCCGCAGATGATGCAGCAGCGGCAGTTTCAGACGGATCGCGTACCGGAAAGCGGTTTCTTCCCCCTCGTCCATCTCACAGCAGTGGCAATCCAGGGCGCTGCTGTATACCTCAATATCCCGCGAATAGGCATCGAGGTCGATGGGGTCGAATATGTTCGCCCGGTGATCGAGCTCAAGGCGTTTCCTGATAGTCATTTCTCTCGCTTCAAGGTCTTCAATCCAGTTCATACTCTTATTTTCGTCATTTTTACGAGTATATATTACCGGATTTAATGTACCGGCCGGATCAGCCTTTTTTGAAGCCCAGTCCGTCACCCTTTTTCACGATTTTGACGGTATCCCCTTCGGAGAACTCCCCTTTCAGCATGAACTTTGCCAGCGGGTTCTGTATCAGGTTTTGTATCGTCCGTTTCAAGGGCCGCGCGCCGAATGCCGGATCGAAACCGGCTTCCGCGAGGTGTGCCTTCGCGCTTTCCTCGACAACAATGCTGATTTTCTTCGCGGCTAGGCGTTTCGTAAGCTGTTCAACCTGAATATCGACAATCCGCTTAATCTGCTCCCTGCCGAGTCTGTTAAAGGTGATAATTTCATCAACTCGGTTTAAAAACTCGGGCTTGAACGTCTGCTTAAACAGCGCGTCGATCCGCGGCTTAATCGCGTCGATATCCTCCGCCTGCAGGATCATGTCGCTTCCTAAATTACTGGTCATAATGATAATGGCATTCCGGAAGTCCACCACCCTGCCCTGTCCGTCGGTAAGCCTGCCGTCGTCTAACAGCTGCAGCAGCACGTTGAACACGTCGGGGTGCGCTTTTTCAATTTCATCGAAGAGAATGACCGAGTAGGGCCGGCGCCGTACCGCTTCCGTCAACTGGCCGCCCTGATCGTACCCGACATAGCCGGGAGGAGCACCGATTAGTCTCGACACCGAAAATTTTTCCATATATTCACTCATATCGATACGGGTCAGCGCGCGTTCGTCATTAAACAGAAACTCCGCTAACGTCTTAGCCAGCTCCGTCTTGCCCACACCCGTGGGGCCGATAAAGATGAACGAACCGAGGGGCCGGTTTTCATCGGATATTCCCGTTTTATTTCTGCGAATGGAGTCTGCCACCGCGTTGATGGCCGAATCCTGACCTACCACCCGCTTCTCCAGGATTTTTTCGAGTTCGAGGTACTTCTGCATTTCCGAAGCGAGCATCTTCGACACGGGGATCCCCGTCCAGGCACTCACAACCTGGGCAATGTCCTCCTCCCGCACTTCCTCCCGGAGGAGCTGGTTCTCTCCCTGCAGTTCCGCCAATTCCGCGGATTTTTCATCCAATTCCTGCCGTGTCTGTGGGACCAGGCCGTGTTTGATTTCCGCTGCCTTCGTCAGGTTCCCTTCCCGTTCCTGCTGTGTTTCCTGAATGTGCAGTTCCTCCAGCCTCTGTTTTAGCTGCCGTATCTGGTCGATGATCTGCTTCTCGTTCTGCCACTGCAGCCGCATAGCATCCCGCCCGCTCCGCAGGTCCGCCAGCTCTTTCTCGATTTTCTCCAGCCGCTCTTTCGAGGCTTCGTCCTTCTCTTTCCGAAGCGCCTGCTTTTCAATGTCGAGCTGCAGGATCCGCCGCTGGATTTTATCGAGCTCAATCGGCTGGCTCTCAATTTCCATCTTGAGTCTGCTGGCCGCTTCGTCGACAAGGTCGATGGCCTTGTCCGGCAGAAAGCGGGCGGTAATATACCTGTCCGACAGTGTGGAGGCGGCAATAAGAGCTTCGTCGGTAATCCGCACCCCGTGATGGATTTCATACCGTTCCTGCAGTCCCCTGAGGATGGCAATGGTGTCCTCCACGGAAGGTTCCGAAGTATAGACCGGCTGAAAGCGGCGTTCGAAGGCGGCGTCTTTTTCAATATGTTTTCGATACTCGTCGAGGGTCGTCGCCCCGATAGCGCGGAGTTCCCCCCTCGCTAATGCCGGCTTCAAAAGGTTCGAGGCGTCCACCGCGCCTTCCGCGGCGCCCGCGCCCATAAGGGTGTGAAGCTCATCTATAAACAGAAGAATTTCTCCTTCCGCCTTGGTAATTTCTCCAATTACCGCCTTCAACCTGTCTTCAAATTCACCCCTGAACTTGGTCCCCGCGACGAGGGCACCGAGATCGAGGGCAAGAAGTTTTTTATTTTTCAGACTGTCGGGGACGTCCCCCGATACGATCCGTCTGGCTAATCCTTCGGCAATCGCCGTTTTCCCGACTCCCGGTTCTCCGATAAGCACCGGATTGTTTTTTGTCCGCCGGGAAAGGACCTGCATGACGCGCCGTATTTCTTCGTCCCGTCCGATAACGGGATCGAGTTTTTCTTTTCGCGCGAGCGCGGTCAGGTCTCTGCAGAACCGCTCTAAAGCCTGATATTTATTTTCAGGGTTCTGGTCCGTCACCCGCTGGTTCCCGCGGATCGACATCAGCGCTTTCAACACAGCGTCCCTCGTAATTCCATGCCGCTGAAACAGCTCCGCCCCCGGGGATTTTCCTTCAATAAGCGCGATAAAAAGGTGCTCGGTCGATACGTATTCGTCTTTTAAATTATCCGCCTCACGCTCGGCGGTACGGAGGACATTTCCGACTTCCGGCGACATATGCACCTGCATACTGTCCCCGTATGCCTTCGGCTTTTGTTCTACCATGGACGTCAAATCCCGGGTAATTTCCTGTCGCGAAACTCCGAGCCTGTCTAACAGCGGCGGAATGACCCCTTCCTTCTGTCCGATAAGCGCGGACAACAGATGCTCGGGGTCGAGGGTTGAATGATTGTAGTTTCCGACGAGGGAATCGGCCTCCTGGATCACTTCCTGGGCTTTTAGGGTCAATTTATCAAATCTCATCGTATATAATCTCCTATTTACATATAAGATACAAACTGATCCGCCCGGCGGCAAACGGGAAAGATATAAGAATATACTCGTTTTAGCATATATTGTTGTATTTTACAGACAGCGATACTAGGGGACAAACATGACAAATACAGTAAAGCTGTCTGCTCCATTCAATGGGCGGGACAGTCAGGGTTTTTCATCAATACCGGTACCGCGGCATTGGCAATAGATCTCTATTTGTCCGATTATCTTGCGAGAAAGTATGCCGGAAAAGAATTCCCCCACCGGCGGATGGCCGGACCGCGGCTGGCCGCCGGAAATTATCCTGCCGGAACTAAAAAAAACCTATCCGTGCGCAACAGGTTAGTGACCAAACTGTAGACGGTGCCAACAAAGTAGCCGGAAAAGGACCAACATTTCTAGCCGCGCGAATACGCGGGGAATATTTAATTTATTGCTCCATATAGAATTACATATTACAATAAATTTCGCTATAGTTGGCACGGTTACTGCACAATTGGATGCAGCGACACACTATCCTTCCATTTTTTAATGGATGTAAAGTCCTACCAGTGCTGTCCCTTTCACACCCGGGGGCAGCACATTTTTTTAGCCTGTCCATAAGAATTTCTTGAGCTCCACCGTCCCCGTTTCGTCCGTATTCACCCCTTCCTCCTGTAGCAGCGCTATCTGCAGACGGGCCCCCTCGGGGTCTTTTATTGCTACGCGCCCCTTTGAATTGATTACACGGTGCCACGGCAGATTTTCTTTGCGGCTCATACTGTGCAGTATTCGGACAACTTCGCGGGCGCCCCGGGGACTTCCCGCGAGGGCCGCCACACCGCCGTAAGTGCACACCTTTCCCGCGGGAATCGATTTAATTACATGGATGACCCGGGCGGTAAACTCCGTCATGCCGGTATGGTACAAAATTTTCTCCATTGCACCAATGCCGGACAGTACTAATCAGCTGTATGCTCTTCTACAAGCGCGGCCCGTTTCCGCTGATACTCTAGTACAATTATTTCATACTCCCGCGGAGTAGGCATTTTATAATCGACGATATCGGTTACGGTATAGCCGTCCTTGTTCTGATAAAATGTAAACTCCACCAGGCTGCCGGGACTAATTTCCGTTAAAACCGCCGCTTCAATTTCCTCTACCGCGAAATCCCACTCGTTGTAGGATGCTAAAATGGTAACGATGTTGTGCTCCTCATTGTAGCCGGAAAAAAATCCCAGCCCGAGGTCCTGTTGTTTTTCCTCAGCCCCCGCGATTCCGGCTGTTATTAGAAAAGCAACTACCGTCAGCTTTGTTACACATCTTTCTTTTTTCATTTTTTTCTCCTTCTTAGATTTAATTTTCAAACAGCATATAAAACTTTTCAATGTCTTCATCATCAAATGTAAACATATCGTTGCCGCCGACGTTCCATCGCCCGTAATTTCCTCCAAACTCGGCAGCGAAGGACCGAAAAAGCCCCGCTTCCACCAGCCGCTCCATGTATCCGGAGGAAAAGGTGTCCAGCCGGGGGCCGGATTTTTTGTGGCCTAAATCGCTCCAGCCGGTATACCCCGGGTCGGGGGCGCTGTGTATAAGCAGCCGATTGCCCTCGCCATCCTCGCCTAAGAAACCCACATGCCCGTCAACCCCGACAAGGTCCCCAACTTGGGGAACATCGGTAACGGTAATCCGTGTATCTGAAAAGATATTTTTCACCCCCGCGAAGCTGTAAGGCCCTTCGTTGAGGTTTTCCCCGTTGGACAAATATCCGGCCGCATGATACACCAAACCGGTAAAACCGCTGCAGTCGAGGGACGGGGCGAAACCGTAGCTGCTGTCGGCGCGAAAATCGATCCTGTCTCCGTATCCGAGGGAGGAAAACATTCCCGGATAATTCCCCCTGAATACGCTGCCCGGCTCGCTTGCCGTTTCATCTTCACCGCCGTAGATGATATTCATCTTCGTAAACGCCGCGGCAATGTCCTGAATCGCGTACCCCCGGTAATTTGGGTTTTCCCGGGCATTGTATTCCGCCCGGAGCGCCTCGGCCAACCCCATATCGCCTCCGCTTCCCCGGAAGAGCCTGTCCCCGAACAACACCTGTATGTGGTCGGTAACCGGGTCCCGGCCCCTCAGCTCTTCGGAAAATGAATTAAGGCCCGTAAGCATATCGAAAGCGTCCCCGCCTTTATCGAGGGTCGTGAACAGGTCACGATACATCGCCGTGCAGCGGTTTACCTTCCACCGTGAGAAACCTCTCTCCCGCAGTTCATTTTCCATTCTGCCGATTTCACTCCGCATCGTTTCGACCGCGTTGCCGTAGGTCCAGCTGCTGTAGGAGAGGTCGATGACACCCCGGCTGCGAAGGACACCAAAATGGTCACTCGCCTGCAGATAGTGCAGCATTGTCTCCGGAGCTTCCATATGTTTCCCCATATTCAAAGCGTCATGTGTCCCCAGGTTCCAATACCAGTTAGCAGGATCGGCGGCATCCATCCCGGCCGGCACCCCGTAGGTCATATCAGCTTTGAGCATCATATCGATGACCTTTTGTCTGTTGCCTGCCGTATCCTCGAGGCCTAAAATTGCAAGAAGCCCCCCCTCAATGCCTTTCGCGCCGACGGCGTTTCCGTTGTCATCCCGAAGCTGCTCTCCCTGTTCGTTGTAAAGATATCCGCTGCCGTCATACTCAAGCAGCCCGTTCTGCCGCAGTTTCCAGTAATCCGCTGAAAAATCGTAATTCATCGCCGTATGGCCCGCGAGCGCCCGGGCACCCCGAAAATAAGCGGCCGCGTCTTTTTTCAGTGTACGGTCTCCGGTAATAATTTGCGGACCGTAACGGGAGGCCATTTTCATTGCCATTTCGGTATGGGCCGCTACGGAATTCAGGGTTTCATAAAACTGCAGGTCGAGGGCGCTGATAACACCGTCCCGCCAGGCCTCATGCTGCAGCGTAATACCGGCCCGGAGCCTCGAATTTTTGTCCGCGGCCGAACCGAGGCCCGCGATATCGATAATCCTGCCGCCGCCGGGACTATCCGGGGCCCGGGTTACCGCCCCTTTTGAAACATAACCCACACGCAGCGTGTCATCCCCGGACAAAAGGCTCTCAACCAGCGTCTCCCCTTTCGAATCTCCGAACGCCCAAAGGCCCCGCAGGGCGGTCCCCGCTTTCGCATACCCGTCATACCCGTCGGCGATATCGGCCTTCCCGAAAAGATCGTACCCCCGTATTTGCTGCTGCCGTATCCACACGCCGATATTTCCCGCCGCGCCCGCGAGGCGGGAAATGCTGAAATTGGTACCGCCCATTCCAAAGGCGAGACCGGCACCGTTTTCACCTCCGAGGGAGAGTTCCAGCAGTCCGACACCGCCGCTTCCCGTTACTCCCCGCGCGTCCGGGCCGCGGGAATCACGATTCAGAATACCCGCCGCCGC
>CAYTSI010000063.1:0-16862 GCA_964440465.1 uncultured Spirochaetales bacterium
ACCAGCTGATGGTCTATTGTCAGGCTGAACCCGATATGGGGGACAAACACGGTTTCGCCGTTTTCACCGATAACCGGCTTCGGCTGTATCGCGTTGACCCCGAGAATGCCGACTTCCGGCGCGTTTGCAATGGGTGTAAAGCTCTCGATGCCGAACGCGCCTAAATTCGTAACGGTAAAGGTGCCGCCGGAAAGTTCGTCCGGATTGATGCCCCCTTCGAGACAGCCCGATGCCAGCCGTTTAGCCTCCGCCGATATTTGCTTCAATGGTAAAGCGTGGGCGTTTCTAATGACCGGGACCATCAGTCCCCGCGGGGTGTCCACCGCGAATCCCAAATGCACGTGTTCGAACTGCTTCACCGTGTCCCCTAAGAAGTGGGCGTTCAGTTCGTTGAAAGCCCGCAGGTTGCGGGAAACGGCAAACAGAATAAAGTCGTTTACCGTAATTCCGGTAAGCCCCGATTCCTCCGGCATGGTTTTCAGTTTTTTCCGGTAGGCAAGGATTGTCCGGGCATCGGCAAAGCTGTTCATGGTAAGCTGTGCCGTCGACTGCAGCGACCCCCGCATCCGCTCGGCGATCAGTTTCCGGACCCCCTTCACCGGCTTCTCCTCCACAGGCCCCGGATATTCCGGCACCGCGGCCCCGGCTTCGGCACCGGCGGCTGAACCGCCTGCTGCCGAAGCCGCTGCATCCGCAGCCGTTACGCGCCCGCCGAGACCGCTGCCCGCGGCCGGCGCCGCGCTTCCCTGCTTCAGCTGTTCCTCTATTGCTGCCGGAGTAAAAGGCTCCCTCGAATCGAGAACGTACTGAATGTCACGCTCGATAATCCGGCCGCCCGGGCCGCTTCCCGCCACACTCCGGTAGTCTATCCCCTTCGACCGGGCAAGCAGTTTCGCCCGGGGTGATATTGCAGGCTTTGATGTCGCGTCCCGAGAAGCTTCAACCCGCGGCGGGGCCGCTTGAGGCTCCGCCGCGCCGTTTTCATCGGCCTTCGGTCCGGGTGACGGTCCGGGCTTTTCAGCCTCCGCCGCCGGAGACGCTTCGGCCGGCGCCGTCTCTCCCGCTTCGCCTATCGCCGCGATTACCGTCAGCACCGGCACATCATCGCCCTCTTCGAAAAATGTCTTTATTACCGTACCCGACGCCGGCGCTTCCACTTCAAAGGCCGCCTTGTCGGTTTCAACTTCACAAATAATGTCCCCTTCCTGAATGGAATCGCCTTCGCGCTTTTTCCATTCGAGAATGACACAGGATTCAACAGTATTGCCCTGTCTCGGCATTAAAACTTCCGTAGCCACTGTAACAACTCCTTTGTATTCGTATTATACCTTCATTACCTGCAGGCCGCTTTCCGCAAGCGATTTTTCCACACCGCCGCTTAAACCCGTGTCGGTAATGATCATATCAAAATCGGACAGAGGGAGGATCTTTACGAACCCCTCTTTTCCGTACTTTGATGAATCCGCTATTAAAATTTTCCGGTCCGTCTGCCGGGCAATCCGTTTAATTACCTCGGCGCCGTCAACCAGATGAGTGGTAAGGCCTTTCTCAAGAGAAAATCCGTCGGTCCCGATAAACGCCTTTTTTACGTGGAACTGCTCCAGCTCCCGCAGCGTCACCGGCCCCACCAGCGATTCGGTGGAGGGACGGAATTCACCGCCGACAACGGTAAGATGGATGGAGGGATTCACCCGGGCGTACGGGATAATCAGCGTGGAATTGGTAACAATATGCAGGTCCTGTTTCCCCAAAAGGTATTTCACAATGAGGGCGGTGGTCGTTCCGGCGCCGATCATAACGGTATCGCCGTCGCTGATACTTTCCGCCGCGGCCCGGGCTATCCGCCCCTTTTCGTCGGTAAGGTTCCGCTGCCGGTCGACAATGCTGGGATGAAAGGCCGGAATTGCCCCTCCCCGGGTCCGCAGAATCATTCCCTTTTCCGCGAGGCTTGCAAGGTCGTTTCTAATAGTCACCGTCGAAACGTCGAAGACTTTGCTCATATCGTTTACATTGATAGAGCTGTCTTCGGACAGTACTTTGAGGATTTTTCGTTCTCTTTCCGAAATGTTAACACTCATTTTCCACTACTCTTTCGTTTACCTTTCAATTATATTATTTTTTGCTTTCTAATGCAATAGTTTTTGCTTACTTTCTGTAGTTTATTCTAAAAACCGACCGTTTTTATTCCAGCGATGTCCGCCGCGGCAAGTTTTTTCGGCTCGAAGGTTGCAATCGCTGCTTTTTCCCTGAGGGCAAGCTCTAAATAGACGGCATCGTAACCGGAAAGTTTGTAGGTAGCGGCAAATTCGTACAGCCGTTCCGCGTATTCGGGGCCGTATCGGGTATCGGTTACCAGTTTGAATTCACGGAAAAGCGATAGTATGGTAAGGATGTCCATTCGCTGCAGCTGTTCCCGTTTGTTCGCCTCCGTTACCAGACTCGCAAGCTCGGTCCACCAGAGGGACGGAACAAACAGGGAATCGTCGGCGGAAATACGGGAAAAAAACCGCTCCGCGGCGGGTGTGTTTTCATCCGGAAGAAACAACGCGGCGCTGAAGGAACAGTCAATTACCCAGGAGTTCAATCCGTTCTCCCCCTCCGGATGTAGCTCTTTACATTGTCCGATTCGGTTACGGAACTCCGGATTTCTCTGAACCGGCTGAGAATTTCTCCCATCGGCGTGCTTCTCCCTTCCCGGTAGGGGACCAGCCGCGCGACCGGGGTCCCCCGGCTCGTGATGGTGTAAACCTTTCCCCGGCGTACATGCACAAGCAGCCGGGAAAGGTTTTTTTTCGTGTTAAAAATACCAATCTCATTCATAATATCTAGTTTACTCATCTAGCTAGTTCAATGTCAATATCATATCAAAAAGGGGTAAAATATTGACAATTTTCCGGTTGATTCATAGAGTACTAACATGAAATATCATATTGGTTTAGATATAGGTTCGATTTCCATCAATACGGTGATAACCGATAATGCACAGAATATCCTCGAGACGTTTTATACCTATCATCGGGGGAAACCGTTTGTTACTCTGTACGATTTCCTTGTCGGTTTGTACAAAAAATACCCGGAAGAGGAAATCGGCACAATGACGATAACGGGTACCGGCGGGAAACTAGCCGCGGACCTTGTAGGAATTCACTTTGTAAACGAGGTGGTGGCCCAGTCGGCGTCGGTGGAAAAACTCTATCCCCATGTAAAAACCATCATCGAAATGGGCGGTGAGGATTCAAAACTCATCATGATGGAAGACGGCGAAGACGGTGTCGTACAGCTTTCAGATTTTGTCATGAACGCCGCCTGCGCCGCCGGAACGGGTTCCTTTTTAGACCAGCAGGCCAACCGGATCGGTGTTTCCATCGAAAAGGAGTTCGGGGAGCTGGCAATAAAATCGGAAAATCCGCCCCGAATCGCGGGGCGCTGCTCCGTATTTGCCAAAAGCGATATGATACATCTGCAGCAGATTGCAACCCCTGTCCACGACATCGTTGCCGGGCTCTGTTTTGCCGTTGCACGGAATTTCAAGAGCACCATGGCCAGAGGAAAGGAACTGCAGAAGCCCATCGCGTTTCAGGGCGGCGTTTCTTTAAACCAGGGGGTGGTCCGGGCATTCAGGGAACTGCTCAATATCCAAGACGGGGAGCTTATTATCCCGGAACACAATACCGCGATGGGCGCCCTCGGCGCTCTGTACCATGTCCTCGATAAAACGGGAAGCGACGGGGCTGCCTACCGCGGCCTGGGACCGCTGAAAGACTATCTCGCGAGTGATAAACGGGACGGGAACTTCCATGCTCCTCTCACGGAGGCTGACACGGAAATCCGCAAACAGGTAACTCCCATTCCCGACAATGTCGACCAACTCGAGGTATATCTCGGCCTCGATATCGGCTCTTTGAGCACCAATGTCGTTCTTATCGACAAGGACGACAACATTATATCCCGGCGCTATCTTCCGACGGCAAGCCGGCCTTTAGAAGCAATCCGGCGGGGCTTGAGTGAAATTCAGGAAGAGGTAGGCGGCAGAGTGAAAGTACTGGCCGCGGGAACCACCGGGTCCGGCCGCTACCTGACGGGAGACTTTATCGGCGCGGACACAATCCAGAACGAAATTACCGCCCAGGCGACGGCCGCAATCGCCTACGATCCGACGGTAGATACCATTTTTGAAATAGGGGGGCAGGACTCGAAATACATCAGTATAGAAAACGGGGTCGTTGTCGACTTTGAAATGAACAAGGTGTGCGCCGCCGGGACCGGTTCTTTTCTCCAGGAACAGGCGGAAAAACTCAACATCAATATTATCGAGGAATTCGGGAACCTCGCGCTGCAGGCGCGGCAGCCCGCCGCCTTAGGCGACCGGTGCACCGTTTTTATGGAATCGGACCTCAATACCCATCAGCAGAAGGGCGTTTCCAAAGAGAACCTCGTTGGCGGACTGGCCTACTCTATCGTCCAGAACTATATACAGAAAGTCGTGGGGACGAAACGGATCGGCGGCAAGATCTTCTTCCAGGGCGGCGTAACCAACAACAAGGCGGTGGTTGCCGCGTTTGAAAAGATAACGGGCAAGAAAATTACCGTTCCGCCCCACTTCGACGTAACCGGAGCAATCGGCGCCGCCATGCTGGCACGGGACATCGTGAAAGACCGGGGGAAGACACGGTTTAAAGGGTTTGACGTTAGTAAGGTGCCTTACAGCGTCGACCGGTTTACCTGTAAAAGCTGTTCAAACCACTGTGAAATCCGGCGCGTAAAAATTGAAGGTGAAACAAAACCCCTCTTTTACGGCGGAAGGTGTGAAAAATATGAAATCGAAGAACGGAAAGGAAAGGGCAAGGGTATTCCGAACCTTTTTGAAGAACGGATGACCATGCTTCTAGGCGATTTTGCCGACACCTGGAACGCAGGCGCTGCCGCGTCCGCGCCTGCTGAAAACGAAGCCGGGACGAAACCGATTACCATTGGAATTCCTCGGGCGCTGATGATCTTCTTCCAGCAGTTTCCCTTCTGGCGGACATTTTTCACCGAGCTTGGGTTCGAGGTGGTCCTCTCCAAACCCTCGGACCGTCAGCTGATCGCGAAGTCCCTGGAAATGCTCACCGCCGAGACATGTCTTCCCGTGGAGGCGATGCACGGCCATGTTTACGACCTCCTGGAAAAGGGGGTGGACTATATATTCGCTCCTTTTGTGGTCAACGCGGAAGCAGGGGCGGACAACCCGACGGTCAATTACAACTGCCCCTGGGTACAGAGCAATCCGTTTATGATCAAGACCGCCCTGAAGGACACGGAGCATGAAAAGAAGCTGCTTATTCCCACCCTCCATTTTCGTCATACAGGGAAAGTCCTGAACAACGACTTGAGCGGGTTTATGAACGCTCAGTTCGGAACAAATAAGCGGGACACGGTAACAGCGATTGAAAAATCCTTTACGGCCCAGCGGGCCTTTGAAACCGCGGTAAAGGCCCGGGGGAGCGAGGTGCTGCAAAACCTGCCCAAGGACAAGATCGCGGCGGTCATCCTCGGCAGGCCCTACAACACCGGGGACAGTGAACTGAACTTGAGTCTCGTCGAGAAACTGATTAACCTCGACGTCCTGCCCATTCCCCTCGACTTCCTGCCCTTAGAGCGGGAAAACATTTTTGAAGACTACCCGCTGATGTACTGGCCGAACGGGCAGAAAATTCTGGCGGCATCGAGGATCGTCGCGCGGGACGACAGAATGAACGCGGTATATTTGAGCAATTTCCGCTGCGGACCCGATTCATTTCTGTCCCATTACGTGGGAGAGGAACTGAAAAACAAGCCCTATCTCAATTTGGAAGTGGACGAACATTCGGCGGATGCCGGAATGATAACCCGCTGCGAAGCATTTTTAGACAGTCTAAAAGGGCGAAGGGAGGTAGAAGCGGCGGAGGAACCGAACATGCTCCGGCTGCACGGTTTTTACAATGCCGCGAGCACCGGCCGTTCCCTCTATTTCCCGTATATGCGGGACGGCGCCTACGCCCTCGCCGCGGCATCCCGAAGCTGCGGGATAGACGCGTGGGTCCTCCCCCGGCAGACCGAAGAAGATGTCGAACTCGGAAGAAAATATACCTCGTCCAAAGAGTGCTTCCCCATGATCTGTACCACCGGGAGCTTTATCAAGAAGGTCTTAGAGCCGGGATTTCAGGCTGACAAGACCAGTTTTTTCATGCCCGACCACAACGGCCCCTGCCGGTTCGGCCAGTATAACCGGTTTCAGCGGATCCTTTTCAACCGCCTAGGCTTCCCGGATGTTACGATTATCAGCCCGAGCAACGACAACAACTACGAAGACCTCTCCGGGGGGCACGGAAACAAGTTCCGAATCGCCGCGGTCCGGGGCATCGTCGCGGTGGACCTGCTCCGTAAACTGAAGCAGGAACGGGTCCCTTACGAAAAGAACCCCGGCAATGTAGAACGGGTCTATCAGGAAGCTTTGCAAATGGTAATTCAGTGCGTCGAAGAGGGAGCAAAGCATCTCCCCGAGGTGATGCACAACGCCGCTGAAATGTTTAAAGCTGTCCCCGTCGATACGGAAATGCCGCGGAAGCCGGTTATCGCGGTAGTCGGTGAAATTTTCATGCGGGACAACCCCTTCTGTTCCGGCTTTCTTGTGCAGAAACTCGAGGCGTTAGGGGCGGAAACGATTATAGCGCCTTTCCGGGAATGGCTTACGTACAGCACCTACCGGTTCCAGCGGGACAGTAAATGGAAGGGCGATATAAAGGGACAGCTGCAGGCAAAGGTGCAGGAAGTGTTTACCCACCGGATCATTCACCCCTTAGACAAGGCCATCGAACACGTGGGGGAGATGGAACGGGAAGTGGAACTGGACGATATGATCGGCCTCTGCGGCCCCTACGTCCATAAGGACTATGACGGCGACCCGGCGCTGAACTTAGGGACCTGCGCGGCGCTGGCAAAAACGGGCATCTCCGGGGTGGCGAACATCCTGCCCTTCATGTGCATGCCCGGTACATTGGTTACCTCTATTTCTCACTCCTTCAGGAAGGACCACAACAACATCCCCTGGGTGAACATCGCCTACGACGGCCTGGACGATTCGGGCATTGAAACCCGCTTAGAAGCGTTCATGCACCAGGCGAAGGAGTTTGCAAGGGCCCACGGACACAACGCGCCGAGGGTCTGGGCGAAGTAGTTATTTCGCGGCCGGCATCCGGTAAAAACGGAGTGTCGCGCCGGTAAGTTCCTTCCCGTACGCCGGAAACTCGATGTACCCGTCGTAAAACTCGACGCCGTACATGAACATCCCCTTTTCCGAATCATAAACATCGACGAACCTGCTCCAGCCGCCTTCGATTCCCCAGTGAGAATCGTCCATCCATACATCATACCAGTCTTCGGTGTTGAACCTCCGGTCTTCATACCGGTACAACACCGAGCCCTCCCCCTCTCGGTAGTTACCCTCATCGATTACATGGGTCCATGATTCCACCGCCCCGCCGTCCGGCGCGGAGGCACATCCGATAATCAGAAAAATACAGGCCGGCAGCACGATGGCCGCGGAGAAACACAATCCGGTTTTATTTTGTCGAGTAGACATAATATGACTCCTTTTATTTAATTCTATTCAAAATAAAGCATTAATGCAAGAAAAAAGGAGACAGCAGCATCCTTGACGCTTCCAAAAATGTAATGCATAATGTAATGCATGAAAAAGGCAAGTGTCCGGGAAATACAGCATCATTTCAGCGAGATGTTACGCCACATCGAAGAAGGGGAAGAGGTCTATATCACGAAACGGAACAAAATAGTCGCGAAAATTGCCCAGCACAACGAAATACAACAGAAACCAGTGGAATATCCGGACTTTGTAAATCGGGCAAAAAAGATTTGTGCTGATCCCAAAGGGAAACACTTATCGGACATGATCATAGAAGAGCGGAAAGAACGGCTGTTTACCCATTTCCTTTCGCATGACGGCAGGCGAAATTCTCTCGCGGAAAAGGCGGGGTTAAGTATCGTCGAACTTCCTTCAATATGACCGTGTCGCCGAAGCATTGATAAAGAGTAGATGGCAGTGCTTAAGGAACTCGCGGAAAGCATACTACAAACTCTTAACGAAGTTTGCAAAAACATTTACGGCAGAGATCTTATCTCCATAGCAGTTTACGGTTCCGTTGCCAGAAACACGCAGACATTTGGGTCCGACATCGATTTACTGTTCATCGTTAAAAACCTGCCGAACGGGCGGATGAACAGAATGAATGATTTTGTGCAAATTGAAAACAGGCTTGCTCATGAATTACAGCATGCCCGGGAACATGGCTGGAACGTCGATCTATCGCCTTTTATCAGGACCCCGGATGAGGTTAACATAGGCGGATATCTCTACCTCGACATGGTAGATGACGCGGTGATCCTCTACGATAAAAACAACTTCTTTGCCGATTATCTTAAACACCTGAAAAAAAGACTCGAGGAATACGGCGCGAAGAAGCGCCCGTGGAAAGGCGGATATTACTGGGAAATTAAACCCGACCTCAAGGCCGGCGAGGTAATAAAACTGTGACAAGCGATCTTTTAGGAAAAAGTTATTTTATAAAGGCCCAAACAAGGATGAAGGCACTGCAGCTTTTTATGGATGAAGAGGATTATTCCGATGTAGTGCGGGAAGCCCAGGAAATTGTGGAGCTCCTGCTGAAAGGGGTCCTCCGTAAAAACGGAATCGAGCCCCCGAAACTACACGATGTCGGGCCGTTAATTATCGAAGTAAAAGACAAATTCTCCGACTCCCTGAAAGCGGATGTAGAAAAAGCCGCTGAAATATCAAAATGGCTGCGAAAAGAGCGGGAGTTCGCGTTTTACGGCGATATTGATTTAATCCCGACTGAAGAATATTCCAAGGCTGATGCCGAACGGGCTATGCGGGACGCCCTCTTCATTTTGGAATGGGCGCGGCCGAGTTTCGCGGAATGAGTTACGACAAACAGGATTTCGTGAAAAATTTGAGCCCGATTGCGAAAAAGAAAACCTACTCATCCCGGAGGAATATTAAAAAGACAGTATTTGGAACCTCTTCGCCTAACTATAGCCGAAGTTACGAAGGATTTAGTTATTTCCAGAAAAACCTTATCAAAAATCATCAACGAAAACGGCTCAATCACTCCGGACATTACCCGAAGATTATCGAAAGCATTACATACGAGTCCTGATCTTTGGTTTGCAGCGTACCCAATAGTGTTAACGTAAACCGACGACCCCTACTCTCCGTAAAAGCCTTCGTCCGGGAGTTTTCCGCCGATGGCCTTCGGATCGTAGTCCATAAAGACCCGCAGGAACCGCTCCAGTTCTACCCGGGCCTCGCCGGCGGGGACGAATGTCAGGTTGAGCCGGGGGATGGCCCGGGCGGCTACCGCGGCGGTCATGCCGATTCCGTGTTGCTCCGCCAGTTCTCCGGCAGCCTTCGGAGTAGTACTGACCCACTCGATCGATTCTTTATACGCGGCGAGAAAACGTTCGATCGCGTCAGGCCGCTTTTGCCACACCTCGTCTTTTATAACCACCACCGACATCGGATAGGGCTTTTCCCCGCCCAGCTCTTCGGCCCACACCTTCTGCAGGTTTTCCACAATCCGGACATCCCCGTTTTTCATGGTGACCATGGTCACGAAGGGTTCCGGCAGAACGGCGGTTTTCACCTTCCCGGCAATGAGCATTTGGGCAAGCTCCGGGTGGGGATAGGTAAAACTGACGGTAACTCCCTTTTCTCCCCCGATTCCCCGGGCATCTACCAGGTAGCGGAGGACAAAATCGGGCGTCGCCCCCTTGCCCACATTGTAGATTTCCTTTCCCCGAAGGTCATCAATACCGGCCACTTCCGGGTCGCCCGAAAGCATATACAGAAGCCCGTTCCCCACAATGGCGCCTAAGGAATACGGCACTCCGCTGTTGTAAAGCTTTACCGCCACATTCACCGGCAGGGCCGCTATATCCACCTCACCTGAAAGTACCCGCGAAACCAGCACATCCGGAGCACCCGCGATCTGGTATTCCGAGCTCACATTCGGCCCTAAATCAGGTTTCATTTCAAAAAGCCGGACCATCCCGATGCCGGTCGGGCCTTTGAGGGCGTTGACTGTAAGTTCCAGAGGTTCCACCGCGGCGGCGGTATCCCCCGCGGTAAGGCCCTTCTCCTGCTTTCCGCCGGCGAAAACGGCAGCGCTGCTGCATACAAAAAGTAAAACGAAAGATATTCGCTTCATATATTCCCCTTTTATAAGTTCCTATTTTTCTATAAAATACTGATAAAGGCGGATTAATGAAAGAGAAAGATATCGTTGTGGGGTTTGACTTAGGGGGCACGAAGATGCTCTGCGCGGTCTTTAACGGAAATGAAATTATCAGCCGGTACAAACAGGAGACAATGGCCCAGGACGGTCCCGATGAGGTAGTGGTCAGGATAATTGAGACCATCCGCGAGGCACTGAAAGAGGCGGACGTCGACGCGGGTGACGTCCAGGGAATCGGATTTGCAGTTCCCGGTCCCATCGACAGAAAAAACGGCGTCATTGTCAATACTCCGAACCTGGGCTTTTATAATTATCCCGTAATAGAAAAGCTGAAAAAAGAATTTTCCCTCCCGATGATTTTAGAAAACGATGTCAGCTCCGGGACCTACGGTGAGCTCCTCCAGGGGGCCGCGAAGGGCTGCAAACATGTAATCGGCGTGTTTCCGGGGACCGGAGTCGGCGGGGGAATTATTATCGACGGAAAAATCTACCACGGAGCTTCGGGAAACGCCGGAGAATTGGGGCACATGATTATCCAGCTCGACGGCCCCCTCTGCGGCTGCGGTCAATACGGCTGTTTGGAGGCCCTTGCCAGTAAAACGGCCCTGTCGAAAGACGCCGTTGCCCTCTCCGCCGCGGGGAAGGCACCCACGATCATGAAAGAAGCCGGCACCGATTTTGCAAACTTTAAAAGCAAGGTATTTAAAAAAGCAGTCGGCAACGAAGACGAGGCAGTACAGAAAATTGTCGACCGGGGCGCGTATATGCTGGGCATCGGGCTGGCTAATTTTGTCAATATCTTTAATCCGGAGCTTATCATTTTAGGCGGCGGCCTTGTTGAAAAACTTGGAGATCCGTATATCAAAATTGCCGAAAAAACCATGCGGGAACACGCCATGGAAGCCCTTGCCCGGGACGTAACCATTAAAACAGCAAAACTCGGCGACGACGCGGTTGTCATCGGTGCTGCCGGCGCCATACGCCGGGAATTGTCTCATACGAATGGATAATACCGAACGAAAACTGGCGGCAGTTATTGATTTAGGCTCCACCGCCATCCGGATGGTGGTGGCCGAAATCGGCCCGGAACAGCAGTGGCGCGTTATCGACCGGGCCGGCAAACCGGTCCTGTTAGGAAGGGACGTTTTTTCCACGGGGAATGTCAGCAGGGAGTCCCTTCTTCAGGCCTTGAAAATCCTTGCCGATTTCCGGGAAATTATCGGCGGCTGGGGAATTGCAGAGGAGAATGTGCGGGTAATGGCCACCAGCGCCCTGCGGGAAGCCCGGAACAGAGACACCTTCATTGACAGGGTTCTTATCAAAACCGGTTTCCGCGTGGAGGTGGTGGAGGGGATCGAGGAAACCCGCCTGACTTATATCGCCGTTCAGCACGCCATTGAAGACCTCCGCCCGCGGCTTGGACGCTCGAATACCATGATTATCGAAGTCGGCGGGGGAAGTACCGAAGTCATGCTGCTGCAGCGGAGTAAAATAGTCGCTTCCCATTCCCTTAATATCGGGACCGTGCGCGTTGAACAGGACGTGCCCAGCGCGGCCGCTCCGGATTACCGGGTAAAGATGCTCGGAGAACGGATTACGGCGATGACGGAAATTCTCGACAATGAGCTGGAAATAAAGCGGATCCGGCTGTTTGTCGCCGTCGGCGGACACGCGCGCCTCGCGGCCGAAAAGGCGGGGAAAAAGATAAACGAACTCTATTCGACCATCGGAAAAGCGCAGTTTTTCAAATTTGTCGATATAATTCAGCACCTCAATCTGGACGAGTGCGTTCGGGAACTGAAAGTGACCTACGACGATGCCGACGGGCTGGTAACGGGACTTCTCATTTACCGGCAATTTTTCAGCGAAACATCCGCGGAAGAGCTCATCGTACCGAATACCAGCATCCGGGACGGAGTGCTTATCAACATCGCCCAGGGCCTCGACCCGCAGGTGAAGGAACACTTTCACTATCAAATTGTCGCCTCCGCCCTCGCTTTAGGGAGAAAATTTCACTTCGACGAAGACCACGCCCTTCACGTCGCGAAGCTGTGCGTAAAACTCTTCGACGACTTCGCGGAAGACCACGGCTTAGGCAGCCGTTCACGGCTGCTGCTGGAAGTGGCCGCGCTGCTGCACGACATAGGCAGTTATATCCGCTTCAGCGGCCATCACAAGCACAGCCAGTACATTGTCAGCAACTCTGAAATTTTCGGTCTGCATAAGGAACAAATCCAAATTATATCCAACGTTGTCAGGTACCACCGTAAAGTGTCCCCCCAAACGTCCCATACCTTTTATGTTTCACTTTCCAGAGAAGACCGGATAAAAGTCTTAAAACTTGCCTCCATCCTGCGGGTCGCCGACGCGCTGGACAGAGGGCATAACCAGCGGATCGGCAATTTCGAACTGGAGAAACGGGAGGACCAGCTGATTATCAGGTGTAACGCGGTAGGTGATATCTCTTCCGAAAAAATGAGTATGAAAGCAAAATCAGGGATGTTTGAAGAAGTATTCGGCCTCCGGGTTATTTTAGCATAAGGAGTTCTTTGAAATGAAAAAAAAGCCGATGTTCTTTAACCGTGAACTCAGCTGGGTGGAATTCAACGCTCGGGTATTGGAAGAAGCGTTAGACCCGGGTGTCCCGCTTTTGGAGCGCTGGAAGTTTATGTCCATTGTAAGCTCTAATTTTGACGAATTTTTCATGGTCCGTGCGGCAACAATCAAACGGCAGTATGCAAAGAGCGATACTGTCCGATGTCCTTCCGGTTTGCCGCCCTCGAAACAGCTGGCCAAAATCTCCGACCGGGTCCATGAACTCTTCGCGAAGCAGTATGCATGCCTCAACTCCGATATTATTCCACAATTGGAAAAAAACAGCATCCTCTTTGTCCGGCAGGCCGAGTTTACGGAGGAGCACAAGAAAATATGCAAAATCCGGTTCCGGGAAGGGCTTTTTTCGAGTCTTACTCCGATACGGGTGGAGCCGGAGCAGGAATTTCCCTTTACCAACAGCCTCCGGCTGCACATTTTGTTCCAGCTCCGCCGGGGAGATGACAAAAACAATAACGATGTTAATTATGCCGTTGTACAAATACCGCCGGCATTAGGCCGCGTTCAATGGCTGAATGAAAAAAAAGGAACACGCTGTTTTACCCTCATCGAAGACATCATCCTCGAAAACGCGGGGACCCTCTTTCAGGGATATAAAATTACCGGCTCCTGCCTGTTTCGAATTACCAGAGACGCCGATTTGAGCGTCGACGAGGAGCGGGACGAAGACTTTCTCGAAGCGATGGAAGAGGTCCTTATCGACCGGCTGCACAGTGTTCCCGTCCGTCTCGAAATATGCGGCAGCGGTGATACCGAATTGAAAAACATGCTTGTTAACAGTTCCGGCGTAGACAAACGGGAGGTTTACGACATACCGGGGATCATCGGCCTTGCCGACTGTATGGACCTTGCTTTTATTTCCGGCTATGAACGGCTGCGGGAGGAAAGATGGAAACCTGTTTCAGTAGTAGACCGGGACAGTGAAACACCAATTTGGGACACATTACAAGAAACCGACATTCTGCTCCATCACCCCTACGAATCCTTCGATCCGGTTACAAAGCTGGTCCAAAACGCTTCGGCTGACCCGCGGGTCCTGGCAATTAAGATGACCCTCTACCGCACCAGCGGAGACTCCCCCATCGTTCAAGCCCTCGTCGACGCGGCGTATAACGGGAAACAGGTAACCGTCCTCGTGGAACTGAAAGCACGCTTCGACGAGGAGCGGAACATTGAATGGGCGGAACAGCTGCGGCGCGCCGGCGCCATTGTCATTTACGGTATAGCGCACCTGAAAGTCCATTCCAAGGCGCTGCTGATTGTCCGGAAAGAACTCGAGGGTATTCGGCGTTACGCGCATCTGGGTACGGGAAATTACAACGATAAAACGGCAAAACTGTATACCGACGTCGGACTGATAACGAGCACCGAAGCGCTCAGCTTTGAAGTGGCGCTGTTTTTCAATGCCGTAACCGGATACTCAACTGTTCCGCGAATGACAAAACTGGTGATGGCCCCCCACTATCTGAAATCCAAAATTATCCAGTGCATTCAGCGGGAAACGGAACGGAGTACAACGGAGCATTCCGGCCTTATCAGGGCGAAAATGAATTCCCTTGCCGACCCGGACGTCATTACCGAACTGTACGAAGCATCCAAGGCGGGAGTAAGAGTGGAGCTGAACGTACGAGGAATCTGCATGCTCGTCCCGGGAGTAGAAGGCTTAAGTGAAAACATCAAGGTAATAAGCATCATCGACAGGTTTCTCGAACACAGCAGGATTTTTTATTTTGAAAATCAGGGGCAGGAGGAATTGTATCTCTCATCGGCGGACTGGATGCCCCGGAACCTGGAGAGGCGGGTGGAACTGATGTTTCCCGTCGAGCAGCCGGAAATGAAGAAAAAATGCAAATGGATTTTAGAATCTTACTTCAAAGATAATGTAAAAGCCCGGGTGCTGCTGCCGACGGGAAAGTATGTTCCGGTTGAACGGGGGAAACACCGCCCCTTCCGCTGTCAGCAGTATTTCTACGAAGAGGCGGTAAAAATAAATACGTCGAGGCGGAATAACTTAAAAGGGGAATTTACCGTCCGCAGGTCCCCGAACTGATTCGGTCCGCTAACCGAATAGATGGATGTACTCGTGAAGCAGCTCTTCCGCCTCCTCTTTACAGCCGCCGCAGCCGGTGCCGATTTTCGTCCGGTTCTGCAGTTCTTCAAAAGTCCGTACACCATTCTTCACCGCGTCCTCGATGTCTTTGTCCGTAACGCCGATGCAGGTACAGACGGTAACCGACTCGGGATCGGATATTTTCTCCTCCATACCGTTCCGCCTCCAGTAATCTTCGATGGCGGCCCGGAGGGCCCTGTCGCCTAAAACGGAACAGTGGATTTTATTGTCCGGCAGTCCGTTCAGCTCATCTACAATATCGGTCGGCTTGATGTTGTACGCCTTTTCGAGCTCCATCCCTTGTACAACTTCGGACAGCATGGAAGTACTGGCAATTGCCGAGGCACAGCCGTAGGTCTTCCACCTGCAGTCGGCTATTTTATTGTCCTGTACCTGAATGGCAATCAGCATCTGATCGCCGCATTTCATGTTACCAACCGTTCCTTTTCCGTCCGCCTGAAAATTTTCCTCATCCTCTAAAATGTTCCTGGGATTCACAAAGTGGTCTTTTACCTTATCCGAATACATCCAGCTGAAACCGCTGCTCATACAACACCTCCCGTGTATATCGTCGACATTTTCCGTATCCGCCTGATAACCGGCGGCAGTTTCTCCAAAACATACCGGACATCTTTTTCGGTAGTTTCCCTGCCTAAGCTGAAGCGGATGGACCCGTGGGCGTACTCCGGCGGCAGACCGAGGGCCAGCAGCACGTGGGACGGTTCCAAACTGCCGGTGGCGCAGGCCGACCCGGTACTGACCGCGATCCCCTCGAAATCGAGGTAGAGCAAAATCGACTCCCCTTCGGCGCCGTAAAAAGAAACATCCAGCGTCCCGGGAAGACAGTCGGTTTCGTGGCCGTTCACTTTAATGTCCGGTATTTCTCCGATAATTCCTTCCCGAAGCATCTCCCGAAGGTGCAGCAGCCTCGGCATTTCCGCCGCCATCTCTTTCCGCGCGAACTCCGCCGCCTTTCCCAGTCCCGCAATGCCTAAGGTATTGTGGGTCCCCGCCCGAAGCTGCTGCTCCTGGTGTCCGCCGTGGATAAGCGGCCCTGCCCGCTTTGTGTCCCGGATGTACAAGGCACCCGCTCCTTTCGGCCCGTAGATCTTGTGTCCCGAAAGGGTGAGAAAATCGACCCGCAGGTCCTCCGCGTCCACTTCTATCTTTCCGACAGCCTGTACCGCGTCGGTATGGAAGAGCGCGCCCGCCTCCCTCACGATGTTCCCGATCGCATGGAGGTCCTGAATTGTGCCGATTTCATTGTTAGCGTACATCACCGAAACCAGAGCGGTCCTGTCCGAACACAAGCGGAAAAGCTGGTCAATATCGACCCTCCCGGTTTCATCCACATCCACAAAGCGGACCGGAACTCCCCTCGTTCCCAGATACCGGACGGTCTCTAAAACACTCGGGTGTTCAATGGCCGTTGTAATAATCTCCCTACGGCGGCCGTCCGCGCCTGCTGTACTTTCAGCCGCGGCCTGTTGCAGCACCATATTGTTCCCCTCCGAGCCGCCGGAGGTAAAGATAATCTGCTCCGGCCGGGCGTGTATCAACTCAGCGGTATGTTCCCGCGCCTGCTCGACAATCTGTCGGGCAGCCCTTCCCGGCCCGTGCATACTCGAAGGATTACCGTAATTGTCGAGCTGCCGTTTTATTTCTTCCGCGACCTCCGGATGGAGGGGCGTGGTAGCGTTATTGTCCATGTATACCATTTTTTTCTCCTGATACGAGGGTCCTCTCCCGTAAAAACGTTTCGATGTGCCGCTGCAGGTCCACCCATATATTTTTCGATCCGCAGTTTTCATGTCTAGCACATGCTTCCGGTGTTTCGATACATTCCGCCG
>CAYTSI010000064.1:0-1639 GCA_964440465.1 uncultured Spirochaetales bacterium
CGGAACCGGGATTTCCATCAATCCGCCCCGCCGGCCGCGCCTCCTAGGAGGCGCGTTTTTCGGCAATAACCTGCTGTATCTGGTCGAGAATAACAGCGCCTAAGAGTATGGAGAACCGGATAAAGTCGTACCAGAAGGTACTGACACTGTACAGCGACAGGGCGTTGGTTGCCAGCTGCATCACCGCAAGGCCCAAAATGGACCCTAAGATCGTACCCCGGCCTCCGTTTAGGGATGCGCCTCCTATGACGGCGGCCGAGATTGCCGTCATCTCCAGACCGGAGCCGGCGCTCATCGGCACGCCCGAAAACTTGGATAGATAAATAATGCCGGCAATACCGGCAAGGGCTGAGCAGACAATACCGACGGTTAGAATCGTCCGCTGGGTATTGATCCCGGAATATTCGGCGGCTTTCTGGTTGCTTCCCGTATAGAACACGACCCTCATGGCGGAAGAATTCCGCACCATATAATCCGCGATGATGGTGATAACCAGGAAAATCAAAACTTGTATCGGGAGCTGTGTCGGGAAGGCCGTCCCTTTTCCGAATAATTGTCCCTGGCCTAATGCCTTAAAAATCGGGGCGCCTTCCAGGATTGAAACAATGGAAACCGGCGTACCCGTGGAGAGAATCAGCACCAGCCCTCTCATGATGCCCATAAAGGCCAGGGTCACGATAAAGTGAGTCAGTTTGAGTTTTGTAACAAGCATTCCCATGATGTAGCCGGTACCGGCGGAGAATATGACGGCGATCAGGGCCGCTATCCAGGGGTTCATGCCGGCCTTGAATAGGAGGGCGCACACCGTCATCGAAAAAATCATTACCGAGCCGACGGAAAGGTCAATGCCTCCGACGATGAGAATCAGGGTCATCCCGATGACGACGATACCGTCGGTAGCCATTGAGCTGATAAGTACCCGAAGGTTCGTCCAGCGAAAGAAATATTCCGAAGTAAATGCCATGACAACTCCGGCCGCGATGATGATGACAAAAAGATTAAATTCCCGCATCGCGACTATTCTCGAAAGAATGCCGTCCGACTTCTTTTTTTGTTCCTGTTTATCAACCATAGCTGCACTCCCAATTCATAAAATTTTAATCTATTCGCTTGCGCCTGCCGCGTAATGCATGATGTTTTTCCCTTCAATGCCGCTGCCGGCAACTTCACCGTTGATTCTGCCTTCATGCATGACCAAGACCCGGTCGCACATTCCGACGATCTCGTTCAGCTCGGAGGAAATGATAATGACCCCGATTCCCTGTTTCACCAATTCTCTGAGGAGACGGTGAATTTCCGCTTTCGCGCCGACGTCAATACCCCGGGTCGGTTCGTCCATAATTACTGCCTTCGGGGGTTTTGCAAGGATTTTCCCTACCAGCACTTTTTGCTGATTACCGCCTGAAAGACTTAAAACCAGCTGTTCGATGCTTTGGCAGCGTATATTAAGCGATTCAACTTTTTCTTTAGCAAGCCGTTCTTCTTTATTCCGTTTGAGAAGACCGTTCTTTGAAACCGTACTGATAAACATCGAAGGGATGTTATGTTTGACGGTCATGTCGGTGAACAATCCGCTTTCTTTTCTGTCCTCCGATAAGTAAACCAGCCCCGCGTCAAAGATCTCTCGTGAAGTTTTACC
>CAYTSI010000064.1:1739-8454 GCA_964440465.1 uncultured Spirochaetales bacterium
ATTCTTATTGATTTCCGACATGAATATATTTTCCGCGACGGTGATATCCTGGCATAAGGCAATCTCCTGATGAACGAAACAGATACCGTTTTCCTGGGCAATATAGGCGCTTTTTACATCGACGGGACTGCCGTCTACACGGATCTCACCGCTGTCGGCTTTTACAATACCGTAGGTGATATTCATGAGAGTTGATTTGCCTGCACCGTTCTCGCCTATCAATGCGTGGATTTCCCCTTTGCGTACGGAAAAATCTACATTAGTTAAAACCCGGTTCGGACCAAACGACTTATTTATTCCTTTTAGTTCTAATATGTTTTCACCCATGTATCATTCCTCCGCCCGTTGTTACGACTTCTATATACTATCATCAAACTGAAATATTAGACAATAAATATATGATAATTAAAAAAGCAAGCCGGATTAGGCCGGCTTGCTTAGTAGGTCAATCCGTCTTGCTGGTACTATTTTCCAGGTTTATGAGGAGACAGCATGTCGGCGATGTCTTTATACCCTAATTTTTCCGCGTACTTGTCGGTGTAGAAATAATCGGCCGTGTCCGCCTGTACGATGTTCAGGTTGTTGTCCAGGAACGGCACTTGAATAGCGGATTTGCCCATTTCTTCGTCGGGGCTCATGAAGGTGGTCAGTTCAGGATGAGCCGCGAGGAACAGCATCATCATGCCGAGGAAACCTTGATTGCTTTGGTTCGGGTTGATGGCCCCCCAAATCTGTCCCGCTTTAATCATATCAAGAATGGTAGCGTTAACGTCACAGCAGAGAACTCTAAGCCCGCTGTCCAGTTCAACCGCCGCGCGCGCGGCGCCCATACCGGAGTTGGCTTCGGGCATAAATACACCGCCTAAGTCCGGATGTTTCTGAGCTACAGTCATGACGGCTTTGTAAGAAGCGTCCGGGTCCTGTTTGGATACTTCCTGAGCAACAACCTCGATGTTCGGGTATTCCTCTTCAATAACGGAAACAAATGTATTGGTACGAATGTCATGATTTGTCTGGCCGGGATTGGTCAGGGTCATGACCTTTCCTTTTCCGCCCATGTCTTCAGCCATCTGCCGGGCCGCGAATGTACCTTCATTGACGTTGTCAGAAGTGATGTAAATGGGTCTGTTGGATTGAGGTGAGTCGGATGCCAATGTTGCAATTACAACGCCCTGTTCCATTGCTCTGTTGATCGGTTCAACGAAAGGATCGGCATTGATCGGCGACAGGTAGATACCGGTCGGGTCTTTTGCCAGGATACTGTCGAAGACTTCAATCTGGGCCTGAGCTTCGTATTCGGTGGTACCCTCATAATAGGTCTGTACACCTAAGAGCTGGCCTGCTTCTTTAAAGCCGGCATAGACGGGGAACCAGTATTCGACTCCGGAAACGAAAACACACATATAGTACGACTCATCAGGACTGCCGTATATACCTTTTGCCTCCGGCGCCGGAGCGTCCGCCGCGGCGGATGCTGCGGGTGCCGCTTCTTTTTCACAGCCGGTGAACACCATTGTACCGAGCAGCAGCAGTGTTACTGCAATAAGGATGCAGATTTTTGAACTAATTTTTTTCACACATACCTCCAAATTTTTTGTAGTGTAATTATTGCACAAGATATTTCATACGTCAATATAAATAATAAATTAAAAGATATAATAAATAAATATAAGAAAACATAAAATTAAAGCTAATTTTAGTGTGTAATGGTTGTTTTGAAGGGGTAATATAGAATAGTATTATGTACAAGGAGCATCTCCATGATGGTAAAAGCAATAATCCCTCTATTTCTGGCAATTGCTCTGTTGACCTCGGTCGGCTGCACCCGCAATGGGCCGATTATCGAATACAACGACACCGTAGTGTATAAAGACGACGTCATAAAAAAGATGAACTATTACCTCACCGGGCAGGGTATGACGATTGAGGACTTATCCGAAGGCGCCGATGAAGAAATCTGGGAACGGTTCAAGAACGATATTATCTTTGAGCTTTCTTTCTTTCAGATTGCTTTGGAACAGGCAAAAGAATTGGGTTTAGATGATCTTTCGCCTGCTGAAAAGCAGATGATTGATGATGCATACAATAAAGGTTTGGAACTGAGCAAAAAAGCGGTTCAACAGGCTGATGATGAATCCGATTTCGACACGCAGCTCAAAGAGTATTTATTTTCGCGCGGATATGATCTGGAAACCTACAAAGCCGCTTTGAAGCGGGAATATATCGTCGATAAAGTAAGGGAATACTACACTAAGGATATCTCCGTCCCTGATGAAGAGGTCAGGGCCGCGTACGAAAATGCTCTTGAAGTTCAAAAAAACAATGTGGAGAAGAAACCGGAATCTGTTGAACAACTCATTCTTTTCGGCGCCGATGTTCTTTATTATCCGGAAGGGTATATGTACGCAAAGCATATTCTCATAAGCTTTGAATCAGCGGACAGCGGCGCCGCCGGGGTAGCTTATGTGAACGGCGACATTAAAAAATACAACGAAATCGTAGGGGATGCTGTGCCTAAAATACAGGATAGGGTTGATATGATCACGGAAAAGCTTGATGATGGAGAAGATTTTGATGAACTGATGCTCCGGTACAGTGATGACAGCAGCCTGAACGAAGAACCCTACCTTGCCCGGGGCTTCCTGGTTGGCCCTTATTCTACTTCCTTTGATGTCCCTGAATATCTTGCAGCTCTAAAGACCCTGGAAGCCAAAGGGGAGTATACGGATCCTGTTACGACCTATCTAGGCGTTTATATTATCAAGTGTGAAGAAATGCTGGCCGGTCCGGTTGCCTATGAAGAAGTGAAAGATCAATATAAGCGGAAAATAATCAATCAGCGGAAAGAATATGCCTGGTCGGCCCTCGGACAGGATTGGGTCGACAAAGCAAAGGCAGACGGAACATTGAAGCAATACCCGGATAGATTATAACTGATAATGAAAAAGTAACAAAAAAGAAAAAATACGAAAATAATATAAATTATTGTAAATAAATAAATAATTTTATGTTGACAGCTGCATACTCCTATGCAATAGTGAGATAAGTGGAGGTGTTTCATGGATTTGCTAATGGGTATTGATCTCGGCTCGACAAGCATCAAGGCGGTAATCTATAAAACCGACGGGACGGTTGTATCATCCGGGAGTGTAGATACGAAGGCTTCCCGTCTCGACCCTGAGCATCCCGATTGGGTGTTCTGGGACCCCGATATTATTTGGGACAGCGTTTGTACCGCCGTTCGCGGAGCATTGGACCAGGCTGACGGAGCCGGCAGCATTGCCGGCATTGCGGTTACCGGATGGGGCATGGACGGCCTGCCCCTCGATACGGCAGGCGAGCCGCTGTATCCGTTTATATCGTGGCATTGCGTGAGAACCGATCCGCAGCGGCAGGCTTTCGCCGAACAAGTCGGACTGGAGCGGCTGTTCGAGATTTCCGGTACCCAGACTATGACGATCCATACCGCTTACCGGATGATGTGGCTTAAGGATAACAAACCCGGGATACTCGATAAAGCCGATATCTGGCTTCCCATTGAAGATTTCGTCAATTTTATGCTCTGCGGTGCGAAGGGGACCGACTACTCCATGGCTTCATGTTCGGCCCTCTTCGATCAGAAAGAACGGAAATGGTCCGATGAACTGATCCGGGAAGCGGGGATACCCCGTCATATATTTCCGGAAGTACGGGACAGCGGAACGAAAATCGGTACGGTAAGCGATAAAGCTGCCGGAGTAACCGGACTGAAAGCAGGAACGCCGGTAATCCAAGGGGGACATGACTATCACTGCGGAGCTTTGGCCGTTGGTGCCTTTAAGCCCGGCGTGGTGATGGATATTACCGGGACCTGGGAATCAATATTCAGCGCAGTGGATACCCTCAATCTAAATTCTTCGGTTTTTAAATCCGGCCTTCTCGGGGAGTGTCATGTTGCGAAAAATACCTACAACTATGTTGCCTATGCGCTCTCCGCGGGAATGCTGGAATGGTTTAAGGATGAATTCGCGGTGCAGGAATGTATTGACGCGGAAAAAACCGGCGGTACGGTCTGGACAGAACTGATGACGAAAGCGGCGGCTGTTCCTGCCGGGGCTCGAGGTGTGTTTTTTCTGCCCCATTTTAACGGCGGGGTAACTCCCCATGTAGACCCCAAATCTTCGGGAGCGTTTATCGGTCTTCGCGAAAATGCCGACAGAGTAGCCTGTGCCAGAGCGGTGATCGAAGGCCTCGACTATCAGTTCCGGGACATGCTCGAGTCCTTCGAAGATGCAATGGGCGGAGCCATCGATGAAATCCGTGCTGTCGGCGGAAGTACCCGCAACGAGTTCTGGATGCAGAACAAGGCCGATGTGTCGGGAAAAAAAATTGAAGTGCCCGATATTGAAGAGGCCACTCCCTTAGGCGCCGCGATGCTCGCCGGAATCGGGGCGGGGATATACGCGGACGAGCAGGATGGATTCGATCGGACATATAAACCCGGAAAAATTTACAGCCCGGATCCGGAAATGAAAACTTTGTATGACGGATATTTCTCTCTGTATCAAAAGATATATCCCTCCCTGAAAAATTTATCCAGTGAGATATTTGATACATTTCAATGTGTATAAAAAGTAAAGATGAGCAAGGAGAAATCATGAAAGAACTTACATCTGAAGAGAGGATGCTCCGGACCTTACAACGGCAGGATGTTGATCGGGTCCCTGTTTTCGAATGGCTTATCGATAAAAAAGTAATTAACGCGATCAAGCCCGGCTTGACCGAACATGAGTTCGTATATGCTATGGACTTGGACGCCCTCTGTGTGGACTGCGACTATGACAAGGAAAGAATCGGCGAGGACACGATTCGCAATGAGTGGGGGATGATTTACAAGGACACCGGTCAGGCCCACACGTATCCGGTAGACGGCCCGGTCCGCACCATGAAGGACCTTGAAAATCTTACCCCTCCAGATCCCCATAAACCGGGACGGTATAGTTCAATCGAAAAGGCGGTGGAGGAACATGCCGGTAAGAAGGCGGTCATCCTCCATTTAAACGATGTGTTTTCTATTCCTTCCAGGCTGATGCCTTTTGAACATTTTATGATGCTGCTTTTAGACGAGCCTGAAACAGTGAGGGCTTTGGTTGATATCAGCGTCGACACCAACCTGGCTATGGCGGAGGAAGCTGTGAAACGCGGCATCAAGATGATCTACACCGGGGACGACTATGCGTATAACAGCGGTCCCATGGTGGCGCCCTCGCAGTTCCGTGAAGTATTTTTTCCCGGTCTCAAGCGGGTCATGCAGGGCTATAAGGACCTGGGGCTGCTCATACTGAAACATACCGACGGAAATATCATGCCCATGATCGATATGATCATCGATTCCGGCATCGATTGCCTGGACCCCATCGATCCCATCGCGGGGATGGACCTTGCGGAAATAAAGAAGACATATGGGGATCGAGTCGCAATAAAAGGGAACGTCGACTGCGCGCAAACCCTAACATTCGGGAGCGTGGAAGATACGATTGCCGAAGCCAAAAAATGTCTGGAAATCGCCATGCCCGGGGGAGGGTATATCCTGTCATCGAGCAACAGCATTCACTCCGAAGTGAAGCCGGAAAATTACATCGCTATGGTTGAGACTGCTCGGGAATACGGTAAATATAGCTAGATATGAATAGCTGGGAACGGGTTGATGCCGCTGTGAATCACCGTCAGCCGGATAGAGTTCCGCTTTTTTTAGGCCGTATTGATGACCTGGAACACTGGACAAACAATTACGGGGTAGCGGATGAAGAAGGGGTGCGGGAGTATTTCGGGCTCGATCTACGAAAAGTTTCGTACAAAGGCATTTTTAACGTAGAAGAGGGAAAATCGATTTGGAGTACCGCCGACTTATGGGATTCGGGATACAGTTCCGACCGGGGAGGTTTCGTGCTGCAGCATGTTGCCTCGGTCCGGGAGGTTGAAGCACACCGCTGGCCGGGTGCCGACATTGTCGATTATACCGAATTGGCGAGCCGGGTCGCCGCCATGGACGACCGCTACCCGAAAATTCTCTCCTTAGGTTTTATACCCGTGTTGGACACACTCTTCGATTTGTTCGGTATGGAGCAGGCAATGGTCCATATGCATGCCCGGCCGGAATTGATCGAGGCCGCTCTCTCCCGTATAACACAATTTCAAACCGAATCCATGCAGAAAGCCATGGAACACTGTGCCGAGGAAGTTGATTTCTACTGGAGCGGGGACGATTTTTCCACCCAGCGGGGAATGATGATTTCTCCCGACATGTGGCGGAAATATTTAAAGCCTGTATATACAAAGATGTTCGAAGTGATTAAATCCTTCGGCTTGAAGGTCTGGTTTCACAGCTGCGGCACCTTCCGGCCCGTACTCCCCGATCTTGTCGACATGGGAATGGATGTGTGGGAAACCGTGCAGGCCCATTTGGAAGGGAATGATCCTAAGGAACTAAAAAGGGAATTCGGCAATGACATTACGTTTTTTGGCGCCATTAATTGTCAGCAAACCCTTTCTTTCGGCACTCCGGAGGATGTCCGGAAAGAAGTCCGGGAACGGGTCAGGGTCTTAGGTAAAAACGGGGGATACATCTGCGGCCCCGATCATAGTATTCAGGGCAACATGCCGGCGGAAAACCTGTCTGCCCTGTACGATGAGGTGAAAAAATGTGTGTAAGAACCTACAGCTGAAGAACGCCCGC
>CAYTSI010000064.1:8554-14818 GCA_964440465.1 uncultured Spirochaetales bacterium
ATGTCGGCATAGTTAGTCAAACCTGAATCGCAAATTTCCCCCGGCGCAGGGCTTCTTGACATCAGTATAGCTTTTTAGTACTCTTTCAATATTGTGAAATGCATTCACAAATGTGCAATCATTGTAAAAATTATCCCCGGGGGTTAACATTGTCTGACAACACCGCTTTATTTCTCGATTTTGACGGATGTCTTTGCGATTCCTACGTGGAATGCTTTTCCATGGGCTGGTACGCGTACAATATTCTCTACCGAAAATCCGATCCCGGATGTATGAACATCGCGGACAAGGGCCGTTTCCGCGAACTTCGTCCGATGGTCCGGAACAGCGAAGACAATGTTGTAATCCAGCATATTCTGCATTCCGGAAAGGCCGTGGGTTCTCAGGCTGATTTCGACGCGGTCTGCGGCGAACTGGGACCTGATGTGCTGGCGGAATTGCGGACCTGTTTCTACGACACCAGGGAATTTTTTCTTCTAAATTACCGGGATTTTTGGCTGGGGTTAAATACTCTGTTTCAGCCGCTGGAAGGACCGCTTCGAAAAAGTTCCAACAATCCGGCGGTTTTTATCCTTTCCACGAAGCGGCCCGACTTCATCGACGAGATTCTCAAATTTAACGGAATAAGCTGGCCCTTCGATCGTATCCTCGAAGCCCGCGGCAGGAGTAAGGAAGAAATTATCCTCGATTCTATTCAGCGGGTTAATAAAGAACGGGCCGTATTCGTGGACGATCAGATCGACCATCTCCGTTCCGACGGCGCGGGCAGGATAACTAACTACCTGGCCGAATGGGGCTATGTATCGGAAGACGCGAAGACCGATTTTTCCGTGCCCCATATGACGCTGCGGGAATGTTCGAAACTTATCGGAGAATACGCTTGAGTTAATCGAAGCTGAATTGTATCCTGTCTATACACCTATAGGAGGAAAGTATGGAACTGCGGAAAATTGGAAAATCTGGAATCAATGCAACAGCTATCTGTTATGGAGCCTGGGCTATCGGCGGCGGTATGTTCTGGGGTGAGTCCGACGACGACGAATCGGTTCGAGCCATTGAAGCGGCTATAGATGAAGGGATTACCTTTATCGATACCGCTCCTGCTTACGGCTTTGGCCGGAGCGAAGAGGTCGTCGGCCGGGCGGTAAAGGGAAAACGGGACAAAGTCGTCATTTCCACGAAATGCGGGTTGTGGTGGAAGAGCAGCGAGGGTTCGTTTTTCTTCAGCAGGGACGGAAAAGACATCTACAAATGCCTGAAACCGGAAACCATCCGTATAGAAATCGAAGACAGTCTGCGCAGGATCAATACCGACTACATCGACCTTTATATTACCCACTGGCAGGAAGTTGGCGATAATCCTACTCCCATTGCCGAAACAATGCATTGTCTGGAAGATTTGAAAAAGGAAGGAAAGATCCGGGCAATCGGAGCATCTAATACTTCTTTGGATGATATTAAAGAATACTCGGGAAACGGCCGGCTGGATGTAATACAGGAGCGGTATACAATGCTGGACCGGCATCTCGAGCCCGATTATATCGACTTATGCGGGGAACTCGGTATCAGCATTATGGGATATTCCACCATCGAACAGGGACTGTTAGCGGGAAAGTTCGGCATGGACGATGAAATCCCCGAAGGCGAGTACCGAAACCGGATTCCATGGTACGAAGCGGAAAACAGGAAGAAGGTGCTGGATATGCTGGGCAGTTGGGAAGACCTCCTGAAGAAGTATGGCTGTACCGTCGGCCAGCTCGTTATCGCCTGGACCGCGGCACAGCGGGGCATTACCTTTCCCCTCGTGGGAGCGAGGAAGGTGCGGCACGCGAAGGAAAATGCCGGGGCGGGGGAGCTCAGTCTCGACTCTTCGGAACTTCAGCGGATGCGCCGGGACGCGGAGGCCCTAGGCGAGCCCGGTTGATGAGAGATATTCAGCAGGGCTCATTACAAGTAGACCGGCATTTTTAAAATCATTTGTTTCAGCCAACCCTATAATAATCTGGGAATGTTTAAAATGCGGCCCCCTCTCTAACAGCACATTGAGGATGATGTCGGAATTGATAAAGATTTTATTGTTCATAAAAATCGATTTTCTAAGGCGTCACCTAACAGTTCTTTGTCGGATTTTGAAGCTGCCCCTGAGAGAATACCGGATAAATCCTTTGTGATGGGAGAGATTTTTTCAAAGTCCGGTCCGTTTATATTTTGAGCAGTAATTTTCCTAAAGTAATTCTCGACAAGCTTCGAAAGGCTTGTTCCGTGTGTCACTAATCGCTTTCTCGCTTAATGTAAGCGTTAATTTTGTCGGCATTCAATTCACCCCATTGCACGTGTCAATGTGCCGCTTGGATAATGTTTTTTCTTTCTTGACATGGTTGGTTGGTTGGTCTATATTATTGTTATGGAAAAGGTAAATATTTACGAGGCGAAAACAAGATTATCTGAACTCGTCCGTGAAGCGCTTGCCGGTGAGGAAGTGATAATTTCGAAGAATGGAATTCCCGCGGTCAGACTTGTCCCTGTCCGAAAGGAAAACACAAAGCGTGAGCTTGGGTTTTATGCCGGAAAAATCGTCATCGCCGATGATTTTGACGCCCCGCTGGAAGATTTTAAGGATTACATGTGAAAGCGCTTCTCGATACGCATACCTTGTTATACGCGGCTAATGAACCGGAAAGACTTGGTGTGCACGCCCTCCACATCATTAATAATAGGGAAACGGTGTTATACGCAAGTCACGCGTCCCTGTGGGAAATAGTCATTAAGGTTAAAGTCGGAAAACTAAGCCTGCCTGTTTCACCGCCTGCATTCTGGGCTGAGGCGCTGGCTCGATTAAACGTACGAGAATTGTATATCCGTCCTGACTCGATTTTGAAAACCTTCGATTTTGATTTAAGCCATCGAGACCCCTTTGACAGGCTTTTAGCCGCGCAGGCATCGATTGAGGACCTTACGTTTATCTCCTCCGATTCGGCAGTCGACGTCTGGGGCATTAAACGGGTGTGGTAAATGGCGAGATATCATTTTTTACCGCCTTGATCCATTCCCCATAACCGAATAGAATTCAGGCATGCAAAACCCCGTCATAGCGCTGATTCAAAGCAGCGTTACTGAAAACAAAGAAGAAAACATCGAAAACGCGCGGCGGCTTTTGGAACAAGCAGCTTCCTCCGGTGCTGCGATCGCGGTCCTGCCTGAAATTTTCAACTCCCCCTACAGCTCGAAAAAGTTTCCCGAATACGCGGAACCGGAAGGGGGTACTACCTGGCGGATGCTCTCCTCCGCCGCAAGAGAACATGGCCTTCTTGTCGTCGGCGGGTCGATACCGGAGCGGGACGGAAGCGGTAAGTTTTTCAATACATGTTTTATTTTCGACGCCGCGGGGAATCAGATCGGCAAACACCGAAAGGTCCATCTCTTCGACATCGACATCGAAGGCGGGCAGCGGTTCCGGGAATCGGAAACTTTGAGTCCGGGTTCCTCGGTTACGGTGTTCGACACCCCTTTCGGTAAAATGGGAGCGGCAATCTGCTACGATATCCGTTTTCCCGAAATGTTCCGCATAATGGCTCTCGAAGGAGCTAAGGTCATCTTTGTTCCGGGGGCCTTCAACATGACTACCGGACCGGCCCACTGGGAACTGACGTTCAGAACCAGGGCCCTGGACAACCAGGTCTATACCGTCGGCGCCGCCCCGGCAAGAGACGAAAAGGCGAAGTATGTGTCCTACGCGAACTCCATCATCTGTTCGCCCTGGGGGGATGTTGTCGGAAGGCTCGGGACGGAACAGGAGATTCTAGTTCGGGAACTCGATCTGGAACGGGTCGATAAAATCCGGCAGCAGCTCCCGCTTCTTGCTCATAGACGGACGGATTTGTACGGCGTCAAACCCTGATAGCTTTTTTGACATAAAAGCATAAATATGCTATTATGTATTTATGAGAACTACTATCGACCTTGATGATTCGCTGTATAAAAAGGTTAAAGTAACTGCCGCGATGAACGGACTTTCGTTGAAAGAGTTCATAAGCAGTGCTGTTGAACACGAATTGGAGGCTTCGGGTGCGGAATTAGAAAGCCGAAGAGTGCGGTTACCCCTAGTTCCCTCCGAAAAGCCCGGCAGCCTTATCATTAGCTCCGAAGATATTGCCGCCGCTATGGATCGGGAAGATTCGCATGCTGCTGCCGGACATTAATGTATGGCTGGCTTTATCATTTGAAGTCCATTATCATCATGCTGCTGCATCGGCGTGGTTCGATAAGCAGGATGACGGCAGTTGTTCTTTCTGCAGGGCCACTCAATCCGGTTTTTTACGATTGTCAACGAATCCCTCGGTTTTTAAGAATGAAGCACTGACCCTTTCGGCAGCATGGAACTGCTACGATGAGTTATTACAGGACCCTCGTACCGAATTTACCGGAGAGCCTCTTGGTCTGGAGCATGCTTGGAGAAGGTTCTCTATGGGGAATTCGTTCTCTCCGAAGATTTGGAATGATGCCTATCTGGCTGCATTTGCGTATTCCGGGAATTATAAACTTGTTACTTTTGACGGTGGCTTCAAGCAGTATTCCGGTATCGAGTTGGTGCTTTTACGGGAGAAGGGGAAGCCTTGACATTTGTCATGGCATTTGTCACTATAGCGGTATGAACGGCAAGTACGATACCGATCTGCTCGTAAACGTCGCCCGGATGTACTACATCGACGGGCTGAAACAGGACGCAATAGCAAAACGGGTAAAGGTTTCCCGCTCCCTCATCTCCCTTATTTTAACGAAGGCGAAGGAGCAGGGCATTGTCGATATCAAGATAAACGATCCCCGGAGCAATAACGAAAAACTTGCCGTGGAGTTGACGGAGCGTTTCGGACTTCAGGCCGCGTATGTCGTTCCGACCTCCATCAAAGAGCAGGATTTCCGTCTCGATTTGGCCGTCCGGAAGGGGATCGACGTTTTTAACGATTTGGTGAAAAAGGGGGACACCGTCGGGATCTCCTGGGGGAAGACAATTTTTTCCTTTATGTCCGACTACAGCAGTGAAACAATTATTGACGATCTCGAAATTGTCCCGTTAGTGGGTGCTACGAATAGAAGTCTGCAGCGCTATCAGATGAACGAAGTTGTCCGACAGTTCGCGGAAAAGGTACAAGGAACGGCCCGCTTTATTCACGCGCCGATCCTCCCGGCATCGAAAAAAGACCGCGCGCTGTATGCCGACAGTTCGGAACTGAAGTCGATTGCCTCGAAATGGACGGCTGTTGATATAGCTCTGTTTTCAATCGCCGCGCCTCCGAGACAGTACGCCGACAACATTGCCGAGTCGATTGAACGGGGGGAGCGCTTTACCGAAAAGCTGGCGGAATCGGCTGTCGGCGATATCTGCGCCTGGTTCTTTGATGAAAACGGAAATTTTATCCGAGACGAGATAGCGGAACTCACCATTGCCATTCCAGTGGAAACCCTCCGGAAGGCGAAAACAAAAATAGCAATCGTTTCGGGTGACCACAAAATTGCGTCCATTATTGCCGGACTGAAAACAAGCCTGGTGGATATACTTGTTATCGACGAAACCACCGCCCGGGGCGTTGTCCGTACGCTGGACAACTCTGCTTGACAAACGTTATAACAAATGTTATCTTATCATAGAATATTGTACGAGGAGTAACGCATGAAAATCCCGAAGGATACGCTTGTAGATATGTACTATAAAATGGTGCAGACCCGGAATTTTGAAGAGGCCGCCGCCCGTCTGTTTATAGAGGGGAAGGTGCACGGGACCGCCCATTTCTGTATCGGCGAGGAAGCCACAGGAGTTGGTGTCTGTTCCGCCCTAGATGAGGAAGATCTTATTCTCCAGACCCACCGGGGACATAATCAGGGAATAGGAAAGGGAATGGACATAAAGAGGATGATGGCGGAGTTTTTAGGGAAGCAGACCGGCTACTGCAAAGGGAAGGGCGGCTGTATGCACATCGCCGATTTTTCCAAAGGAAGCTTAGGCGCGAACGGCATCGTCTCGGGAGGAATCCCCTTGGCCGTCGGGGCCGGGCTGACCCAGAAATATCTGAAACAGGACCATATAACCGTCGGTTTTTTCGGCGACGGCGCCGCGAACGAAGGGAATTTTCACGAATCCCTCAATTTGGCATCGGTGTGGGACCTGCCGATTATCTTTGTCTGCGTCAACAACTACTACGGCATGTCCACCCACATCAACAAGTCGATGAACATCGAAGACATTTCAATCAGGGCGGACAGTTACGG
>CAYTSI010000064.1:14918-16804 GCA_964440465.1 uncultured Spirochaetales bacterium
CATGAGAGAAATAACATACGCGGAAGCGGTAAAAGAGGCGATGAGCGAGGAGATGCGCCGGGACGAGAAGGTGATTTTCATCGGCGAGGATATCGGCGTGTACGGCGGCGCCTTCGGGGTTTCCCGGGGGATGCTCGAAGAGTTCGGGGAGGAACGTGTCCGGGACACCCCCATTTCCGAAGCCATTATCGTCGGATGCGCGGCGGGTGCCGCGGCGACGGGACTTAGGCCGATAGCGGAAATTATGTTCAGCGATTTCCTGACCTTCGGAATGGACCAGCTTGTGAATCAGGCGGCGAAAAACCGGTTTCAGTTCGGCGGCCAGGCGATGGTGCCGATGGTATTGAGGACACCCGCGGGGTCGGGTACGGGGGCGGCGGAGCAGCACTCTCAGAGCCCGGAAGCCTGGTTCTGTAATATACCGGGCTTAAAGGTAGTGGCTCCCTCGACCCCTTACGATGCAAAGGGGCTCCTGAAAGCGTCGATCCGCGACAACAATCCGGTGCTCTTTTTTGAGCAGAAATTACTATATAGAAAGAAGGGAGAGGTCCCGGAAGAGGAATACACCATTCCGCTCGGCAAAGCCGATGTTAAACGGGAAGGTACGGATGTATCGATAATTACCTACGGCCGGATAGTACAGCGTTCTCTGGAAGTCGCGGAAGAACTGGAATCGAGGAACATTTCAATCGAGGTCGTCGATCTGCGGACCTTGAATCCCATGGACAAAGAGACGGTGACCGCGTCGGCGAAGAAAACAGGCCGGGTACTGGTAGTCCATGAAGCATGTCAGACAGGCGGTTTCGGAGGCGAGGTCGTCGCGGTAGTAGCCGACAGTGATGCGTTTTTCTATCTCGATGCACCGATCAAGCGCTTAGGCGGTCTGGACGTACCCATCCCCTATAACCCGAACCTCGAAGCCCAGGTGGTCCCCACGAACGAAAAGATCGTTGCCGCGGTCGAAAGTCTGTTATAAGGAGAAGCGATATGGCCGGAACGATCATCATGCCCAAATCGGGCATGGCAATGGAGGAAGGGGTCATTATTAAATGGCTCAAAAAAGAGGGCGATAAGGTCAAAAAAGGCGATCCCGTACTCGAAGTCGAGACCGACAAGTCCACCATGGAGGTGGAGGCCGACTATGAAGGGACCCTTTTACAAATAGTGTATAACGAAGGCGATACGGTCCCGGTAACCGAGGTAGTGGGGTGGATCGGCGAGCCGGGGGAGGAGATACCGAAGGCGGAGAAAAAGCCCGTGGCCCCCGCCGCCGAAACGGCCGCAGGTGCCCCCGGTGATGCAGCCGCGGCGATTACACAAGCGCCGGCTGTCGATGAAAGGGGCAGGGTAAAGGCAACCCCGGCGGCCAGGCGGATCGCGAAGGAAAAGAACATCGATCTGGCCGCGGTCGCTCCGAGCGGAAAACAGGGAGAAATCCGGGCGGCCGACGTGGAAAACGCCCGGACCGGAACCGGCGGCGCGGTAAAAGCCACTCCCTTAGCGGGCCGCATAGCCGAAAAGGAAGGAATTGATCTGGCAGGTCTCGCGGGAAGCGGAAAAGACGGCAAAATCTTTTCGAAAGACATTGCCGCGGCATTAGCGGCGAAGCGTGCCCGGGCGGCGGAAGCCGAAGCGGCCGGCGGTTCGGCAAGCCTTGAACCGGAGCGGATTAAACTGAACAACATTCAGCGGATTACGGGAAAACGGATGCTCGAGGGCCATCTCGAAATACCCCCGGTGACGGTCAATGCCGAAGCAGACGTAACTGATCTTCTAAACATACGGAAAGAATTGAACGCCGACGGCGAAATGCACATTACCGTCAACGATTTTGTGCTGATTGCCGTCGTGAAGGCGCTTCTGCGGAATCCCAGGATGAACGCGTC
>CAYTSI010000065.1:0-7942 GCA_964440465.1 uncultured Spirochaetales bacterium
ATTCAGTATTTTTATTATATATGAATCGCCCCGGGACCTGCTTCCTTCATGGTTTCCATAACAGACTCCGACAGGGTCGGATGAGCATGGATCATATCGGCAACGTTTTCGGGGAGAAGCTCCATTTTCTTCGCCAGGAGAATTTCATGAATGAGTTCCGTCGCTTCCGGACCGACGATGTGGGCGCCGAGGATTTCGTGGATCTCTTTGTCGTAGATGACCTTCACCAGCCCTTCCATCTTTCCGACAGCCACCGCCTTTCCCACTCCCCGGAAGGGAAACGAAGCTGCTGCATAATTCAGCCCCTGCTCTTTTGCCTGCTCTTCGGTAATGCCGAAGTTGGCAACCTGCGGTTCGGTGTAAACTCCCATGGGAATTTCGTTCGGGTCAATTTTCTTCTCCACCTCGTTTCCGGCTATGTGTTCAACGGCAATTTCACCCTCTTTCGACGCCACATGGGCGAGAAGAGGTGAATTGACCACATCGCCGATGGCATACACGCCGGCAGCCGATGTTTCATAGTAATCGCCCACAGGTATAAACCCCTTTTCCGTGGTAATGCCGATACTGTCCAAACCGATAGTATCGGTGTTCGGTCCCCGCCCGACAACTAACAGGACCTTGTCGGCTTCAACAGTATGGCTTCCTTCCGAGTTCTCCAGAGTGACCTTCGCGCCCTTTCCGGTTTTTTCCATTCCCGCCGCCTTTGTGCCGGTCAAAACGTTTATTCCCCGCTTTGTAAAGGACTTTTGCAGTTCCTCGGCTATTTCGGCATCGGAATTAGGCAGGATCTGGTCCATCATTTCAACGAGGGTAATTTCACTGCCGAAGGCGTTCAGAATATGTGCGAATTCGACGCCGATAGCGCCCGCTCCTAAAATTACCGTGCGTTTCGGGACCTCTTTCAGATCCAGGGCTCCCGTGGAGGAAAGGACCGTTTCCTCGTCAAAGGAAAAACCGGGTATTTCCTTCGGACGGGAACCGGTTGCGATCAGGATATTTTTACCGGTAATTTTTTTATCTCCGACGGTAATTTCTTTTTCTCCCGAAAACTTTCCTTCACCTTCGATTACTTCTACATTGTTTTTCTTTAATAAAAACTGCACGCCCTTCACCAGGCGGGAAGAGGCGTTCCGGGAATTTTTCCACACCTTCTCGTAATCCAGTCCCGACGTATCCGCCGTTACTCCGATTTTTTTCAGCTCCTCCAGGGAACTGTACAGTTCGGCCTGGTGCAGAAGATTTTTCGACGGAATACAGCCCCAATTCAGGCAGACCCCGCCGGGTTTGTCCTTCTCGATAACACACACCGACAGTCCCAGCTGTGCGGCCCGTATTGCCGACACATATCCTCCGGGACCTGCTCCAAGTATCACAACACCATAATTTTCAGCCATATAGTCCTCTCTTGCGCAATTAATTTTCCGACACCGCTCCCGAAGGAAGCAGCTGGGCTTTTACCCTATCAACGATAATGTTTACCAGCCGCTCCATATCAATGTCCTCAGCCGCCGCTGTTTCATCGTAGGAGTAGGTGGCGCATGTATTCGAAGGTATTGCCGCTTCCGAAATCCGTTCTCTCGGCTGAACGCTGCAGCTTCCCGCGTCGGTACAATCCAGCGGGCTCTTCTCCACTCCCCAGGGTTTCCGCAGATCGTAGAGCTTCTGCAGTTCGGTATTGGAAAAGGGGACCGGGCCGCCTAAGAGGCGGGCGTAAATTGCAATGGTAGCGCTGTGCTCCATCTTTTCCAGGATCTTGAATGCCGACTTCAGGTCTTTTCCGACAGTCAGCGAGCCGTGACGGGAAAGCATGACCGCGTCGCTTTTCATGATGTACTCCCGTATGGAATCGGGGACCTCGTCCGTTGTCGGCGTAGCATAGCGGCTTGTGGGTACAGCTCCGAGGGTTACAACAACTTCCGGAAGCAGGCAGGTATCCACCGGCTGTCCGGCTATGGTAAAGGCGATACACTTCGGCGGATGGGCATGAATGACCGCGTTTACATCCGGCCGCAGTTTGTACACCTCGAGGTGCATTTTCCCTTCGGACGATGGTTTCCCGTCTCCTTCCAGTTTATTACCCTCCATATCGACAACGATAGGGGCTTCCAGGGTCATTTCCCCTTTTTCCAAACCGGAAGGTGTTATGAGAATCCTCTCAGCATCCAGCCGTACCGATAAATTCCCGTCGGTAGCGGAAACATAACCGTACTGCTGCACTTTGTGACTGTATTTGACAATTTCCTGTCGTGCTTCCCAAATTGTACTCATGCGTTCTCCTTATCTTATTTATACCGTACATTTTACCGCCGTTGCAAGCCTCAGCCTGGAGACCGGGTAACGACCGCTATTTCCGTTTGCAGCAGACTTTCGGGAGCCGAGGAGGGACCCGCAAAAATAAAATAGTTGCCGGCGTCTACCGTCCACTTCATGGTTTCAGGATGAACATAGCCTAAGCTTTGAACAGGTACCGCTATCTGCGCCGTACCTGCTGCTCCCGGCGAAAGACTGGTCCTCCGGAACCCCCGCAGCTCGAGCACAGGGCGGTCGACAGGAGGATGATGCTGGGAACTGTAGACCTGGATAATTTCATCCCCCTCCATCTCCCCCGTGTTTTTTACGGCGACCGCCACTGTTATCGTCTCCGCGGCATGATATGCTGTTTTGTCAGTTTTTAGACCGGTGTAGGTAAACTCGGTGTAATGAAGGCCGAATCCAAAGGGGAACGCCGGCTCGACGCCCTTTTTCTGCAGCAGCCTGTATCCGTGATAGTATTCGTAGGTAACGCGCGGGGCGTTTGGATCGAAAAAAGGCAGGTCCTCTTCCCGCTTTGGGACAACAAACGGGAGTTTCCCGGAGGGATTAACCGCACCGAAGAGGACCCGTGCCAGGGCATTTCCCCCTTCCATTCCCGGATACCATGCCATAAGGATGGACGCGGCCTTATCTTTCCAGTTCTCCATGACAACGGCGCTGCCGCTTTCAAGGACCACAACGGTCCGCGGATTAGCTCCGGTAACCGCTAAGATATACTCCTCCTTTTCCTTTTTTAGCCGCAGGTGGTCCCGGTCGCCTCCCCGGAACATCATATTCTCACCCTCATCCCTCCAGGTATAGCCTGTTACCAGAACACATACATCCGATTCCCGGGCAAGGGCGGCGGCTTTTTCTTTACTGTTTCCAAGATAGGTTTTTATCCTGCAACCACCTTCTCCGCCGTTTCCCCGGACATAACGGAATATTCCTTCTATAGGCGAAACCGCATACGGCGGAAATACACCGCTGCTTCCCCGGTCCCCGATGTTAGCCCTCCCCGCCATTTTCCCCAGCACCGCTATCTGCAGAGAGTCACGGCAGTCAAAGGGCAGCAGCGGTCCGTCATTTTTCAAGAGGACCATACTTTTTTCCGCGGCTTCCCGCGCCAGCGTTGTGTGTTCTTCACAGGCAATTTTTTCCGGCGAGTATAATTCTTCCGGGACCTGTTTTGCGGCAAATCGGAGTTTTCCCGTTAAAATCCGTTCCACCGCCCCGTTTATCTTTGCTTCATCGACAATTCCCTTCCGGAGCAGCGCTTTCAGCTTCCTGCCGTATTTCCGCCGAAAGGGCATTTCAATGTCGAGCCCGGCTTCTATTCCTTTTTGAGGATTATAGAGCCCGAACAAAAAATCGGATATAACAAAGCCCGAAAATCCCCACTCCCCTTTTAATATATCATGCAGAAGCTTCCGGTTTTCGCCGCAGTACTCCCCGTTGACGCGGTTGTAAGCGCTCATGACAGACGCAGCCCCTTTGTCGATACAGTGTTTAAAGTGGGGAAGATACAGCTCCCGGAGTGTACGTTCGTCGATCTGTACATCTATTTTAAACCTGGTATTCTCCACGCTATTGCAGGCGAAATGCTTTACACACGCCATTATGTGCCGTTGAACGGCCTCTGTCAGGGCGCCCCCCATCTTTCCTAAGAGGAGAGGATCTTCACCGTAGGTTTCCTGGGCCCTCCCCCAGGCGGGATGACGGAGCAGATTGACGCATACCCCGCCGAAAAAGTTCGCTCCCTGGGTCCGGGCCTCCACACCGATGGTATTTCCAATCCGCCCTTCCAGTTCGGTGTCCCACGTCGCTCCACGGGCCATGGCAATGGGGAAACAGGTGGAGCTGTACATCACCACTCCCCTCGGTCCGTCGGAAAACCGTATCCCAGGAATACCGAGACGAAAATTTTCACCGGCGGGGATCGGCTCCCGGTTATACCGGGACATCATTTCAATGGTCCCCCGGACCAGCGGCTGGTCGCCGTTCATTTGCTCAATTTTTTCATCCAGCGTCATTTTTTTAAGAATATTTGCGGCCGCTTTCGCGGTATTGCCTCCTGCTTCGCGGAGATATTTTGGCAGTTTTCCCCAAGTTCCGGGTACCATTCGCAGTTTCATACCAGCCCCCTAGGTTACATCGGCATTGCGGATGATTTTGCCAAGCAGGCCGGGCAGTCTGCCCTGCAGATACAAAGCCAGCCGGGCCCGTATATCAAGGCCGGTGTAGATCCACCACGTTCCCTTTTCAACACCCCGGATTATCTGCTCGGCGCACTCCTCCGGAGAAATTCCCTTTGCCTGATTTTTATCCATTTTGTTCTGTGCCTGCCCGCTGCCGTTCAGGGCATGGCGGGAAATATCGGTGCGTACGAAGCCGGGAATACCGACGGTTACCTGAATGTTGTCCCTCCAGACTTCGGCTCGCAGACTGTCGTAAAAACCGATCAGCCCGTGTTTTGCCGCGCTGTACACCGTCCGCAGGGGACTGCCGAATTTTCCGGTTATACTCGAGGTCCCCAGGATAATACCGCTTTTCCGTCCTATCATATCGGGCAGGACATACCGGGTAATGAGTATGTGGCCTAAGAGGTTTATTTTCAGCAGTTTTTCTATTATTTCCGGTTTCATTTCGGATAGCAGTGCGCGCTGGCTTACACCGGCATTATTGATCAGCATATCCACCCGACCGAAATGCCTAGCTGCCTGCTCCGCCGCATTTTTCAGTGAAGCCGTATCACTCATGTCCAGATAGAGGGTGTGATGCCGGTCAGGGTCCGCGTCAAGACCCTCCCACACCTCTTCCATGGGCTCACCTTCCGGGCATGAGCCGATAACAGCCGCACCCCGGCGGTACAGACACTCCGCGAAGGCCCGCCCGATGCCCGAGCTTGCTCCGATAATCCATACTACTTTGCCGTTCCAGTCTTTCATAACCGCCGATTATATACCATTCAACTTGAACAATAAAAGGGTTTCCTTTATGATTTACCATACTCCAACAAGGCGGGAATTTATTTTGCTCAATCAGGACCTTCATATTCACTCTGTCTGGTCGACGGGAGACAGCGCCGTCGTACCGGAACAAACCATCCCCTTTATCGCGGAAATCGGACACGCGAAGATACGCGGAATGAGCGACCATTTCGACTACCTTGTTAACGGAGAGTTCGCAGGATACCGGAAGATGTGCCGCGCCTGCGGTTTTTATACCGGCACGGAGGTCAACGGCGAAGAATGGGTCTCCGAAGCCCTTACCTATCCCTTCGATTACTATGTATATCACTGCCGGGACAGAAAACGGGACTACGCCGGAGCGGACCGGCTTTTGACGTCCGGAAAACCGGTAATAATAGCCCACCCCTTTGCCCTGGAGACCAACATTGCCCGGACACCTCCCGAATGTATTATCGAGATCAATAACCGCTACATTTGGCGCCATCGGTGGCGGGAGCTCCTGCAGCCGCTGGTAGGAATCAGGCGCTTTGTCCTTAGTTCCGACGCCCACCAGCCGAACTGGCTTAATCAAACAATTGCCCGCCATGTTGCCGGGGTGACGGGTATTACCGAAGAGCTTCTGTTTCCGGCCCCTCTGCAAACGAATCAGCAGCCGTCAGCAACATCATGAAACAGCGGCTTTTGGGTATTTTCTCTTTCCTTCTGCTTCTCACCGCCGGCCCCGGCAGTCCCGCCGTCTTGTCGGCGCAGCAGGCACATGAACAGGGGAAACCGGTGGAACAGCTCGAGACCGCACTCGAACAGATCGAGATGATGAATTCCATCCCCGAAGACCTGCAGATAGCCATGCTTGATGATTCTCTGACCGGCACTGCCGAGTTCGAGGCTGAACTCGAACGGATGTTTGAGGCATGGTCCGCCGGGAACACAGGGGAGATGGCAGCGATTATCAGCGGAGACGAGCTGAATGCAATTTTGCTGACTGAAAGGAACAAGGCCATGGCCGAAACCATTGCGGCATTCATAGACGGCGGCAAAAGCTATTTCATCGTTATCGGCGCGGGACATCTCGTCGGGGAAGGAAATATCAGAGAAGAACTGGATTGGCGGGGATACCCGAGCCGCCAGCTCGGCAGAGATTAGCCGCAGGCGGCTTCAGCTTTCGTCAACATCCGCGGGATCAAAATTGATAAGCCCCGCTTCCGGGAGCCTTCTCGTCAGTTCGCGCCAATTCGGGTCCGTCGAATAGACCCTGTCAAACAGCGGGCGGGCCTCTTCTGTTCTCCCCGCGTCGGCTAAAGCGACGGCGTGCCAGTAAACCAGCTCGACTTCATCCGGATGCAGCTCCTCCGCCCGGCTGAAAGCCGCAAGCGCTTCATCCACTTCTCCCCGCTCCATGGCCTTGTCCCCCGCGTCGCTGTACTCGTAGGCTCGGTCAATCCTAACCAGCCGGCCGAGCTCCTTCACCGGCTCCGGGTGGTCCTCAACCCGCAGGTCCATCAATTTTTCTCTCCAGGGTTCCGCGGATTGTATAAGCGGCAGGACCATAATATGCGCCGACTGCCGGCCCCGGATATCGCCCCCGGTTTTCTCCGCGGCTTCGAGGGCGGCGATAAGGCGGCCGGCAAATTGCCAACGCTCCGCCCCGCTGCCGGATGCATCGGAGAACGCGGCCGCCATTGCTTCAGGCACTCCGGGATTAAGCATCATATTCGCCTGGGCGGAAAAGGAGAGTCCGGTATTTTGAGCGCTGTCTTTATTTCCGCAGCCGGTGTTTACATGCCCGGCATAGGGTATACACTTTCCGCCGGTAAACGCCGCGGCCCTGCCCGCCGTATCGATAAGCGCAAACTGCCGGTGTTCGATACCGTAATCGGAGCGACGCATTTTCCTTACAGCCTCCTCCGGGACCGTCCCGCCCCGAAGCAGCTCCAGCCCTTCGGGGCCAAAGGCCGGATTCACCAACGACTGGGTCGCCACCATCCCGGTGCCCGATTCTCCCCACAGCACAACGGACCCGACGGAAAAATAGTGGGACTGCACGGCCCCGCCGATAAACCCCGCGGTCCTGTCCGCGGCAATAATTGAATAGGTGTTAGCGAAGTTCGAGGGTTTCGGCATCTCCGGTTTATCTCACTTCCATTGTCTTCCAGCCTGATTTTTAAATCGACCGCCGCCCCCGGTTCTGACCCGGACCGCGTCCTCTCCCCCGGCCCTGTCCCCGGCCCGCTCCTCCGCCCTGCCCGGGTCCCCGGCCCTGTCCCTGTCCGGGCCCCCGAAAGAGCTCCCGATTTCGCCCCTCCCCAACGTTGGGCAGTATCCGGCGGTCCGCCGCGAATCCTTCAACTCCCGTGCCGCCTGGAACGGTCTCCTTTCGGCCGGTACGCGCCGCGCCTCCGAATGCCGGATCTTCCGAATCGGGATGTATTGCACCGGGGGGACAGACCGAGATACACCGGCCGCAGCCGGTACATTGTTCCTGATTGATGAGAGCTGTTCTGTTTTCCGCTTGTGTTATTGCTTCCGCGGGACAAACCGTGGAACAAACCATGCACCCTACACAATCATCCTGCTTAATCCATGGCATAGCGTATATACTCCTTACCTCATATCAAGTCTTTAGTCTCCGATAAATATGGTTACTTCAGGCAGCTTTTGCGTTTTTCCGATGTCCC
>CAYTSI010000065.1:8042-16303 GCA_964440465.1 uncultured Spirochaetales bacterium
TAGTCTCCGATAAATATGGTTACTTCAGGCAGCTTTTGCGTTTTTCCGATGTCCCTGACATTACAAATGAGGTGGTAGCGCATGTCATCAAAAACAAGGTCGAAACGAAGCCGGTTGTCACTGTATCGGTGAAGATGATCGATAGTTATGGTTTTTTCGGCCAAGGGCTCCATCAGCGAGGCGGCAAGCCGGTCGGCATAGTCATTCTCTTCGATCCCTTCAAGTGGAAGCTGATAAAACTCTGTCATAATGACTTCTTCAATCATGGTAAGAGACTCCGTCATTACGTCTCCAAAAAGCAGCCGGCGCCGTACGTTATCGCCGTAGAGAAAACAGAGGCGTTCCCCCCCGCGCGCGGAACGGGCCTTAACCTTGTAGCGCCAGGAAAAGGGATACCATCGGCTGATTTGGTAATTGCTGTAGAGTAATTCGCCTTCAAATCCTTTCTTCAGGCCCTCGTTGAACTGTTGCCGGTAGTTTTCTTTCTGACTGTTAAACGGTATCTGTGTCGGGACAATTACATACGACCTCGGATTAGTCTCGACTTTGTCGAGTATTGAAAGATACTGTCCGAGCATCTCACCTGTTTCCAGCCATAATCCGTCCTGATGAATGTTGTACTCCACTGTTCGCCTCCTGTAATGCCATTGTAGCCTAAATTTTTCAAAAAGGCAAAGCAACCCTATAGAAATTTCTCCCCCCGTATATATAATAGAAATACATTGATGACGAATATACTTGAAATACTATCCGGTACCGATATATTCTCCCGGCTGTCCAAAGAGGACCTGAGCATTATTGCCGGCTACAGCAAACTGCTGCAGTTGCAGGAAGGAAATATTGTTTTTACTGAAGGAGACCCCGGCACGGAACTCTACATTGTACACTTAGGTGAAATCAGCATTTCCCGGCGTACGAAGGAAGAGCAGACCATTGAATTGGCCCGATTCATAGCAGGCGACTTGTTTGGGGAGCTTGATTTTTTTCAGAACAGCACGAGGAACGCGGCCGCGCGGGCGGAAAAAGATGCAGTTTTACTGCAGTTTCCAAAGGAAGGCTACAATTTCAACGACATTCTGGATAAACATCCGGCAATTTCCGCCGAACTTCTCCATTCATTCCTGACAATTATCGCGGGCAGAATCCGCGGCACCAACAAACTTGTATCGGAAAACTCTCCGGTAATCAGGGAACTGCGGAAACAGATGTACGGAGACAAACTGACGGGTCTGTACAACCGCACCTATTTAGAGGAGCAGCTGCAGATTTTTTTTGAAAACGAACGCCCGCCGGTAAGCCTGCTGATGGTAAAGCCGGACAACTTTAAATATATCAACGACAAGTACGGCCATGAAGCGGGCGACCAGACACTGCGCATTCTCGCGGGTGTATACAGAAAGCTGATTAAACCGAAGGACGGACTGGTCCGGTTTATGGGAAATGAATTTGGTTTCGTCCTTACCGGGACGGGCCGAAAGGACGCGGCGGCCTTTACGGCAAATTTACAGAAAACCATCGCGGAACTCGATTTGTCGGAAATTATCGGGGAAAGTAATAATTTCCGCCTGACGGTCAGTACCGGTATCGCGGTATATCCCGAACACGGGCAAACCGCGCCGCGGATTATCGAACAGGCCCACGAACTGCCGCTTATCGGCCGCGCCCGGGGGGGCGGTCAAATACTGTTTCCGGAGGACAAATGACAGCTAGGAACTCGCTGCAATCGATTGATATTTTTTCGGAGCTGACAGGGGATGAATTTTCCATTGTCCGGTCAAAAATGAAACAGAAGGAATACCGGAAAGGGGAGACCCTCTTTCATCAGAATGATGAAGGTACCAAACTGTATATCGTCGAACAGGGCAGGATTGCAATAGAAGTACAGCTTTCCGACGGAAAAAAACTGGAGATAAGCGAAATTCAGTCGGGTAATTTTTTCGGAGAAATGTCAATTTTCGAAGACGCCCCCCGCTCCGCCACGTGTACCACCAAAGAAACAAGTATCCTCTACAGCCTGCATAAATCGGATTTCTTTCGGCTGATGGAAACACATCCCCGGATCGCGGCAAAAATGATGTACCGGATGCTGAACATTACCGCGAGCCGATTGAAAAACACGGACAACTTTCTCTCCGACATGGTGCAATGGGGTGAAACCGCCCGCCGCAGGGCGGTAACCGACGATTTTACCGGCCTCTATAACCGCCGTTTCCTCGAAGGTGCCTTAGAAGAACAGTTTTCCCGGGCAAAAATGGAAAAGCAGCAGCTCTCGATCGCAATGGTCGACCTCGACCACTTCGGGGAACTGAACAACGGGTACGGAGAACAAATCGGAGACAAGATACTACTGTCCGCGGTAGAAGTCTTCCGGTCGGTATGCGATCCGGCTGATATTCTTGTCCGGTACGGCGGCGATGAATTTACTTTTATTATGCCCGGGAAAAACGGCAACAGTTCAAAGGCAATTTGTGATACAATTTGCGCGAAACTGGGCAGCCTCGATCTTCTGCGCGGTTTTCAGGGTCCAATGAAAACGATAACTTCGAGTATCGGCATTGCCGTCTATCCCGATCACGGCACTACAGAAAAGGCAATAATGGAGAAAGCGGATGCCGCTTTGTATCAGGCGAAAGAGAAAGGCAGAAACAGGGCCGTTCTTTTTTCACGGTAAAAGAGAAAAGGACACAAGGGTGACGACAAAAAATCATAAAACCGCCATATCGACAATCGCGGAGAAAAACAGAATAATCAATAATATTATTGAAAAGATAACCCGGGGAAACGACTTCCTGCTGACTGGACATCAGCATCCGGACGAGGACTGTGTTGCCTCCATGGTCGCTTTCGGGCTTTTGTTAAGTAAATTTGAAAAACGGAGCTATATCACAGCCTGCACCGAAATAAATGAAAATTACCGATATCTCCTGAACATTTGTAAATACAATTCCATTACGGTTATTGAGAACTGCGAAGAAATTCCGGATAAAATTAATTCGATAATAATATTGGACACTCCAAAGCCGAACATGATGATACGCTCCCCGTCGACGGCAAAAATATTCGCGGACCCGGCCGTTCTCCGAATTGAACTCGACCATCACCTCGAGGCTGACAGCAGCTACTGCGGCGACCCCGGATACCGCCTGGTGGATGAGGCATCTTCAACCTGTGAATTAATCGGTTTCCTCGCGTTTAAACTGCGGAACAGAGAAGAACTTTTTCCCGCCTACCGGGGAGAAAAAATTTTTTCCAGAAATTTTGTCCTGGCTATATTGACCGGAATCATCGGTGATTCCAAAATGGGAAAGTATTTGAAATCAAATCGGGAGCGGTGGTTTTACAACCTCTTCAGCAACATGTTTAACGAAATTCTTCGTAACGAAACTTTTTCCGCTTCGGCGAATTTATCGGACATGCGGGAAGTGTACGACGAGATCTTCAGGCTCTCCGACGAAGAAGAACACTGCTACCGGTATTTTATGGAGCGGAAAGTCCGCGTTCCGAAAATCTGCTACATCGTCATGAACAGCCGGGATTCCGAACATATCAATTCCGCCTTCCAGTACGAAACGGTGGTAAACATTTCACGCACAGCCGCGGACAAGTTAGCGGAGGAAAGCGGTTACTTGGGTCTCGTGGGATTTTACGATGATCCGGCCCATTCCAATTACGTCCAGTTCCGGATGCGGCGTAGTGAAAACTACCGCGGCATTGACCTGCGCTCGATTATTTCCGCTTTCAATATAGAAAACGGCGGCGGCCATAAAGGGGCAATCGGTTTCCGCGTCGAACGGGAAAAGCTCCCCGACATAAATGTATTTGTTGAAAATCTCATACGCGAGACACAGCAGCTTATTGAAACAGCCGAAGCACTTTAATACCGGACCCACCTCATAATTTCCCGAAAGGTATATTTTTTTCCCGTCATTAAAATGCCGACCCGGAATATCTTTGCCGCTGCGGCGGTTTCTCCGAAACGTTTCGATACCGACCTCAACTCAAGCATAAGCCTTCCTCCTCCTATACTTTATTTAACGACTGCAGTTTCATCATGTCCGAAAAAGAGGCTTTCAATTTCAACAGCCGCTGCTGATACGCCTGCAGGCCGCTTACTTTGCCCTTTGTCATCGCCTCGAGGACGGTTGTATTCATTTCGTAATGGATTTCCGGTTTTCCGGCAGGGCCCTCCATCCGCCGCGGCGTCTCCGCCGCTCCGTTTACAAAGGTAATAGTCCAATACTCGTCAATGTCGGGAAAATAGTACTGCATTACCTTGTTCCAGTTTGCAAAATTGTGGGCGATTTTCTCGTTCCCGAAATTCCGCCGCTGCTCCTCCATCAGCGCTTCCAGAGCGCCTGGCTTAAGCGGCTGTGCGTCGGAAAGGAAATCAGGAGGTCCGCCGCCCGAACGGTGTCCGTCTAAGGCCTTTCTCGACCGGTTTTCGAAAAATAGAGCGTCCCCGATTCTCCGCGGCAGGCCGCGTCCCCGGGAAACTTCCCTAAGCAGTCCCCGCCCGCGGAGCTCTTCCGCCGCGTCCCCTAAGTCCAAATCGGCGAGCTGCTGAAACGACTGCTTTCCCGTCGGGACGTCCCAGCCCCTCAGGTCGTAATACTCCGACCGCAGCCGCTCGAAAGCGGTGACATCGACTTTCGTCCCGATCTGCGATATCTTTTCCCCGTTTTTGCCCGGCACAATGCAGTCAGGGTCCGCCACATGGTATTTTAGGGGGCGGTAATGAAACTCTTCAGCCAGGTAATCATCCTCCTTCGGCCGGTGCCCCTCCCGGAGCAGGACCGCCCGCTGCAGATTAAAGACCCTCTCGCCGAAGCGGTACAGGTCCGCTTCGCTGTATTGCTTTCCCGTTACGGCGGACAGCACCCGGCACTCTATTCCCGGATCGCCCACATGGTCAACACCGTTCGGCTTATCGATTACCGGATACATCCAGTCGCAGATCCCCATGCATTCTTTTGCAAACTGCCGGTCCTGTATCCGTTTCGCCGCTTCCGCCTTGCCTGCGAGGGTGCTCATATCAGCCGCCTTCACGCTTCCCCAGAACCGTTCCCCGATCCCGCGCATTACATCGCTCGAAATGTGGGCCTCCTCCACCCCCTTCGCCCAGCTCGACCACTGGGAAAGGACAAGGCCCGCCTCATGGAGCTGCTGGATCGGCTCCCGGGTTTCGAAAGGAAGCAGCATAATGTTAACGGTACAGTAGCGTGGATCGTAAGGGTCGTTGAAGCTGAACAGGTCATATGCCTCTTTCCCCCGTTTTCGCGCGGCTTTTTCGGCGCCTTCGGCCAATATTTCGCCGAAGCCTTCTTTCAGCGACGTTTTCCGGACCAGAGACTCAATGAACTCAAGGCTGCCCGCCTTGTCCAGCGGAAGGCCGCTTTCCTCAGCCGATATGTGCCCCTCGGAATGGCAGCGCAGCAGCCACTCGATTAATAACTGTACCTGCCAGGTATCGATGCCGTATTCGTCGCAGATGCGGTTGGCGAGAAAAGGAACGTCGTTTTCCTCGCTGTAGTAGCCCCAGGCGTGCCGCATATAAAAAAAGCGGGACTGGCACATATGTTTACCGCTCTTCCCGTTTTCCGCTGTGTAGCGCACCCGAAGGCAGCTGGCCATGCACCCGTAGCAGGGCAGCTTTTTTGTGTTCGCCCCGTGGGCCATGAAATCGAGCCCCCACACCTTGACGTTTCCCCGGCCGAAACTCTTTATTTCCTGCTGCAGGTCCCGCAGCCGCCGCCGGTCCGCAACTCCCGGGTCCCGGCGGGAGCCCCGCACCGCTACGGCCTTCAGGTTTTTCGAACCCATGACCGCCCCCATCCCCCCGGAGCACGAGGCATCGCCGTCGGCAAACACCGTGGCCAAGGGTACGAGGTTCTCCCCGGCGGGGCCGATGACCGCGGACTTCCAGCCCCGCTCCCGCAGATGCTCTATGGTTCCCACCGTGCTTGTTCCCCACAGCTCCCCCGCCGGCTTTACCTCAACATTGTCGTCATCTATATAGAGTACCACGGGCCCTGCCGCCCTGCCCAGCACTACCAGACCGTCGCAGCCCGCGAACTTGAGTTCCGCCCCGAAGAAACCGCCTAAATTGCCGTAGCAGAAATGTTCCCGCTTCGGAAAGGGGGATTTTGCAAAGATCCCCCACCGGGACCCGCCGATGCCGCTTTTAACTCCCGCTAAAGGCCCTAAAGCAAAAATAAGCCTGTTCTCAGGGTCCAGCGCCCCTGTCTCCGGAAGCACTTCGTCCCAGTATATAGCGGTGGCAATACCCCGGCCGCCTAAAAACCGGCGGGCATACGTTTCGGTATCGATGTATTCATGTCTGTCGGCGGAAAGGTCCACCCGCAGGATCTTTCCCGTGTAGCACTCCGGTAACGGCATGATGAACTCCTCCGCCCGATGATACCGAAAGCGCTGCCGCCGGGTCAAGAGAACGGGATAGACCGGTTAGTATTATCTAAAGAAATGGAGGAATTCGACGGGCGCATAAATTGGTAATTCCGAATGGACATAATCTTCGGTGTTCCGTGTAATAATACACTCACATTGGTTATTTTCCGCGGCAGCATTTTGAAGAGCATCTTCAAAATCGGTAAAATCTGATGCAAGTGCCGCTATAGCTTCCGTATGATGAATGGGAATGACCGTGATATATTCGAGAAGGCCGGTTAAAAACTGGCGGGCTTTATGATTCCCGCCTGCCTTCCGCAATATATAATATAGGTTGCCAATACTATTTGCGGAGGTAAATCCCATAGCAATATAATTTTCTAATAACGACAATACCGTTTTGCTTGCTACGACAAAAGGCTTCCGGGCTAAAGCAACGTCTAAAAAAACGTCGGTATCTACAAAAACCCGCTTTATCATAAATACTTATCTTGTAAAGCTTCTTCGAGTAGTTTTTTATAATCCTTACCTGTGTCTGCAAACATGCCCGTCAGAGTATCGGTAATTGGAGATTGCAACTCAGCACCGTCAATAAAGTTGGATCCACCGGAGGAAAGATTTCGCAAATATTCTTCGACAATCCTTGAGACGCTTTTCTTTTTTTTTCGTGCGTACGTTTTCGCTTGTCGGATAATTGACTCTTCAATTGTCAATGTGAGTTTTTTCAGCATTCCCCTTTTCATACGTACAAATTAACACTATTACACGTATTTGTCAACTTGATTCATTTAAGCCCTTTCCCGCCGGCAGCTTTAAAGGAGGCTCTTCCCCAGTTCATATGCGGCGTTCAGGACATCACCCTGATTTGCGGCAGCCCCCGCTTCTTCGGCGCTGCAGTAAACCGTCCCCGCAATTTTCATTCCTATATAGGTGCAGGCATCCTGGATCGAGCGGTAGGCGTTTACGGCACCAGAAACAACGGGATCTGCATCTCCAAATGCAAATGCCAGGGCAAGGCTCTTCCCTTCCAGGTACTCGAACTCCTCCATGCCGCTTCTCCCGACAAGAGCATACCACCTGTCGACTGCGGTTTTCATCTGGGCGCTTATGTGGAACCAGTATATGGGCGATGCAAGAATCAGAGAATCAGCTTCCGCCACAGCCTGCAGGATTTCTTCCATATCGTCCTCAATAACACAAAACCGTTCCTTCGCTGTTTTACAGTAATCACATGCCGTACAGGGACGTATGTCCATCCGGGGGAGATCAAACTCCGCGGCAGTCCCTCCACCGTCTTGAAACCCTTCCATTATTTTTCTGCCGATTATAGAACTGTTGCTGTTTTTTCTCGGGCTCCCCAGCCACAGAACAGCTTTCGGTTTGGTCTGTTCCGCCATTGCTGACTCCTTTTTTTTCGATAGAATACGCAATGATAACACAGGGAAGGGCAGAGAATAAAGATATGAGAAAAATCGAATTTACCGACCTCCGCATCGTCGATAATTTTTACCAGACAAGCTCCTTTTATCCAATGCCGGTAGTCCTTATCGGTACAGTAAATAAAAACGGACAAAGCAACTTTGGCCCCTATTCCCTCTGTTTTCCCTACTACATCGCCGGGAAGGACTACTATGCCGTGCTGTTGGAAACCAGGAACAACAGCAATACGGCGGTCAACCTGCTGCGGAACCCTTTCTGCACAATCAAATTCATCCCGGGCCGGAGCACCTGGATAGGATACGGGACAAACGCGCGGGAGAAAAAGGATACATTATGCATTTTTTTAAAAAAAATGCTGTTTTTTAAAATCAGCATTTGAGTTTTCCCCTTCTAGAGTAGAAGGAGGCTCAAAAAAT
>CAYTSI010000066.1:0-16255 GCA_964440465.1 uncultured Spirochaetales bacterium
GGGAAAAAGCTCCCGCAGCACATCGAGAAGATCGAGTACCTCCCGGTCCTTCTGCTGCCGGTACAGTGCTTCCGCAAGGCCGCGGTATCCGAAATATCTGTCTCCGTACCCGCTAAGGAAGAACTTCGCGTTCCGTTCCGCCTTTTCATACTCGCCGTCATTCAGGTACCTTCCGATCACCTCTTCCCCGGCATGCATTTTCCACAAGCCTGTCCCCTCCTCCCATTCGAGACGGAGCATGTCCGCGGCCAGCGCTTCCATTCCAAGCCCTTCAAAAACAGCGGCGGTGGAAAACGCAGCCCCCGGTCCGAGCCGGAATATTTCGCGTAAATCAGCTTCGGAATAGTCGATATGCCGAAGAAACCCGGTATCTCCGTGGCGGATACTTTCGGCAAAGGTTTCGGTATCGATGTTCCAAATGGTGTCGGTGGAGCAGGAAAAGGAAAAAAAACAGACAGCGGCAATGCTGAAAAGAGAGACACGGCGAAAATTCATTGTACGGATTTATAACTCGGGAATGAATAATCTTGTGTTAGCGTAAATAAGATCGGGGTTCCGGATATTATTAGCGCCGGCAATTCTGCCGTACAGCCAGGGCGTCCGGTAAAAGGAATAGGAAAGGTCCCACAACGTATCGCCCCACCGGATCCAATACCATACCCCGCCTGTTTCCGCCGCGGGTCCGGCGGCAGCGGTATCTTCGGAGGTCCCCGCGGCGGTCTTCGGCCCGGCGTCACCCTCCGGTTCAGCTTCGGTTTCAGCCCGCGATTCGGCGTCAGCTCCGGCAGCGGCTGTTTCTTCCCCGGCGGCAGCTTCAGGACCATCTCCGTCCTCGGCATCAGCGGCTTCGTCCGTTTCTCCGCCCGGACCGGCACCGCCGGCATCTTCCGTTCTGTTTTCAGTCAGCCGTGCGAACAGCCGGGGAGTTTCTTCACCCTGAAAGCTGCGGTAGAGGAGAAACGCGAGCAGCCCGATAATGATAAGGCCTAGAATAACAAAAATAATCAGCAGCCCCGGATTTGTCCTCCGCTGTTCGGCAACGGGAGGCGGCTCCTCTTCTGCCTGCTCTTCTAACCCCTCTTCGCCAAACTGCTCTTCGCCAAACTCTTCTTCTCCGAACTCTTCTTCTCCAAAAGGCGCTTCATCAAATTGTTCTTCTCCGAGGGAAGTTACCTCCGATGTAGGTTCTACAGACGCGTCCAGGTCGAAATCCGGAAGATCGAATTCGCCCGCTTCGCCTAAAGAGTCGAGGCCCAAACTCAGGCTCTGCTTTTCCCCGGTTATTCCATCTCCTAACGAAGCATTCAAATTGTTCTCTTCGTCGATGCCGATGATAAGCTCGAATTCCGGTTCGCCTCTGCCCGCCGGGTCTAAATTTTCCAAGACAAGGCTTCCCATGTACGCGGCAGTTTCGATAGAATCATCTTCCCCTTTATAGAGGTCTACCTGCACGTTGGCCTGGTTGTCCTTTACCGTCGTCAATACAAGCCGCTTCTTTCCAACCGCGGATGCATCGATAACCGGATAGTAATTTCCGTCCGCTATTTTAATTCCAATGGTTGACACGATTCCAACCCCTCCTCTCTACAGTACTATTATGTCCCGTATTCTTCTTTCTTGACAATAGTACTTCCAAACGATCATAATAATATCATGCCTATACTTCTAATTATCATTATTATCGGCGCGATCGGGTTGATCTTTCTCATCTTTTTTCTGATAAAACGAAAAAGTGGTCCTTCCGGATCTTCACAAAATGGAAAAAAAGATAAACCGGCCGTTATTCGGGAAGCAAACAAACGCCTCGCCCAGGACCCCAAAGACGCAAAAGCCCTGTTGATATTGGGAGATGTGTACTACAAAGAAGGAAACTGGGACCAGGCAATGAAAAATTACGGCCTGCTGCTGGATATTGTTGCCGCTAACCCGGAGCTGGATGAATTCGACATAACCGTAAAACACGCGTTGTGCGCCATGAAACTAAAGCAGTACGAAATAGCCTACAAAAATTTCGTTATTGCCAGGACCATGAATCCGGAACCCTTCGACATCAATTACAACCTCGGTTATCTCGAATTCATGAAAAAGAACTACGATACGGCCGCGGCGCTGCTGAACAAGGCGCGTCAGCAGAACCCGGAACACCCCGAAACACTGAAATACCTAGGCCACAGCCTTTTCCGGATGAAGCGGTACAAAGAAGCGGCGTCAATGCTTCGAAAAACCATCGAACTCCATCCGGAAGACAAGGAATCTCTCTTTTTAACCGCCCAGTGCTACTATGAAATTGGTCAGCACGACGCCGCCACGAAGATATTTTCCCACCTCCGGACCGATCCGGCCATCGGACCGATGTCGGCCCTCTATTCCGGTACCATCAACCTGAAAAACAGAAAGGTAGACGAAGCAATTATGGATTTTGAAATCGGACTCCGCCATGAAAACAGCAAACAGGAGACGAGGACCGAAATGCAGTACCGCCTCTCATCGGCATATATTCAAAAACAGGACATCGGAAAGGCGGTCACCCTCTTAAAAGCGATCCATGAAATTGCCCCGGGATACAAGGATGTCGCGGCGCAGCTGAACAAATACAAAGAACTGAATTCAAATAAAAACCTGCAGAAATATTTAATGTCCACCCAATCCGAATATGTCAGTCTCTGCCGGAAAATCGTGGAAAACCATTTTCCGAAATCCAGGACGAAAATTCTCGATATTTCGGTGAATAAAAATGAATTTACCGATATTTTAGCGGACATCAACACCTCCCAGTGGGAGGACCTGATATTGTACCGGTTTATCCGCACCGGCGGGCAGACCGGGGAGCTAATCCTCCGGGACCTTTACACCCGCCTGAAAGAAGTTAAGGCCGGAAGGGGCTTTTGCTTCACTTCCGGCTCATACACCGACGGTGCAAAACAGTTTGTCGAGGCCCGTCTTATCGACTTAGTGGATAAAAAGGAGCTGATGAAAATACTGAACTCCCTCTAATACGCCATAATAATATTGAGGCGTTTTTTATGTTTCTTCTCTTCTTTTAAAACGTTTTTAATAGCTTTTACGCTTTCTTTATCTTTCGCTATTCCTTTCATCCGTTCGAACATGTCAATCGACTTGTCCTCTAAAATTACCCCCACCTTCAGCGCCTCATGGGAAGTTTCGGGAAGGTTTTTTTCCAGGGCTTCCTTCATGGGGCCGACAATTTCCGCTTCAACCCAGCAGCTGAGGTCGGATTCTTCGTTTTTTACAAATTCCTGTCCGCTGTCTTGTAAGAGTTTCTCGAAAATCTCTTTATGCTTTTTTTCCTCATCCCGCAGATAAGCCAGCTCGTTTTTCGCACGGACACTCTCTGTTTTTTCGATAATTTTATTGTAAAAATTATACCCTTCCTCCTCCGCGGCTATAGCAAGGCTGTACGCTTCCGCTAAATCCAAATCCGATAGTTCCGGGCAAGTATTCGCCATTTTTCTCTCTCCTTGTACGCGTTTGTATTTGTTTACACGGTAAGTTTACTAGTATTCTCATGGAAGGTCAAACTTTTTGGTATTTGCTATTTCAAGAACAACAATGTGCCGCTCTTCCTCGAGAAAAGGGACTGCAACCGGCCGGACCTCCGCCGGGCCCCACTCCGGACCAAGTGCCCGGAGTTCCGATTCAATAGTTCTCAGCTTTCCTTTGTACGCGGCCAACACTCCGCCGGGAACGATTATGGCCGCCAATTTAGGGAGATACGCTGAAAAATCTCCTAACGCCCGGAATACGCAGCAGTCGAACCGTTCTTTAATTTGTTCAATTGGCGAACAAACAACGCTGCAGTTTTTCAATCCGCACAGGGCCGTCACATTCCGGAGGAACCCGCAGCGTTTTTCCGATTTTTCCACAAGAAAAACATCATCCTCCTCAAGCCATATCGCCAAAGGGACCCCGGGAAGCCCCGCTCCGGAACCGATGTCCGCTATTTTCAGCCCCCGGCCGTGTTCCCGGCGGACCTTCTCCCGCTGCAGCTCCGGGACGTCCCGCAGAACCGGAACGCCCGCGAGGGAATCGAGGATATGCCGCACCGCCAGGCTCCTGCCTTCAGCCCGGACCAGATTGTGCCGGGTGTTCCAAAACTCCAGCTCCGCGGTATACTTCCGCAGCTTTTCCAGTTTTTCCGGGTCGTAGAGACCGAGGCGGCAAACCCCCGATTCAAGCAGGTCCATTTCGCAGTGCCACCATCAGTACGGCAATATCGGAATTACGTACCCCGGAAATGCGGCCGGCCTGTCCCAAAGAAAGGGGGCGGATTTGCTGCAGCTTTTCCCTCCCCTCGGTGGAAATGCCCTCTAGTTTGCCGTAGTCGAAGGTTTCGGGGATTCTCATCGATTCCATTTTTTCAAAACGCTTGATTTGACGGTCCTGCCGTTCGATATATCCTTCGTACTTGATATCGATTACAGCCTGCCGGACCCAGGGCCCCGGATAGCCCGAGAGACCTTTTTCCTTCCGCTGCAACGCGGCAAAATCGACGGCCGGGTCTTTGATAATGGCCGCGAAGTTCTTCCCTACATATTTTTTCAGGGGATCGTCCCCGGTAATGTCCCGCTGACCCAAATTCCGCTTTCGCAGCAGCTCTTTTATTTTATGAAGGCCCTGCCGCTTTTCCTCCAGCATCTCCCGGCGGCCGTCGGGATGGAGCCCGGCGGCGCTTCCCTTTTCAAACAGCCGCATGTCCGCGTTGTCGTGCCGAAGGTTCAGCCGGTACTCCGCCCTGGAGGTAAACATCCGGTACGGTTCATTGGTGCCGAGGGTAACGAGGTCGTCGATAAGCACCCCGATATACGCTTCCGCCCGGGTAAGAAGGAGGGGCGCTTCTCCGGCAAGTTTCAGTCCCGCGTTTATTCCCGCCAGCAGTCCCTGCCCCGCGGCTTCCTCGTATCCGGAAGTCCCGTTCGTCTGGCCGGCAACATAGAGGTTTGGTACGCGTTTCGTTTCAAGGGTTGGATACAGCTGCCGGGGGTCGATAAAATCATACTCCACCGCGTAGCCGGGGCGCGTAATAACCAGGTCTTCCAGCCCGGGTACGGTCCGTAAAAACTCCTCCTGCACCTCTTCGGGCAGCGAGGAGGAAATACCGTTTAAGTACATCTCTTCGGTTTCCATCCCCTCGGGCTCCACAAAAATTTGGTGCCGCTCCCGGTCCGGAAAGCGCACCACCTTGTCTTCGATAGATGGACAGTACCGCGGCCCTACCCCCTGTATTACCCCGCCGTAGAGGGGAGAGCGGTGGATATTTTTACGGATAACATCGTGGGTCCTCGGCGTTGTGTACGTGATGTAACAGGGCACATTCGGCCTGTCCGCCCCTTCGGAGAAAAAAGAAAAGGGGTATACTTCAGTATCGCCGGGCTGTTCCTCCATCCTGTCGAAATGCATCGACGAACGCAGGACCCGGGCGGGAGTGCCGGTTTTCAGCCGATTTACCGTAAAGCCGCGTTCCCGCAGCGCCGTTCCCAGACCGACCGCGGCGGGCTCTCCAAGCCTTCCGGATGAAGCACAGTGTTCGCCGATAAAGATTTTTCCCTCCATAAATGTCCCCGTTGTCAGCACAACGGCCCGGGACCGGTATTCCCGGCCCCGTTCGGTTTTTACTCCCGCCGCCGTGTTCGCGGCCGGATCGACCAGAATATCGGTAACGGTGTCCTGAAACAGATGCAGCCCCCCCTGCCGTTCGACGGTCCATTTCGCGAGTTTACTGTAGGCCTGTTTGTCCGCCTGGGCACGGGGGGCCTGTACGGCAGGGCCCCTGCTCTTGTTCAGAGTCCGGAACTGTATCATGGAAGCATCGATCAGGCGGGCCATTTCGCCGCCTAACGCGTCGATTTCCCGAACGATATTTCCCTTTGAAAGCCCGCCGATTGCCGGATTACAGGACATCCTGCCGATGGTGTCCAGGCTCTGGGTAATAAACAGTGTGGAATAGCCGAGACGTGCCAGGGCCAGGGCCGCCTCGATTCCGGCGTGTCCGCCGCCGATTACTATTACGTCAGCATCCATATCAGTGTTTCCCTCATTTCCCCACACAAAACCGTGAGAAAATGGTATCCAGAATGTCGGCGGTCGTAACTTCTCCGGTAATTTCGCCCAGCGCCCGCAGGGCGTCTCGCAGCTCCGCCGCCGTCATATCCAACGGCATCCCTTCCGCCGCCGCCTGTTCCGCGTTTCCAAGGGCCTGCTCCGCCCGCTGCAGCAATTCCTTCTGCCGCAGGGAATCGATAACGGCGCCGCCCTCCGGGGACGGCGTTAACCCGGGCCCCGCCGCTATCGAAACAACGGCGTTTTCCAGGTCATGGAAGCCCTCCATGGTTACGGTGCTCAATGGAAGATACCCGGGAGGCGGCGCGGCATCGGTGCTGTCCGTTTTGTTCCATATTCTGACGCAGGGGAGCGTGCCTTCCAGTGTTTCGGTCCGGCGGCGGTCTTCCCCGTCTTCCCCCGCGGCGGCATCCACTACGTACAAAACAATGTCCGACTGTCCGATGACCTCTTCGGTCCTTCGAATTCCTTCATGTTCAACAGGATTTTCCGCTGCCCGGAGTCCGGCGGTATCGTAGAGCAGGACGGGGACCCCATGAAGGGTTATCCACGATTCAATATAGTCACGGGTAGTTCCGTGTATTTCCGAAACAATGGAGCGGTCCTCTTTCAGGAACAAATTAAACAGCGACGATTTCCCCGCGTTTGTTTTTCCCGCCAGCGCGACCCTAAGTCCCTGCTGATAGAGCCGCCCCGCGGCGAAAGTGGCGGCAAGTTCCCGGCAGTTTTTCCGTATCTGCCGGAGCCGGTCCAATGACACCGGCCGGTCTTCAGCCTCCCCTTCATCTTCCGAATAATCGAGCTGCAGTTCCACGGCGGCAACCAGGCCGGTAAGTTCGTCTTTCACCCCGTTAACGGCCCGTTCGACGGAACCGGTCAGCCGGTGGAGCGCTAAGGACTGGGCCTGCTTCGATTTTGCCGTAACAATCTCGTTTACCGCTTCCGCCCGGGTCAGATCAAGTTTTCCGTTGAGAAACGCGCGAAGGGTGAACTCTCCCGGATTAGCATCTCGGAAGCCGGAACGATGAAGGGCCTCCAAAATCCGCTCTATTCCCGGAAGACTCCCGTGAACAAACAGCTCTACACTGTCCTCTCCGGTGTAGCTGTTCGGACCGCGGTAGACGGCGGCAAGAATATCGTCAATTTCTTCTTCCGTATCGGGGTCGACAATACAGCCCCGGATTATTCTAAACCCCCGCAGCGCCGACAGGCGAGTACCGCCGGCGGCACTCCTGAAGACGCGGTCCGCCCGCCGGACGGCGTCCTCTCCGCTGGTCCGGATGACCGCCACGGCGCTCTCTCCCCAGGGACTTGCCAAGGCCGCGATGCTGTCCCGGAGGTTGTAACCTTCTGTTTTCACGGTAATAAGTATATCTGGAAAGGCCGCGGACAAGAAGGGGCGGTTATCCCCGCGATAACCGCCCTTCAGCCGCTGATACAGGGCCTTAGGGCAGCTTTGCCGCCATTTCCGTACCCAGTTCCCGTCCCAGCCCTTTAAACGCGGCGGAGAGGGCGCTCTGGGTGTTACTCCCCCTGCTCCTCTTAAAACTGCTGCCGGTGTAGAGTATTTCACCGCCTGCCAATTCCGCGGCCTTAACGGTCCCGTTTACTTTGACAATATAGCTGCCTTCACTTTCACTGAATTCGGAAATGCTTCCCACCCCGAAAATGACCCGTTCAATCTGGCCGCCGTAGGCAGCGGCAATTCTCTGAATAATTTCCTGGTCCGACAAATCCTGCAGGGGAAAATCGACCCGCAGCGCCCGCACCCTGAATCCCGCTTCCGACAGGCTCTCGAGAATTCCGGCCTGACAGTCCGAAACATTCCGCGGATTTCCCGCGCGGTCGACATCGACAATGGCAATGCCCGTGGACACTTCTTTGGCCATGGAATACACCGAATACTGGAAGGTGACCCGTTTGCCCATAACAAGCTCTTCGAGTCCCTCCACGTAGGGCTGGAACCTTTCCGGCGCGTCCTCTAAGGTCTCCATATATGAGCCGAAATTGAGGTACATGGTAATTTGATCGCTGCCGACGAATTTGGGAGAGGGGCGCTCGAAAGCGACAACACCCTGATTGTCCGACTGCAGCACCAGAGATTCGATCCCCATTCTTCCGTTCCGCCGCATCTCCTTATATACCACCGTTACATTCGCGCCGGGGACTCCCGCTCCTCCCGCTGACGCGCCTGCCGTTACCGTACACGTAAACGGTTTCGGAAACGGCTCGCCCACCGCGGTGGTCTGCTCTCCGGTCCGGGGCATAAGGTTGATATTGTCAATTGCCCTTTTGGCTTTGTTGATGTTCCGCTCGAGTTTGATGGCCGCGTTGTCCACATCCGACGTTACCGCGGCTGAAGCGGCTTCGATATATTTAACCGCGGCGGCGTACCATTCATTGCCCTCTACCAGGATATCTCCTTCCTTCTCGGGACCGGAAATCGCCTCCTGCTGTTCGGCAAACACCGCCCGCAGCCTGGCCTGTTCCTTCAGCAGGGCTTCTTTATCGTATTCTCCCAGCATATACACCGTTACCGAGTCGCCGCCCCTGTCGATATACTTTTCTTTGACCCGGAAATCGCCTACACGGGCGGCCGATTCCTGCTTAATTTTCTCGGTCATCTCCATCTCGTACTGTTCAAGGGTGTCCCGGGCTTCCACGGTGGTCTCCGCTGTTATCCGGACCCCTAAGAAACGGGTTATTTCCGCGAGCATCGACAGTACCGCCGCGTTCTCGGCTTCCGCCGTGTCTCCCGACGCGCTGGTCCCCACACCGATAAAATAAGCGCTGTCGGCGGTATCTTCCGGCATGGAGGTGACCCAGCCCGGCTGTTTTCCGCCGCCCCCCTGGGGAGCGGGACCGCCGGCACAGGACACGACAAACCCGACAGCACCGGTTAGTGCAGCAACAATTCCAACAATGAGTAACAGCCGTTTAGCCATGAGTAACTCCTTTCACGTTTCTCTTAGTATAATCCCGTATCAAAGGTTATAGATTTTCCCCGAAAATACACCCGGTATATCCCCTCCATGCCCGGGAGAGATTCAGCTACATCGTAAATAAGGTCTTCTAAATCTTCAATTGTACCGAAAAATGATACCGTATATTTTGTCTCCTCCGCCGCTGCCGACAGGGTCCGTAAATCTTCCACTTTCCGTTTCAGTTTCTGCCGAAAATCGCTCATCAGCCTCGGGTCCGGCGTGTTCTGCAGTACCAAATTGTACCGGATCCCGTTTTGCAGCGCGTCCCGCATATACGCCCGGGCCTGATTGAGGGCAATGGGCATGGCCTTATAAATGGAAGACTGCAGGGCGTTATTTATTGCATCCATTTCCGATGATGTACTGAAAGTCCGCGGGCTGTTGTAGGGAACGGAGCCGAGAAGCGTACCGGTAGAAGACTCGAACAGCTTCAGTGTAATCATCGCCTTGCCGTAATGCTTCCCGCCGGAGGTTTCACCGGATGTTTCAGCGGCAAGCTCGATATAGATGTCGGCGTTCAGTTTCTGGGCAATCCACTGGATAATGCCGACCTCCATCCCGGTTTCTTCCTCGTATGCCATCTGCTGTTCGTCTTTAATTTTTTCAATCTGTTCATAGTCGACAATCCGCGCGGATTGGCCGGCTAGAAAATTATTGGCAATACCGACGGCGCTTTTCATCAGGAAGGGGTCCTGAGGGGCCGACTCGTCGAAATAGACCATATACGTCATATTATTGACGTATTTGTCGATAAACTGACGCTGTTCCGGTGTCGGTTCGGCCGCCGCGGCTTTCTCTTCTCCGGCAGCTTCACTGCCCGCCGTTTCGCCGGAACCGCCTCCCGCTGCCGCTGTTCCGGCCGGCGCGGGGGAGCCTTGCGCGCCTTCGGCCCCGGCGCCCATGGCCGAACCGGGAGTCAGTTTGCCGCCCCAAATTTCATTGTCCCGGAGGACCGATTCGATTTTATACAGGTCCGCCTGAATCATCAGTTCAACCGTCCAGACATCGCCGTTCTGTGCCTTGTCGAGCATCCGCATTGTTTCGTTTTGTACAAAATTATTCGCGCTGCCGGTGTTGTAGATCGAAGCCCCCAGCTCCTGCTGATGGGCGGCTTCGCTGGCAATACCGATCATCTCCGCTACCGCTTTTTTTACCGCGTCCATTTTCGCGGCATTCATCGCTTCGATTTGCGTGGCCCCCTGCCCCTTTCCGTAATAGAGGGGCGGACCGCCCGCTTTCCCCGCGGACCCGCCCGCCGAAGACTGTACCGCACCGCCGCCGGCGCAGCCGGCCGCGATGAAAACTGTTATAAAAATTGTTAACAGAACGGCCGCAATTGCCGCTCCGGTTGCTTTCTTCCTCATTCCCGTCCTCCTAGTATTTAATCTGCACCGCCGCGCCGGCAAGGATTCCGCCGTAGTTCTCGAAATATGTATTTACCCGGAAGAAGTGTTGATAGCCCGTCTCGAGGGAGAGGCGCACCATATCTCCCACCAGATAATTCAGGTTGATCTGCGCGAGAAAACCGAGATGTGCCAGATAGACATCCTCAGATTCGTTTAAGGGAAAGGTAACGTTCAGTCCGCCCGCCGCCATCGGTACCAGCTGGAACCGTCCGAACCACAGGTTCAGCTCGCCGCCGCCGTAGAGGGTCAGGGGAACGGCATTGATATAACTAATTTGCGAAACCGGTATTTCCAGACCGACAAGGGGGCGTGCCGTGAAAAACCCGCGGGAAAAATTCTGCCGGACACCGACGGTCAGGTCGAAGCCGTCGCCGAAGGCCAATGCCCCGGTGGAGCCGAAAAGGTTGATAAGGGCATGGGCGTACACGGTGGTGTCCAGCCCCAGCTTCGGTATTTCCTCGACCTGTTCGCCGATCATGGGCGGACCGCTTTTTGAATAGACGACATGGGCAACGGAATGGTCCTGTTCAACCTCTTTAATAACGAGCAGCGCTTTCCGCTTTTTAGCGGTATAGCCGGAAGTACGTTCTTCCTCCAAAACGATAGCGTACTCGTCTCCCATTTTCAGGCCCATGTCCTCTCCGAACTGGATAACCACTTTACTCCTGCTCAAGGTGTCGACAATACCGGTTTTTATCTGGAATTCGGGGATTTTCCGTATTTCGTACTGCAGCTTCAGGGGGATTTCATCCACCGCCCGTTTTACCGCTTCAGCGGCATTGCTGCTATAGCCGTCGGTTTCAACGGTGAAATAGGCCATGGTTTCGATATTCCGGACATCCACCAGGGTAAAACCGGTACGGATTTCCGCTTTATGGTCTCCGTCCTCATCAACACTGAGATTGTAATAACTCATTACCGGAATAACGACAATAAAAGAATTGACAAGCTGATTAAAATCGCCCTCGGTAAAAGCTTCCTGTCCCAGCCGCACTTCCTCGGGGATCTCTACGTTCTGCTCCTTGAATTCCCGGATTTTCGCGATAAACGCGTTGACATCATTGCCCGCGAGGCGGTAATTCATACCCAGCACGTTAAACCGTCCGAGATTGACAAACACGTTCTTTATCTGCTCGTCAACCATCCCGAGGGCCTGACTCGGGACCTTCCAGTCGTAATAACTCAATGCGAACACGGCAATTTCCTTCTTTTCAGAAACCTCCTGCGCGAATATAAAACTTCCCCCGATAAGTACCAGGAGAGTAAAAACGAGAGCTTTTTTCGCCATCAGTTTTCTCCTTTACATTGAAAAATATGTCCCTCTAGTGAACCTAAAGGATTGTATCCTGTATTTGAGATTCCCCTTGTTCCCCGGCGGCGAGAGAGGAATCTTCTGTTTCCGGAGACTGCAGAGGAACTCCGGTGTTTTTTTGAACAATTTCTTCTGAAGTGCTGATAATGGAAATCCCCTCAACGAAAACCGTCTGTTCCGTTCCGTTTTGAAGAGAGAGAATTATATCAACGCTTCCGTCCGGCTTATCGAATAACGGAATCTGCTTCTCCCCGACTGTTAATATAACGCCTTCGGCAGAATGAATCAAAGTGAATTCGATCTTTTTTTCATGAAGAAGGTCGGCAGGGTCAATTTTTTCACCGCCTATGACAGAGCCGTCGAAAATATCCAGCACGACCGCGGGGATTTCAGTATCCGGAAACTCAACCCGACAGATAAACCCTTCCTCCGCCGGCAGCGTTCCGTCCAGTTCCACGCTAATGTCCGCGGCTTCATTCCGCAGGAGTACAGGCGGCAGTTTCAAAGCGGCCCCGGCTTTTAGAGCGGCCGTTCCCTTCCGTAAATCTACTTCCCCGCTGTACTCGATATGTTCGGGAAGCGCGTAACCATCGAATCCTTCGGCAAACCGCAGATCGAGGCCGAATTCCTCCGCTAATGAAGCTTCATACATGTTTTCTATAATGCTGCTTTCCGTGTTCCGCCGGTTATGATAGATCCCGAATTCATCGAGAAGGCCGGTAAACCCCTTTGTTCCTCCAATTACCGCTTTCCCCGCGGTATTCCCGAGTTCCGGTTTGAAGGAAAGAGCGTCTCCGTGCAGAAAAGAATCCGCGGAGTACCAGAGAATCGTGACCGGCTGTTTGTCGGAAACAACAGAGAGAATAATTGTTTCCGCCTCTTCTTCCCTCTTCTGAAATCGGCCTTCAGCCGCGGCCGGTACGGTCGAGACGGCTGTTGTATCTTTATTGGAAAAAGCCGCCTGTAAACGGCCTGTTGAGTCTGTTCCGACCCAAAACGAAAAGGACCCGTCATCGGCGGCCGCGGTGAAAAACGTCTGTTCCGGCGCGAAAGGATCAATTATCCCTTTTAGCACGAGGGAAAAGGGCTGAAGTGTTGTTCCCTTTACAGGAAGCAGTAATTCCCGAACGGAAAAACCGGAAGCACCGTCGAGGTGGTACCCGTAGGTTTCCCCCTCCAGCCGCAGTTCCGGCGCTCCTACTAACGAGGCCTTTCCCGGGTTGTTCCGGTAGCCGGTATCGAGGGTGTTGCCCCGAAAATGAAACAGACTGTAGTAATCCTCTTCCGGCTGCAGCTCGCTCCGGTCCGGTTTCGGTTCGGATGTTACGTACATTTCGGTAACCATCCGAATTTCCGAGGAAAAGGCCATCTCTGCCGTCGGCATTACCGGGAACAGTTCCAGGGAAACCGAATAAATCCCCTCCACCTCCGGGGCAATCCAGGAAAAAAGACGCGCGCCTTCGGAAAAATACCCCTCCGCGGCAACAATGTCCCCCAGTTTCCACCGCAGATACGGGTCCGAACCTTCCGGCGCGGTAATACCCGCCTTAAGCATTGCCGTCGACCGGGGGCGGATTGCGTTCGGGAAGCTCCGGATACCGCTGATTTCGTAGTTCCGGGTTATGTAAAAGAAGGGCACTTCTTCTTCATAGAAGAGTTCCCCCGACTTATTGTAAAACAGATAGTGAAGGGTGTACTGCCCTTCCGGGATTTTCGGCAGAAGAAGGTCCGGCAAACTTACTTTTTCCGGCCCATCCTCGAAAAAATGCTTTTGTTCCGCTACTACGGTCCCGTCGGCAGCCGATAAATTGATGACCACCTCCGCCGGTTCCTGCCGGAGGTCCTCCATATTAATTTCGATAGGGATCGCTTCCTGTTCCGAGATAAACTGTCCCGGGCGAATGCTTTTTACCTGAATTGTTTCGGTTACCATGTCATCCGCGGCCGCCTCTTCAGGCGGCGGCAGGTCTTCCGGGCCTCCCGGTACCTGGCAGGCGAACATGAGGATAATAAAAGCCGGTATAACAAGCCACAAAATACTACGCATCCGTTTCCTATATACAATAGTACCACATTTTCAATTATTATCAAATATTAATGTCATCCTAACTTGAGAAAAGATCATTTTTTCATAATAATGGCAGATATGCGGAATACCCGTTGCAGTATATATCTGCACCATCTGCGGCACAATCTCGGCGTTATCAGGTCCCTTATTCCGGCAAAAACCGAAATATGCCTCGCGGTAAAGGCGAACGCCTACGGCCACGGTGCCGCGGAGACGGTAAAAACAGCGGAAAAGGCCGGAGTGCGGTGGTTCGGCGTTGCGAATACCGACGAAGGAATAGAATTGCGGGAAGCGGGGGTTTCAAGCCGGATTATGCTCTTCAGCCTGGTCCTTCCCGGCGATATTCCCCGTTTTGTCCGGCACAATATAACACCGGTACTCGCGGACAAACAGTTCATCCCCCTGCTCGAACGGCACATTCCGCCGGAGAAGGTCCCCTATCCGGTCCACTGCATTATCGATACCGGCATGGGGAGGATCGGCTGTCACCCCGCCGAAGCGGTTAGCTTAGCGGAAGCAGCCGCGGCATCGGCAAAACTGAAAATCGAAGGCATATGTACTCATTTCGCAAGCGCGGACGCGGGGGAACGGAGCTTCGCGGAGCAGCAGCTGGACATCTTCCTTTCCTGTATAGAAAACATCCGCGGGGCAGGCATCGATCCAGGAATTCTGCACGCGGCGAATTCGGGCGCGATAATCGGCTTCCCCGCCTCCCACTTAGACATGGTCCGCCCGGGCATTATGGCGTACGGCTACTACCCGTCGGCGGAACAGGAGCGCCGCGTTCTTCTCAAACCGGTAATGGAGTTTGCCTCATATGTAGTATTTATGAAGGAAGCGGCGGCGGGGTCGCCCATTTCCTACGGCTCCACCTACCGCACTTCCGCGCGGACCCGTATTGCCACCGTTGCCGCGGGATACGGGGACGGATACTTCAGGGCGCTTTCGAACAAGGGGAAGGTATGTATCCGGGGAAAACTCTATCCGGTCGCGGGAAGGGTAACCATGGACCAGATTATGGTCGACCTGGGGACGGACAGCGATGTCGAGCTTTACGACCCGGCGGTCCTCTTCGGCCCGGACCCGAAGGCGCTCTCCGCGGAAGATATTGCCGGCCTCTGCGGCACGATACCCTACGAAATTACCTGCGCCGTATCTAAACGGGTCTTACGGGAATACAGATAACCGGCTAAAAGGGCCGCTCTCCCCCAAAGGGATCGCTGCCGGAGAAAATATCATCCATCATGGAATCCCCCCCGGGAAAGCCGCTCCCGCCCGACATTGACCAGTCCATTTTAGCGTAAAGTTTGAAAATATAGCGGACCTGCGACAGCTTCCACGCGAAATTTCTGCTGCTTTTTTCAAAATCCCGGAAAAAATCGTCTAAACTGTAGCCCGAGTGGATCCTGAAATTCGGGATGTTGTAATCTTTATATATACGGTACAGCCCTTTGATCCGGTAATAGGAATGTTCAAAAATGAACAAAATACTCCGCATTTTAAATATCGCGGGGCTGACCTGGATTTTATCGGTTACCGCGGAACTGACGCTTCTGCCGGCATCGATGTCCCGTTCCCACCGTTTGAACACCGGGCTGTGCTTCATGAGTTCGTTGTAGGCGCTGGTAAAGCGGTCCGACCGGTCTACGAAGGTCTCTACAAAGGACTTCATTACCAGGGATGAATTAGGAATAAAATTATCAATTTTTTGATCGAACCACTGCTGCCGGAACATTTCAATGTCTCCGATATCGATGGAGAGGTCCCGCATGGCCGAATCCCGGGCCTTTTCAACCGCGTTCCCCGGCACCGCGAAAAATTCCCTTCCGGTATCATCGGAACATGACACTCTGCCGGTTTCGCAGGTAACGAGAATAGACCCTTCGGGGGCGGTAGTTACGGTAAATTCGGTCCCCCGGACTCCCATAACGGCGCTTTCGGTCTGAACGGTCACCTCCCCGACCCCGGTCACTTTCTGCACTTTCAAAGCAAGCGAACCGGTAAGCATTTTCAACCGGGTCTCTTTTGTGCCGCCTTTTTCCTCAAAATCGAGGTAAAACGCCGTATTTTCCTGTACCCGGACCAGATTTCCGCTGCTCGACGGGCTTTCCACAATAATCTCCGCGTACCCGCCGCTGCCGGTTTCCAGGAGATCGAACTGCTCCAGATCAAACCCGATGTCCACCATTGTCCAGTCGAGAATTTCTCCGTCCCGGTGTACATCGACAATACCTTCGAGATAATCAATTGTCCCCGTTACTTGCGTAGTACTGTTCTGGCCGAAACAGACAAAAGCGGAAAAAAGGATAAACAATATAGAAATAAGAAATCTTTTCTTTTCCATAGACCTTCCTCACCGGAAAGTATAGCACTTGGAGGACCGAGATTCAATGTGCTTTCAACATTT
>CAYTSI010000067.1:0-16198 GCA_964440465.1 uncultured Spirochaetales bacterium
TATGATCACAATCAGTGTTCGTGAATTAAAAGCCCATTGGTCCGACATTGAAAAAAAACTGGAGCATGGCGAAACATTTCAAGTATTAAACAGGGGGAAGCCGACGGCGAAAATCCTGCCTGCCGAGCCGAAAAAAATTTTGAACTGGCCGGACCATTTAGCGACAGCCCTTCCGAACAAAGGCAAAGGCGCGGCGGAAACGGTAATAGAAGACAGGGGTAACCGTTGAAAATATATCTTGATACCAGCGCTTTGATAAAGCTGTACATTATCGAAGACGGATCCGTATTGGTCGATACAATCATATCCGAAAATGCCGCGTCCCTGTTTATGGCGGACCGGTTTCTAACATTTGACAGAAGGCAGGCAAAACTGGCGGAGAAGATTGGGCTTAATGCTGCTTTGAATTCATAGTTGTCATTTCCATTGTAATTTTGACAACTGGCGAGTCAAATTATGGAATCGTTAATGCCAATTTGAGATTCAATATGGAATTATTAAGTCGTTTTTTTGCCCCTCCTCCATACAGTTACTATTTTGTTAACCGCCGACTTCCGCCGAATAAAATCAGCAGAGTTTTTTATAAACCGCCGCCAAATCCTCGTCGGAGCCGACGTTTCCGGGGAAAATGATATACGGAATATTTCGGGAGCCGTTTGCCCTCTCAATCCCCACCACCGGGACACCGGGAAGTATTTGACCGAGGACGCGGGCTATTACGACTTTACACGAGGATACGAGGATATCATGGGAGGTAATGCCCCCTTTCACGAGAAAATAGTCGATATCCGCCGGAACATTTTTGCCTATTTCAATAAGGACCGACCGTACGGCATCCCCTATTTGTCTTTTGTCTTCATCGGTCTCTCCCCTCACCTCTTCCCGGGAAGTATAGATCACCGGCGTTTTCCCCGTTTCAAAAGCCGTGTGCATATCCGCAATGTATTGCCCTACATCCTGCATCATCCCTTTCGTTACCTCTATTTCTATGGGAAGAACACCGGATTCCCGAAAAAGGTTTTCAAGCTGACGGCTTGTTTTCGGGACATGGGAACCGACAATGACGATACCGCGCTTCCCGGTACCGAGGTCGGCTTTTTCTAGCAGTTCACGGGTCTTTACGTCCGCGAACGCTTTTACAAACGAAGCGGCGCTCTGGAAGAGAAACCGTTTCCCCTCATCCAGCACCTGCCTGACGGCGGCAGACACCGCCTCAAGATCGGCGTATTCCTCGGCATTTACTATTACGTAACTTTCTGATGTAAAGTTACGTACAATTTCCGGCAAGTCTTCCCGTGAAGCACCACGAATCGTATCTAAGGAGATACTCCGCGCATCACCGCTTTTTACGGCACCCTCCGTCTTTTCCTCGATATAGTCCGGAAGAAAGGAGGAGGAATATCCGAACAAACGGTCCCGCGCGTATTCGGTCTCGGCAGCCGGTACAAACCCCGATTCCGTTTTGACATAATGGGTATCGTTTTTCGTAATCCGCCCCCCCTCGAAAAAAGCGGGGACAAGAAAGACGGCGTCGTACTTCTCAGTTCCTTTTAGAAGGTTGATTTCCAACGGGAAGTGGCTCCTTAGCGTTGAATCGGAACGGGAGATGAAAATGAGCCGGTACCGGTACTCCCCGTTTACAGCGTGGACTAATTCAATAAATTCGGTATATATCGCGGTAACTTCCGCGGTAGGTAGCGCTCTGCTGTTCGTAAGGATAAAGAAGAACCCCGCCGGATCGGCAAAGGCCCTCCTCATCGCTTCAAAATCAGGTTTCGTAACGATGAAACAGCCATGGACCGTTTGTATTCCCGTCGGATCGTCATCGAAAACGATAATTTTCCGTTTCACTCCATTTCTTCCGGCCTGATTTTATCCACCTGTCCGTAGATAAACATGATATCCACGAACCCGCCTTCTTCGTATTCAAATACGTGCCATTCGAGTTCCGGAAAGTGAAGAACCATTCCGGGACGCAGCTCTTCGACATAATCGATGGCTTCTTTCGTGTCCCCGTAGCGCACTCTCCCTTTGTCGGCGTCGACGATATAAACAACTTCCTCCGCGTGGCGATGGGGTTCCATGGCACCGGTTTTTGCCGAGTAGCGCCCGAACCCGCAGGTTATTTTCCCGCTTTTCGAAACCCCGTCTTTTCCGATCGCTTTTTGTATAATCCGTCCCGGAAGGACTTCTTCATTGATTGTTTTTCGTTCTATTAATTTCACAATAAAGTCTATTTCCTGACTTCGGTTTTTGCTAGCTTTTCATAAAACTGAATTATTCCGCCGTGGTCGTCGCCGCCTTTCCCGTCAACCTTAAGGGCCTGCATGAACTCCATTACCTGGCCGCTTAATGGAATCGGCGCCCCTACCGAATGTGCGGTATCTAAGGCATTCTGCAAATCTTTTATATGAAGCTCGATACGGAAACCCGGTTTGAAGTTGCCTTCCAGCGCCAGGGGTACCTTCGCGTCCAGTACCGTGCTTCCCGCTAATCCACCTCGAATAGCGTTATACACTTTTTCGGGATCAACTCCGGCCTTTTTTGCAAGGACCATTGCTTCCGACATTGCCGCTATATTCAAAGCAACGATTACCTGGTTCGCCAGTTTCGTGGTGTTCCCGCTGCCGATTTCACCGACTAAGGTAACGGACCCGCCCATTATTTCGAGGACGTCCTTCATTTCGTTAAAGGTTTTTTCAGGACCTCCAACCATAAATGCCAGGGTCCCGTCGACTGCTTTCGGTTCCCCGCCTGAAACGGGGGCATCCAGCATAACGACGTCCTTTTTTTCCAACTCCGCGGAAACTTCCTGTGAAACGAGGGGAGCTATGGAGCTCATGTCGATAAGCACGGAACCGCTTTGCACCCCTTCGATAACGCCGCCTTCTCCTAAAACTACTTCTTTGACGTGGGGCGAATTCGGCAGCATGGTAAGGATAAGCTTGCATTGTTCCGCTACTTCTTTCGGTGATCCTGCTTTTTCAGCGCCTTCGGAAACCAGCTCCTTTACCGGCGCCTCCACTATGTCATGAACGACGAGGGAATGTCCCGCCTTCAGTAAATTCTTCGCCATAGGTTTCCCCATGATTCCTAATCCGATAAATCCTATTTTTCTCATATTAATACTCCTTAAAAATAATATTACATAAGCTTTAATAATTTTTTCGTATACGCGAAATGGTTCTTCATCGCCTGACTTGCTTTCTCTCCGTCCTTTTTTAAAAGGGCGTCGACTATTTTTTTATGAAGCGCCAAAGCATTCTTATAATCCTCTTCCGTCTCCAGACTGCTCTTTCTCTCTTCTTCCATTATGCGGTAAGTAAGTTTTATAACTTCACGGAGGATATCGTTTTTCGTAAAGTCGGCCAATTTTTTATGAAACAAATAATCCAGGTCGAGGAAGCGCTGAAGGTCAAATTTCTTCTGGATCTCCTTCATTTCTAAAAAAATCTTTTCGAGTTCTCCCATTTGTTTGTCCGTTATTTTTTCCGCGATTAACGGCATAATTGCTATTTCGATGACTCGACGCGCTTCAAATACATCCTTTACCGTTTTCTTCGCCCCGAACACACCCCACTCCAGCGGTTTTTGAAAGCGTAAACTCGGGTCCACGGCTACGAAGTTGCCTTCCCCGGCCCTTGTTTCAAGCACGCCCATTACACCTAAGGCCCTGATCGCCTCCCGGAGAGAGCTCCTGCCGACTCCTAATCTTTCCATCAGTTCCCGCTCCGATAAGAGCTTGTCTCCCGCGGAGAGTTCATTCTCGATATAATCCAGCAACTGCTGAATAATAGTATCAGTTAGCGATATCTTTTTAATCTGTTTCAGCATCGGCAACTCCATATATTAGGTTAGCTTACAATTGATAACGGCCGTTCCAGAATTCGTTTTACTTCCATTAAAAACTTACCCGCGGGGCCACCGTCAATAATACGATGATCGAACGCGAGGGACAACCGAAACATCGGTTTAACAACAACATTGTCCGACTCTTCTTCTACCATCGGTTCACGCGTAACGGTCCCCACGGCGAGAATCGCGCATTCAGGAGGATTGATTACGGGGGTAAATTCTTCAATTCCGTACATCCCGAGGTTTGTAATGGTAAAGGTACCGCCTTGCATATCTTCCGGCTTAGCTGTCCCCTGCCGCGCATTTTCCGCTTTTCCGCGTAATTCATCATGAATTTCAGATACTTTCTTTTTATTAGCGTCTTGGATGACCGGTACGAGCAAACCTCGTTCGGTATCAACCGCTATCCCGATGTTTATATTTTTAATGATCTCGATCTTGTCTTCCCGTAATCGGGAATTTATTACGGGATGCTTTGTTATGCCCTCCGCGACTGCCTTAACGATGAGGTCCGTCAAACCGACCCGCATTCCCGCACCTTTGCATTCTTCTTTCCATTCAAAAAGCTTCTCCGCGCATACCCTTACCTTGAGTACCGCCCGGGGTATTGTATTGACGCTTAACGTCATTCTTTCGGCTATCACTTTCCGTATACTGTTAGGGGGGATAGTCCGATCAATCTCTAACTCTGCAAACCGCATCTTTTTAAGGTCGCCTAAACCAACGGCCTCGGCAGTGGACCGGTCAGTTTGTAACGAAGCAGCGTAGGCATCAACGTCTTTTTTTGTGATCCTCGCGACTTTTTTGCTCGGTGTTATTCGGGTGTAATCGATTCCCAACTCTTTCGCCGTCTTTTTCGCTAGTGGAGAGATCTTTATCCTCTTCGAAGTGTCATTTACCGAAGCCACTGTCGGCTGCTTCTCCATATTTATATCAGGTTCTTGAGTAATTGATGATACGGCTGCATTTTTCTTCACCATATCATCAATTTGTTTTTCCGATACTTTTTCACCGGGTTCCCCGATTAAGGCAATCGGTTCTTGACACTGTACTGTCTCTCCCTCGTCTGTCAGAATTTTTATGAGCACACCGCTTTCCGTCGCGTTTATGTCCTGCGTCGCTTTATCGGTTTCCGCCGTTACGACAACGTCGCCTTTTTCTATGGCGTCCCCTTCTTTTACGAGCCACTCGATAATCGTGGCCTCCGACATGTTAACGCCGATTTTCGGTAAAGCCATTATCTTAGCCATATACTTTGTCCTTCCAATTCATTATTTATTTGTAAATTAATCTTTTATATTAATCTTGAAGCGCCTTATATACTCCCTCTTTAATACTGTCCTTGCTCGGGATAACATAATTTTCCAACCCCATGTTGTAGGGCATCGGGACGTTCAATCCGCCGACCCGAACAGGAGGAGCGTCTAATAGATCAAATCCTCTGTCAATAATTTCGGCAACGATATCTGAAGCTAATCCTCCACGCAGGTTTGCCTCCTGGACAACGACAATCCTGTTCGTTTTAGAGAGAGACCGCATTACCTTTTCATAATCGAGAGGAAGAATCGAGCGCAGGTCGATTACTTCGCAGTCAATGCCGTCTTTTTCCAGCTCTTCAGCGGCCTCCATCGCTTTCAAGGACATCATCGAATAGGAAATGACGGTAACGTCCTTTCCTTCCCGTCGGATTACCGCGTCTCCGAAGGGGACCTCGTACTGTTCCTCCGGCACCTCGCCTTTCATCTGATACGCCCGCTTGTGTTCAAAAAAGATGACCGGGTTCTTGTCCCGAATTGCAGTCGTCAGCATCCCTTTTACGTCATACGGCGTTATCGGCGTAACGACCTTCAATCCCGGAATATGATTGAACCACGCCTCGAAAGATTGGGAATGCTGCGCCGCGTTCCCCCCGCCCGCTCCGAAAGGCGCCCGGATAACCAGGGGCATTTCGATATTACCGCCGAACATATATCTCATTTTCGCGGCCATGTTGACAATTTGGTCCATTGCCAGGGTAATCCAGTCGGAATATAAAATTTCAACAATCGGTTTTAACCCCATCGCGGCGGCACCGATTCCAAGTCCCGTAAATCCCGCTTCTGAAATCGGCGTATCGATTACCCTCTTCGGTCCGAAAACCTGCAGCAGTCCTTTGGTAACGCCAAAGGGGTTCCCCCGGATTGCCACGTCACAACCCATTAGAATGACCGTTTCGTCCCGTTCCATCTCCTTCCGGATTGCTTCGTTTAACGATTCGCGTACAGTAATATCTCTCATGGTTTTCATCCTTGCGTCACTCATTTAATTATCTCACCGTCGGCGTAAATATTGTCATACAGCCCGTCAACGGAGGGCTCCGTACAGTCTTCCGACGCGTACCTAATCGCCTCTTCAATTTCGGCCACGGCATCTTTATCTATTTTTTCAATTTCACTCACCGTAATCAGGTTGTTCTCAATCAGATACTTCCGCATTCTGACAAGGGGGTCTAGTTCCCAATAGGGTTTTATAGCTTCGAGGTCCCGGTACCACTGATCGTCGGCAACAAAATGTCCTAACAGGCGGAGGAATTTCGCCTCCACGACGGACGGACCTTTCCCGCTCCTCGCGTGTTCGACGGCCTTTCTAACCGCTTTGTACACGGCCAATACGTTAAAGCCGTCCACCTGCTCGCCGGGTATCCCGTAGGCCGCGGCCCGTTTATAGAGCTCCACTTCTTTACTTACGCTTCCGAGTTCGGTCCCGATGGCCATTTGATTGTTTTCAATGACAAAGATAACGGGCAAGTCCCAAGCGGCCGCCATATTCACCGACTCGTGCCAAACCCCCTGGTTTGTTCCCCCGTCTCCGTGAAAGCAAATGGTTACCAACTTTTTCCCCAGGCGGTCCGCCGCTAACGCCGAACCGACCGCGACGGGCATGCCGCTTCCCACTATGCCGGTGGCGCCGAGCATGCCGTGCTCAACGTCGGCTATGTGCATGGAGCCGCCCTTTCCGTGGTTGTAGCCTTCGTATTTTCCGAACAGCTCTGCCATCATTTTCTTGATGTCTCCGCCTTTCGCGATTACGTGCCCGTGCCCTCTGTGAGTGCTTGTTATGGCATCTTCGGGCTTAAGAGCGGCGCAGGCGCCCACCGCTATTGCCTCCGCGCCGACATATGAATGGGCTAAACCGTAAATTTTATTGTCCATCCACAGATCTTTTACGTTGGTATCGAACTCCCTGATGAGCTTCATCCTGCGGTACATCTCCACCTGTTCCTTCTTCGATAGTTTCGCGGGAGCTTTAAGGGGCGTAAAACATGTAAATTTGTCCGCGATGTTTTTGTCTATTGTTTCACTCATTGTGCTTTAGTCTCCTTTTTTTCTGTATTTACCCGCGAGTTCGGAAAGGGCAACCACATGTTTCTTTTCTTCAATAATGATGGTATCCAGCTTATTTCTTCCGGAATCTTCCGGAACTACGGCCGCAAGTTCTTGATAGTAAAGAATTGAGTTTTTCTCCAATTCAACGGCGCGATCGATAATATCAGAAAGTTTTTCTTTTCCCGTAATCCGGTCTATTTCAGCGGGCCGCCCTTCTCCTCCATGGGCATCGGCGAGGGCTTCCAGATATCCCTGCAGTTCCGAAAAAGGGTCCGGGCTTTTTTTTGAACGGTCTTTCTCTTCCAAGGCATCCTGCATTTTACGAAAAGTATGTTTATGGCGTTTTTCCATTTCCGCTAAGCTTGTAAACACTTCCCGCTCCGCCCCGTACTTTTCCGCCATTTTTTCATACATTCGGGCGGCGTTTTCTTCCGCCCGCACTGCTATTGTTAATACTTCTTCCGCTGATAATTTCATCTTCCAATCCTTTCATCTTTCTTATAGATTTCACCGGGTTTCAGCACGACTACATCCGGCGCGTACTTACTTTGTTTTTTATTTTCTTCGACAAGCCGCAGAAACTCCTTTACATCGTCACAATCCGCGTCGACGTAGTGGGACGCTATTACTTCCTTCAAGCCCAGCCACTCACTCGCGATAAGGGCCTCTTCCGGCGTAAGCTCCCCACACCCGTACGATTCGGGGTGAGGAAGTCCGACGCCCTCCTCCATCGGCAGGGAAACATGGACAAAACCGCTTGTCGGACCGCAAATTTCACGGATGACCTTCATGTCCGAAAACAAAGCCGTATCTCCTGGATGGTAGTACTTCTCTCCCCCTCCAATGTTGATAATAAAACCCATGGCGGGGCCGGACAGCAGCTGCCCGTCCGGGGCTTTCGCGAAGGACCAATGCCGGCTCTCCACCGGACGGACCGCGACTCCCTTTTCGCGCATCTCCATTCCCCATATTGTCGGCCGAATTAAATCGGGATCAATACCGTGATACTTCGTTAAATTAAACTGGACATCTAAAGCACAGATTGTTACCGGTTTGTAATCTTTAATGATCTTCGGCGCGTCTCCGAAGTGGTCAAATGCATTGTGGGTCAAAACGAGAATATCTACCTTTCCAAGGTCCTCGCTTTTAACCGGGCAATAAGGGTTGCCGTCCATAAACGGATCGATAACTATGGAAACGTCATGTTCCGTTACGATCTTATATCCGGCTACGCCGAAGAATTGTATTGTTGTTGCCATTTTCTTATTCCTGCCTTTATGTATATTTTAATAATTCTTTGTGCAGAAAGTCTCTTAGAAGAACCGTCTCGGAAACGTTATCCACTTCATTCAGTCCTTCCCATTCAATCCAGACATATTCAATTCCGATACATCCGCTGTAATTTGTTTCAACCATACGTTGCGCGACCCTCGAATAATCGATGGTGTTTTTCTTGAATGTTACCTGCGCCCTTTCTTTATTCGCGCACCGAGCATGGAAATGGCTTGCATATGGGAAAAGGACTTCTACTTCCTTGTCCTCATACCCAAGCTTTGTGAAATGTGTATAATCAAGGGTCAATGTAAGCCCATCCACGCTTTCGACCATCTCCATTGCCGCTTGGGGACTGTCGCAGAAACTTCCGATGTGCGCTTCAACTCCAAACACAATGTCCGCCCGCTTTGCTTTTTCGACCCTCCAATCCAGTTCTTCGTAGGCACGTTTAACCGAATCGTCTCTTCCAACCTGCTGAAAAACTACTCCGGGCAAAATTGTTACGTGCGGAGCGTTTATAATAGAGGCAACTTCGAGGGTTTTAAGAAAGCTGTCACGAACCCGCGTTCTAACTTTTTCATCCGGATGGTTAATTGCTGTCGACTCAAAGTCGGTCGCGGTTTGAAGAAAAAGGTCCGCCGAGCGCAAGTCTTTTCGATGCAAGGACTTTTGTAGTTTTTTACTTTCTGCGGCTATATTAGAAAAAACGTCCGCGGGCTGCACGCGGGAGCGGTCCTGGAAAAAACCGATATCCACCCAATTGAAATCAAGCAGCCGTATTAGGTCCAAAGCTGTATCGTGCGACAGTAACGGGAACGTGAAATCAGCACATGCAAAATTATAAACCATATTTCCCTCTATCCCATATACATCCCGCCGTTAATATCGATAACGGCGCCGGTTATAAAACCCGCCATATCGGAGGCCAAAAAAGTTGCCAAATCGGCTATGTCCACCGTCCTCCCGAGACGTCCGACGGGGATTATATCACGCAGCTGCCGCTTTGCCTCTTCCGAAAACTGTTTGATGATATCACTTTCAGTCGTGCCGGGAGCAATAGCATTTACCGTTATACCATATTCGGCTACCCGCCTTGCCATTCCCTGACTCAGACCAATGCTTCCTGCCTTCGACGCGGAGTAAGCCAGCCCGTTTTTATATCCCCCCATACGGCCCGCAAGAGAAGACATATTGATGATTCTTCCCCACCTCTTGTCTTTCATATAAGGAAGGACCGCCTGGGAGGAAAAAAACATGCTTTTTAAGTTGACCGCCATAATTTTGTCCCACTCTTCCTCCGTAATATCTTCTATTGACGTTGAGTGAAGTATACCTGCATTATTCACGAGAATATCGATGCTACCGAATCTACGGATACATGTTTCCACCATTTGCTTAATGCCCTTTATGGAAGAGACATCGACCCGTATGGTATCGAGCATGCCCGCGCCGATTTTTGACTCTAATTCATCCCCGAGAAACACGAGAGCTTTTTCGTCTATGTCCGCCGCCAACACCTTAGCTCCAAAACCGAGATACGAGGTAACGACGGCTTTCCCTATCCCCCGTCCCGCTCCGGTAACAATCGCCGTTTTGTCTTTAAGCGTTAGCTGCCGTTCTTCGCTCATGCTATTTTCCTTCCCGCCCTGCCGCAATCCGTTGAGAACTGACGGCAACGATCAAGATAATTCCCACGACAACGCGCTGCCAGTACGACGAAACGCCGAGAAGATTCAGACCGTTGCCTAACACGCCTATAAGCAGGATGCCAACCGCGGTACCGATGAGGGTCCCCCTCCCCCCTAACAGGCTCGTGCCGCCGATTACAACCGCGGTAATACTGTCGAGGTTTAAATTAGTTCCCGCGTTCGCGTCAATCGCTAACAAATGCGCGGATTGGACGAACACTGCGATGGAACACAACAGTCCGGTTATCATATACGGGAGCATTTTAAACACTTTGACCCGTATACCGGAAAACTTTGCCGCAAGTTCATTACTGCCGATGGCGTAAATCATCCTACCCGGTTTTGTAAATGACAAAAATAACTGACCGAGGACAAAAACAACAATAACAATTACCACGTAACTCGGTATTGCTCCAAACAGCCGAAAGCCGTCGATTCGAGCAAGCACCTCGGGCAGATTCGAAACGGCCTTAGAATTGGATATGATGTAAACGATGCCGTTATAGATTGACATCGTGCCTAAAGTAACGATAAACGGTTCTAATCCGGCAACCGCGATGAGAATTCCATTTACCCCCCCCGCGATAATGCCGGCAAGCACACCGACGATAAGCCCCTCGGCAAGCCCTACATGACGAATCAAGTAACACATAATCCATCCGGAAAGTGTAAAAATCCCGCCGATCGACAAATCGATTCCACCCGTGAGAATAACCATACACTGCCCCGCGGCCAGGATGCCGATTGCGCTTACCTGATAGAGAATATTCGATAAATTATTTACTCGTAAAAAGTAGGGAGAAATTATCGAAAAGACGATAAACAACAGGGCAAGCCCCATGCTTACATACATCTCGGTGCCGTAATTTTTTAAAATCGCTGAACTGTTTCTGTTAGGTAATGATTTTTCACTCATATTATTACTCACTTTCCAGATATTGCCTGTTCCAGTATTTTTTCTTCGGTAGCTTCTTCACCGGAAAATTCCGTTACGATTTTTCCTTCGTTAACGACAAGGATCCTATCGCATATTGCAATCAGCTCCTGCATTTCACTAGAAACCATGATAATTGCCTTGCCAGCCTTTGCTAATTCCTTAATGAGCTCATAGATTTCCGTTTTCGTCGCGACATCGATACCCCGGGTCGGTTCGTCGAAAATAAATACGGAAGATTCCTGCGCAAACCACTTAGCAAGCAGCACTTTCTGCTGATTACCGCCGGACAGATTATTCACCTGTTGCGCAAAATCTTTCAATTTAATATTCAATTTTTTAATCACTTCCCGGTTGTCCGAACGAAACTGCTTTTCATTAACAACGAATCCTTTTTTTAGATTCATGCTTACCTGGTTCATATTAGAAGAGATCGGGAGTTTTATCGCTAAGCCTTTCTGTTTTCTGTCTTCCGGCACCAAACAGATCCCTTTTTGTATCATTTTTTTTATAGAACGGTTGCTGATTTTTTCACCATTTAATCTAATAGTTCCGTTTTCGGTCTTTCTTATACCGAAAATGGTCTCCATTATCTCAGTCCTTCCGGCGCCGACAAGCCCCGCGATTCCGAGAATTTCACTTTGGTGCACTGTAAATGTAATATCACTAATTGTTTGTCCGTCGGAGAGATCGTTTACCTGCATAACAGGGGGACCAATTTGCAATTGGTCCTTCTCTCCGAAAAAATCTTTGATGTCCCTTCCGACCATCAGCTTAACCAGTTTATAAGAATCCAGGTCCTCTATTGGTATCCTTCCCTGTATAACCTTTCCATCGCAGAGAACCGTGACCAGGTCACCTATTTCAAAAATTTCCTTAAAGCGGTGCGTAACAAGGATAATGGCGACGCCGTCGCCTTTTAATCGAAGGATCAGCTTAAAAAGCTCCTCCACTTCCTTAATTGAAAGCGCGGTGGTCGGTTCGTCAAAAATAAGAATATTATTCTGCTGAGAAGTTGCTTTCATTATTTCAACAATTTGTGCTTGGGCCATCGTCAGTCGGGAGACTTTCGTGGTTACAGGCGGTAAATCCGACAAATTAAATTGTTCAAATAATTCTTCCGCTTTATTGTTAATATAATTTCGATCGAGAAAAAAATTCTTCTTGTAACTCAAATCTTCGAACATATAGATATTTTCAGCAATGGAAAGATGGGGCATTAAATTGAGTTCCTGCGTCACCATGGCAATTTTTAATTCTTTTGCGATAATAGGCGTCAGATGATCGTATTTATTTCCGTTAATGGTTATTATTCCGCTGTCCGGCGTATGAATCCCCGCAATAATTTTACCGAGAGTCGATTTACCGGCACCGTTTTCCCCGACAAGACAATGGATTTCACCCTTTTTCATTTGAAACAATACATTATCGAGGGCTTTAATTCCGCCGAATGTTTTCGAAATGCTTTCCGTTTTTAGGATGTAGTCCATCGATCTCGTATTCCTTCAATCCATATGATATTCCAGGGAAGATTATATCTCCCCTGGAATGTTTTAGTATACCAATTACAAAATTTTATTCGGGAAACTTCGCCGTCGGACCAAAGCAGGCCTCTAAATATTTGGGGGCTTCGGTTTTTGCATTTTCCGAAGTAACCAAAGGACAGTCGGTTGACACGGATTTCGGTTCAGTGCCGTTTACCAAATATTCATACATTTGTTCCGCCACCATAGCCCCGTGGGTATAGAGCGGCTGGACCGCCATTACATCAATTTTGCCGTCCATAACCGATTTTAAGCTTTCAGGAGAACCGTCAAATCCTCCTACAAGAATTTGGTCACTTTTCCCCGCGTCTAACACCGCCTTTATAGCGCCCAGTACTGATTCGTCATAGTTACACCAGATAATTGACAGATCAGGATTCGCCGTAATGAGGTCTTGGGCAAATTTGTACGATTCATCCCTGGTGTAGTTGATCGCCTCTTTAATGTCAACGATTTCTATGCCGGCTTCATCCATGGCCTTTTTAAAACCAGCATGACGGGCCGCACCGTTACTCCGAGCCAAACTGATTGTAATCGTAGCCGCGGGACCGGTTTTTCCCTCTTTCTTATACCGCCGCGCGAGATATTCACCTGCATCGTAATTGCCCTGTTCGTTTTGCGCGTCGACCATCGCGGCAATTTCTACATTCGGATCATCGGGTTTAATATGCAGAATCCATACCGGAATATCCGCTTTATTGAACTCTTTTACCGCCGCATTGGCGCTCGAGCTGTCAGTCCCGGAAAGCGCGACAGCATCATACTGTGCCGCAACCATATCCTGGGCGTTTTTCATTTGTTTTGATGCCTGGGAGCTTGAACTGACGGCTTTCGCGTCCATTCCTAAATTTTTCGCGGTATCGGTAAATCCGGTAGCTACCGCGTTCCAAGCGGGATTTTCCAACTCGGCGTTAATATACCCGACTTTAAATTTTTTCTCTCCTCCTGATTCCTGATCTCCACCGGCGAACACAAAACCCGCGCTCAGCAGAAAACATAAAAGAACACAGAACACAACAACTTTTCTTTTCATTGTAGTTACCATTACGGTACCTCCTATTTTTATTACCTCAGGCGTAACACGCCCGGATTTCCCAATCTTGTCATCCCATTTATAGGATTAGTTTAAATACATCCTTTGCCGTTTCGGACATACACTGTTGTTTATCATCTTTCGATAAAGGCAGTGAATCATATTTTGCAATCTCGACCGGCAGGTTTGTTATCTCATCACTGGCAAACATAACCCTGGATGAACCGAATTTTTTCACAAAGTGTTCTATATGGTGTGCCGCAGTCCAGGAAGTCTCTAAGATGACATTTTTCGATTCTGACGCGGCAATCATTGCTTCGCCTGCCGTCGTTACCAGTCCGCTGTGAGCAAGGATAACGGTTATCTCCGGAAATTCTTTTGCCCGCGGGATGACCATTGCCGGAAGAGAAAAAGGAATTCCCGGTCCGGTATGTACCATAACCGGTATATCCAATTTCCCGGCTGTTTCCCAAATCATTCCACCGTCCTTCGACAGGGGATTACAGGCATGAGCAAAGGCATGCAGTTTTACCCCGACAAAACCCAGTTCCTCAATACACCGTTTCAATTCATTAACGTAATATTCTTTCCGAATATGCGGATTATGCGAGGCCATACCAAATATCTTTTTGTCTCCGTTTTTAGAAAAAGAATAAATGCGATCATGGTCACGTCGAATATCTTCAATATCGATCGTACCGGCCATCGTTTGCACAACAGAAACATCAACGCCATTTTTTTCCATAGATTCGAGTATTTCTTCTTCAGTGCGTACTTCATCAAAAACCCTGTCTATTCCTAAATGAACATGTGCATCTACAATCATTACGCTACCTTAACTTTCCAGCCGCTAAGCATCTAATCTGCTGGTCTGATGAGTAGATTATAAGCCGTCTTATAGAACTTGTCAAGGATTTTTTTATACTTGTATTTTAGTCTACGCCCCGACTTTCCGTAACACCCTTGCCTCGCCGGTAGGTTACAAAAAAATGAAACATTTGATAAAAATAATGGATATTATAACGGAGCTGCTAAAATGATGAACAAACGACAGGACCTGATACGTATAGCAAAAGCGGGAATTACAAGCGTTTCCCCCTACGATATGATACATAAGCGGATACAATTACACGGAAACACGCTTACCATTGACACAGGCGTTCCCGGGCCGCTGTCACTCCATCTTTCGTCGTACCACAACATCTACGTTATCGGTGCCGGTAAGGCCGCCGCGCCGATGGCAAAGGCGTTAGAAGAAATCCTCGGGGACCGCATCGAAGCAGGAGTGATATCCGTCAAACCGGGGCACACCGCGGAACTTACAGCAATCCGGCAGATTGAAGGGGGGCATCCCGTGCCGAACGGAGGCAGTGCCGCCGCTGCCCGTGAAATTACCGAACTAGCCGGCCGCGCCGGTGAATCGGACCTGGTCATCAACATTATTTCGGGAGGCGGATCGGCCCTCCTTACCCTGCCCCATCAGGGAATGCCCGACCACAACATTACCGCTCTAACCCTCGAAGATCTGCAGGGGACGACCCGGGAACTCCTCTCCTGCGGCGCTCCGATCGAGGAGATGAACTGCATCCGGAAACATCTCTCCGGCATTAAAGGAGGGCGATTGGCCGAATGTATTTATCCCGCCGAATCGGTAAGCCTTATCCTCTCGGATGTGGTAGGAGACGACCTGCAGAGCATCGCCTCGGGCCTGACCGTTCCCGACCGAACAACCTACGCGGAAGCTCTGGAGCTGGTCGAAAAATATGGTATTGGTAAGAAACTTCCCCCGGCGGTAACGGCCCTGCTCACCGCCGGGGCGGAGGGGACCGTACCCGAGACGCCGAAGCCGGATGCCGATTGCTTTTCCCGCGCCCGGAACGTTTTACTCGGAACGAACGCGGTAGCCCTGCGGGCGGCCGCGGCCGAGGCGAAAAAGCTCGGCTACAATCCGGTTATCCTTACATCGAAAGTGACCGGGGAGGCCCGCGAAATAGCGAAATTCTACGCCGCCCTGGCACAGGAAGCCGCGTCGGCCGGAAACAGCGCCGGGAGGACGGAAGCCGCCGGTCTTGCTGCCGCGCTGACAGGTTCCTCCTCCGTCGGCGGCGCTTCGTCGCTGGAAATATACGCGAAGCCGGTCTGTATCCTCGCCGGCGGGGAGACAACGGTTACCATCCGCGGGACGGGGAAAGGGGGACGAAACCAGGAGATGGCCCTTGCGGTTTTATCGGAAATAGCAAAACGGCCGGAGGCATACCCGGACGTGCTGTTTGCATCGGTCGCCACCGACGGCAACGACGGGCCTACCGACGCCGCGGGTGCCTTTGCCTCTGCTGAAATGGCGGAGCGGGCCGAAGAAGATAAACTCTCGATAAACGAATATCTCGCGGACAACGACGCCTATACCTTCTTTTCGAAAATCGACGGCCTTATCAAAACCGGACCCACAAACACCAACGTCTGCGATATACAGATAATCCTTGCCGGTTAAAATATGTAACGGT
>CAYTSI010000068.1:0-15994 GCA_964440465.1 uncultured Spirochaetales bacterium
ATATGCGCCCTCGGCGGCGGCACCATTGAAAACCGCGAAGCTATGGACCGGCTTACAGGAGCGGGAACGTTCTGCTATATCCGGGAGAAGGAGGAGGTATTGTATAAGCGGATCATTACCCGGGGGCTTCCGGCCTTTCTCAGTGCCGGCGACCCTGAAGGGGACTTTTCCCGGCTCTACCTCCGCAGGACCCGCCTCTACGAACAGCAGGCCGACATAACAATTGACGCTATGGGAAGAGGGGCGGAAGAATTGTATGCTATACTGAAAGAACAGCTTTAGGAGGCGGACAGTGGCGGGTAACAGCATAGGAACATTTTTTACGGTAACCACATTCGGAGAATCCCACGGTCCGGCCATCGGGGTCATTATCGACGGAACACCGCCGGGGCTGGAACTGGATACCGGTTTTATCCAGCGGGAACTCCGCCGGCGGAGGCCCGGCCAGTCGACTGTAAGCACAAGCAGAAACGAGGCGGACACGGCGGAAATACTGTCCGGTGTGTTTGAAGGAAAGACAACGGGGACCCCCGTCGCCATCCTGATACGGAACAAAGACGCCGCGCCGGAAGCCTATTCCGATTTACAAGATGTATTCCGGCCGGGGCACGGCGACTATACCTACGATAAAAAATACGGCATCCGCGACTACCGTGGGGGGGGGCGCTCCTCCGGCAGGGAGACCGCGGCCCGTGTCGCCGCCGGCGCTGTGGCTAAGCTGCTGCTTCGGCAGGCCGGCATCGAGGTCCGCGCCTATACCACCGAAGCGGCGGGCGTCCGCTGCACACTCCGGGACCTGTCCGCGGTGGAGCAAAACGCCATGCGGGCCTGCGACCCGGAAGCGGCCGCGCGAATGGAGGAGAAGATACTAAAGCTTGCTTCGAAGGGAGACAGCGCCGGCGGTCTTATCGAATGCCGGGCGGCGGGACTGCCGCCGGGATTGGGTGAGCCGGTATTTTCCAAACTCGACGCCGAAATCGCGAAGGCGGTACTCTCGATCGGCGGTATTAAAGGAATCGAGTTCGGCGGCGGGTTTGCCTGCGCCGCCGAAACCGGCAGCACCTGGAACGATGAAATGGACGGAAGCGGTTTCTTAAGCAACAATTCCGGGGGCATTTTAAGCGGTATCAGCACCGGGCAGGAATTGGTTTTCCGGGCCGCCGTTAAACCGACGCCGTCGATAGGGGTCCGGCAGTCCGCCGCGGACACGAGGGGCGAACAGCGGAACATTGAAATAACGGGCAGACACGACCCGTGCCTCTGTCCCAGGATCGTTCCGGTGGTCGAAGCAATGACGGCCCTCGTCCTTGCCGATATGATGCTTATCCGCCGGGCCGCTATTGTTATTGTTTAGCCGATGTGGTAGGGTTGCCCACCATGAATCCAGTATCAACATTTTTAGCAGACAACGGTTTTTGGGGGCTGGTGGCCGTTCTCGCCCTCAATTTATTTCAGCGGAAACACGGCACGAAGGCGCGGAAAAAACGGCAGGCCACCCTATATATCGCCATCGCGGTATTCGGGCTCTACGCGTACGCGATTATGGTCGTTCAGCTGAAGCTGCACGATCTGTTTCTGCTCATATACCTCGCCGCGGCTGCGGTTGTGTTTTACAGATTCCGGGAACATCTTCTGCCATTCCGTCTGAAGTGCGTTTCCTGCGGCAGAAGCCTCGACGCGAAAGAACTTGTATTTGACGATTCTAATTTATGTGAAAAATGTAAGGAAAAAGAGACGACAACCTTAGACTCGTAAATATTCCACAGCCTGCTTGATGGGAAGGGCTTTGGAAAAGAGAAACCCTTGAAACGAAGTACAGTCCCGTTCAACGAGAAAATCGAGCTGTTCCCGCGTTTCAACGCCCTCGGCGATAATTTCAAGGTTCAGGCTCTTCCCCAGCCCTAAAATCGAATTGATAATTTTAATGTTGCTCGACTCGGAGGAGAGATTCATAACGAAGGTCCGGTCTATTTTCAGAATTTCCACCGGGAAGCGTGAAAGATACCCGAGTGATGAATAACCGGTCCCGAAATCGTCAACGGCAATTTTTAACCCCTTGTTTTTTTCGACAATTGTTTCCATCTTCGCGATGGCGGACTCAGGGTCCTCCATCAGGGAGGTTTCCGTTAATTCAAGGACGATGTATTTCGGGTCAAGACCGACTTTATTCAGTACCTGCGAAATCGTATCGGACAAGTCCTCTTTCTCGAGCTGCACCGGGGAAACATTGATGCTCATATAGATATCGTCGATACCTTTCGAAAGAAGATGTTTCATGTGCCGGGCGGCTGCCTCGAAAACCCACTTTCCGATGGGCAGAATGAGCCGTGTGTCCTCCGCCACTTCGATAAACTTCTCGGGCATTATCAGCCCCTGCTCCGGGTGGTCCCATCGGACTAAGGCCTCGAAGCCCTTTGTTGCCCCGTCCTTGTCGACAATAGGCTGATAGAACATTTTAAAATCCTGCTTTCCGATGCTCTTCCGCAAGCCCTCCTCGAGCATGAGGCGCTCCATCGCCTTGTTGTTCATGTCTTTTGTAAAAAATACGTAGGTGTTTCCGATTTCCTTCGCCTTGTACATCGCGGCATCGGCATTTCGCAAAATGGTTGTTTTATCATTCCCGTCATCGGGAATAAGGGCAATGCCGACACTCACTCCCATGCTGATATCGGAAATTGCACCATACCCCTGTATATTGAAGGGTTCTAAAATCTTTTCAATAATGCGGTTTGCCACAATAGCCGCTTCTTCCGGTTTTCTAATTCTCGGCAGCAAAACGGTAAATTCGTCTCCGCCAAGCCGGAAAATATCTTCCATCTGGATCCGATATACATTATCTTCCTGGCGAATACAGTTGCTTAAGCGCCGGGCGCTTTCTTTTAATATCAAATCTCCCATTTCGTGACCCAAACTGTCATTGACCTTCTTAAACCCGTCGAGGTCGAGGAACATCAGCGCCGCTCTCCTCCCGGGTTCCCGTCCGATTTCGGCTAAAAGCTGGCCGATGGTTTCAGACAGTCTGTCCCGGTTTCCAAGGCTGGTCAGTTTATCGTGGTAGGCCAGGAACTTCAGCCGCCGTTCCGCCTTTTTCCGCAGGGCGATGTCTCGGACAATACAGGTAAGCACCCGGTTGTTTTCCAGTCCCTTCGAGTTGCCGAAAGAAATTTCGAGAGGGACAAGCTCCCCCTCTTTCGTCCGCCCTAAGACCTCTATCATGTTCCCCATGCCCGATTCTTTCCGGTGGGTATCGTCGATAAAAAAATATTTTTTTATCAGTTCTTCGTACTTTTTATACCTCGAATCGGGAAACAGCAGGCCGACACTCCGCCCCTCCAGCTCGTCACTGCTGTAGCCGAAAATCCGCTGCACCGCGCTGTTTGCAAATTGTATGGTAAAATCAAAGCCGATAAGAATAATTACGTCCGAAGCTGTTTCCGCGAGCACATGATAACTTTCCCTGCTTTCATCCAGTTCCGCCTCCAGTGTTTCCCGGCAGGACCGGTCCTCCAATTTCAGCTGTAGTGTGCCGGCACGCGCCTCCCCCCTTCCGTTTTCCCGGAAGACTTTCAAAGGCACCTCAAAGCCCCGCGCGTGAAGACCGATAAAGGTCCGGGAATCGCCGGGTCCGAGCAGTTTTACCGTTTCCAGAAATTTCTGCCCTTCGGAGGCATCAATATAGGAGCTGATGTCCTTTCCCGTTACGTCATCATCTATTCCGAATATTTTACGGAGGGCATCACCATACTCTACTATTCGGCCGTTCTCGTCGATAACGAGGCTGCTCTTCCGGCTGCAGGCCCCTCCGTCCCCTTCCTCCGTCCCTGCCTCCTCTTCAAAGTGTCCGCATTGTACCGCGGAGCTGTAGCTGCGGATACACCGCTCAATTTCGGTAATAGCTGATTCGAGGTGGTCGATACGCTTTCGCACTGACGGTAGTTTTTTCGGATCAACACTCATTACTGGTAACTATACTCCTTCGGGCTGCCAATTGCAAACAAATTTATCGATTTTGTCTAATTTCACCTTTTTTTTGAAAAAAAAGTGCTATATTCTCATGTGACGCACTCGAAAAGGATATTACTAATCGCACTGATTTGTATAGTAGGGAACGGAGGTGTTTTTGCCCAGGACGAGCCGCCCAGGTCGGCGTCCGGCTGCAGTTTTAAGGCCCTTGCAGCCGCACCGTTATTCATTGCAGCTTCGTTACATTGTAATGAAATCCCAGTCCGTCTTTGTCGACACCTTCTTTCCCGATTCGGACACAAAGGTGAGTTCTCCCGTGCCGAATTGTACCGATTTTACCCGGTCGAAGGTCTTCGGGACCTTTACAACCCCCTGTATATGCCGTACAGCCGTCGGCTTGCTCTTCGAAAGCGTGACAACCGTCGCAGCGCCTGCTTCTGCTATCGGGTTCTTCTTCGCGCTGTCCACCAGCCCCTCCGCGAGGTAGGCGCATACATCCTCCAAACCGATACACCGGTTCCGGCCGCTCCACGGTCCGGCATGCCGTCCCTTGTTAGACATCCAGAGTACCGTTGTGGGCAGCACCTTCGGGTTTTTCAGTGAAAACCAGAGATAACCCGCGGAGGGGACCACCGCAGCCGTCCAGTGGGGGTCCTTCCCGGGTTTGGCAATCAGGCCCAGAATATCGACAAAGCCCTCGCGCTTCGGAAAGGCGCTGCAGTCGGTATAGGGATCTTGCTTCCACACCGTCGGCACTTTTTTTAAACTGGTAAACTTTGCGTCCGGCGCGAGGGCATAGTATTCCTCGCCGTAGGTGTAGGTCTGCCCTTCACCCCGGGGGGCGGTGCGGCCAAACTGAATAGGCGCCGTGCTGATAAGCATTCCCCCTTCCTCTTCCGGCAGGGCGAGGGTCGGATGGTGGCCTATGGTCATTTTCCCGGTAAACCCCTCTAAAAGGTGTTCGATGTACACGGCATTATGTCCCTGCTTCAGTGTAATTGTTTTCGTAATGCTGCCGGGCCGTACCTTTGTGTCCATCCGTACTGAAAAAACGGCGGCATCGTCTTTTTCGGATATTTTCGCGCCCTTCCAGGACGAACCCGCGGGCTCCCCGTGGACTTCGTAGTGTTCTTTTTTATAATCGTTGTTCGCCCCGAACGGCATACAGAAAAAATCGCCCCGAAGCACATCGATAACCGGAGGTTTGTGCGTGGCCGTATCTTCCGCCCAGGGACAGATATAATACGGCTGCACCGGCTTTTTCGTGTTACTGTAAAATTTTACAGGCGCCATATGGCCGCCCTTTTGGGTCAGCGCCAGTTCAACCGTGTCGTTTTTTACGGTCCACGATTTTTGTCCTTTCATTGTTTTCAGTTCTGCTTTCATAAAATACCTTCCTCACTAATGTTCCTTATTTAGTTATTGTAAAACAGACACTGCCGCGATACAACAACTTTTTTTCTGTTATTCAGATTGTTATACAGAGTATGTCATTTTACTTTTTTCAATGCGCCTGCGGGAGGCATGTATTTCCGGCGCGTATTCCGTAATAACCGATTTAAGAAGTGCGTGCAGCTTCGGCAGTCCGAAAGATTCCTTCCCAATTTGGAAGTTATGCCGGACAATTTCCTCCCGCAGAATGGGATCGGTTATGACGTTATACATGTCCTCCACCGCTTTGTCCGGAATAACGAGTACACCCTTTTCATATACATCGTGGATCTCTACATGCCGGAAGCCCATAATTTTGATGTCGGTTTTATACACAAGATACGTCGTTGTCGCCACCGGCGCACGGGCGGCCATGGCCTCCAGCAGGGCGTTCCCGAACCCTTCCCATACCGGCAAATACGTAACAAAATCCGCGTTAGCAAGGACGTCCCGGTTGGTGTATATCTTTTTTCCTTCAGCGCTGATCTTCCGCTCGGAGGCCACCCGGTCGGCTATGAGATGCATGGGAATATTGTAGCGTTCGGCCAAACCGCGAATGCTGCCGATGTAGTTCCGGTCCGGTTCGTCCCCCTGATACAGTGAAACGATAAAGTGCACCCGGGGGTGCAGGTCCGGATAGAGAGAAACCAGTTTGTGCAGCAGTTCCAGGGAATCTTCTATCCGCTTGCGCCGAACAATCCGGGTAGGCTGAACGACAAGGACATCATCCCGGCGAAACCCGAACTCCCGCCGGAAATCGGAATTGTACCCGTCTAAGGTAACGGGATTGTCAAAATCCTCACAATTCGGAATTACCCTCGGATGGACCCGTTTCAGCGATCGGAGGATATGCGCCGAGTAAGATGAAAGGACAACGTGCTCCAGGCCGGGGTCGACGGGCGGCATAATTTTATTTAACAGTCCGTCGATGTGGCTGTGGCTGAACCGGCTCCGTTCCCACCAGAAGTCGTGATGATGAAAGAGTGCGGCAATCCGTTTTTCCACCGCCAGTTTATAGACGGCCATCCCTCCGATCAGGGTCATGGGCATCGCGTTGGTATTTTCCGCGATAATTAAGTCGATATCGTTGTCCTGAATGTACGAATTAATAACATTCGCCCCTTTACTCCCCAGGGATTCGACTTTTTCGAGGACCGCCCGTTTCCCCTCTTCGCTTAAATACGGCGGGTCCTTCAGGAGATAGGGGAAAACCTGCTTTTCGATTTCTTTCTGTTCGCTGCTGTCGAAGTGGATCATGTCCAGCAGATACTGCCGCTCTTCAGGGACACCCCGTATCGGCCCCCCGTATTTCCCCGCGATGGTGAATACTTCATGCCCGAGGCTGGACAAAACATCAATCCATTTATCGACCTCCAGCGAAACACCGTCGACATCACCGAGTTTGCCGCTTATAAAAACAATTCTGTAATACATTGGGCCGTTATTCATGTATTTATCCGCACTACTGCACCGAAAACAAGGGTCCCATTTTCCCTTTCCACCTCGGGTTCTTTGAAGACATGTCTTCCCGGTAAAGGGGGCCTGACAATGCTTCGGAGGGGCCGCCGACAAGTTCAATGAGATAATTTGATATCCACCTTTCCAGCAAAAGCACAACCATCTTCGAGCGTAAACGGCCCTGCATGTCCCGGTTGAGAATTTGAGGGATCGTATTGGTTGTTACTATTTCATCGATGGCCGGATCGTTTAAGTTTATCCGCCCTTCCCTGCTGGAATAAAAATGGGTAACGAAAAAAACAACCTTGTTCGGATTATATTCCCGGAGCAGCTTACATGTTTCAACAATAGTATTGCCGGTCCGCACCATGTCATCGACTACTACAACATCCTTGCCGCTGATTTCCTTAAGCCCCGCATCGGAGGTCTTCGAAACATGGACCTGGACCCCCCGTTCGTCCGTACGTTCCTTCGCCATTACCATTAAGGGTATTGTTTCCTTCCCCAGCATTTCCTGCACCTCCAGCGCGAAGGGGACGGCGCCGCTGTCGGGAGCGCATAAAACGAGATTGCGGTCATTCACCACATCGGATTCGACGATATAACTCGAATACACATCGTATGGAGTAAGATTGTGAAACCCGCCCGAAAACCGGTCTAAAAAAATACTTTTTACGGAACATGAATGGTTATGAACCGTTACCACCTCGTCAACACCGGCCCTTGCCAATAAATCAGCGTACAGCCTGGCGGAAAAGGGCTGGCCGTCGAATTTTTTGTAATCCTCCCGTGTTCTGGTAAACCCCACAAGACCGTGCTCTTTTCTCGGCCCCCGGTCCTGAGCGCTGTAGTACAGGTCCGGTTCTAACAAAATAACCCGCTCCGCGCCGTTGTCCTTGGCCGCCCGGGCTATCAGACAGTTCCGCATGGCGAGATCGTTCCGGGTTATTTCACTGACACTGTTGCTTACAATAAGGATGTACTTACCGGCAAGTTTGTTGCCGATATTTTCCCAGCTCGATTCATTAACAATAAACCGGGGACAAAATTCGGTATTTAAAAAATTTTTCAAGGAGATGATATCGGAATAATCTTCCTGATGGTTCAGATGCTGAATGATGTCGTTAACAAATGGATTGTCGGAAACGCACCCGACAATCAGTAATTCGTGCATTGTTGTTATCCTTGCCGTATTCTAACAAAGGCGGGAGAGAATGGCAATGATATTGCCATAGCGTACCCGATACGATACTCTGTTACTCTATGCCCGAGAAAAGCAAACCTCTGATTATCCAAAGCGACGCGTCTATTCTGCTGGATGTGCACGATCCCGCCGCGGGGGAGGGGCGGCAGGACATTGCTCCGTTTTGCGAACTGGTGAAATCGCCGGAACATATGCACACCTACCGGATAACGCCGATTTCCCTGTGGAACGCCGCGTCGGCCGGAATCGGAGGGGCGGAAATACTGCAGCGCCTCGAAAAATGGACCCGCTTTCCGGTACCCGACAACGTCAAGACAAACATCATCGATATTATCAGCCGCTTTGGTAAACTCGTCCTTACACCCGCCGGCGGGGGGGAGCAGTTTCTTCTCTCTATTAGCGATGAACTTATCAAAAAAGAAATTGAACACCGGAAGAATCTGCGGAAAATGCTTGTCCCCGTTCCCGAGGGGTTTCTCCTCTCCATTTTCGACAGAGGCACGGTCAAACAGGAGCTGATTAAATTAGGATATCCCGTCGACGACAGGGCGCCTCTGAAAGAAGGAGCGCCGCTGTCCTTCTCGCTGCGGAACGTTACCCTGGACGGCCGCCCGTTTTCAGTCAGGGACTACCAGACCGAAGCCGCGGAAGCCTTTGTCGGCGGCAATCTGCCCGGGAACGGTTACGGCATTGCCGTTCTGCCCTGCGGTGCCGGAAAGACCATCGTGGGAATGAAGGCGATGGAGATGCTTCAAACCAGCACGCTCATACTGTCAACGAATGTGGCGGCGGTGCATCAGTGGATTGATGAACTTCTCGACAAAACCAGCCTGACAGAAGAGCAAATTGGTGAATATTCCGGGGAAACAAAACGAATACGGCCGGTGACTGCCGCCACCTACCAGATTATCACATGGCGCCCCGACAAGAACGCGCCCTTTCCCCATTTCAATTTATTTCACGGGGAAAACTGGGGGCTTATTATTTACGACGAAGTGCACCTCCTGCCGGCCCCGGTATTCCGGGTTACCGCTGAACTGCAGTCGACTAGAAGGCTCGGGCTGACGGCGACCCTTATCCGGGAAGACGGAAGAGAGGATGATGTGTTCTCCCTTGTCGGACCGAAGCGTTACGATGTTCCTTGGAAGGAGCTGGAACAGAAAGGATGGATAGCGGAGGCAAGCTGCTACGAAATCCGGGTGCCCCTGCCGGAGGAGAGGAAAATACCGTATGCCGCCGCGGACAAACGGCAGAAATTCAGAATCGCCTCGGAAAATCCGCTGAAAACCGAAATTGTCAAACAAATCATCGCGAACCACCGGGAAGACCCCATCCTTATCATCGGTCAATATTTAGACCAGCTGCGGGAAATAGCCGGCGAACTCGATGTTCCTATTATTACCGGTCAAACACCGAACAAAAAGCGGGAAGAAATATACGGCCGCTTTAAAAGGGGGGAACTGCGGATTATTGCCGTTTCCAAGGTTGCAAACTTCGCGATCGACCTTCCCGACGCGTCGGTGGCAATACAGGTCTCCGGGACTTTCGGGTCGAGACAGGAGGAGGCCCAGCGGCTCGGCAGGATCCTTCGGCCGAAGGAACGCAACTCCTTTTTCTACAGTATTGTTTCGCGGTATACTACCGAAGAGTCGTTCGGTACCAACAGGCAGAAATTTTTAACGGAACAGGGATATAAATATCATATTGATTTCTGGACAGAAGAGGAACTCGGGAGCGCACAGTGAGCAGCCGGATGAGTAACCGGGAAGCATGGCATCGTCTGCTGCTGACCCTGCCGGACGACCGGTTTTTCGACATCATGCGGAATTACCTCGGGAAAATAAAAACCCCATTCCATAAGCCGGAACTAATTTCCCGGCTGACCTCTTTTTTCCTCCGTGAAGAAACACAGCAGCGGGTCCTCGACTCGCTAAGTACTGCCGACATCCGGGTCCTGACCGCCGTCGACTTTCTCGGAGCTCCTGAACCGCGGCAGCTGTTTACGCTTCTAGCGGAAACGGAAGACGCCTTTTCGCTGCACCATCGCCTGCTGAATCTTGAATATCGGCTGCTGATCTTTACCGATACCGCGGGGCCGGTCCCCGTCGTCCGCTGCAACCCCCTCTTAGAAAAACAGTTGAAACGTGAAGCCGTCGATTTGGCCTGCCTTTTTTCTTCCGTCCCCCTTGAACATACCGAAACCGGCATTTCCGGAGAAACACCGCCGTGGCTGCAGGAAAGCCTTATAACCGCTTTTCTGTCCTACATGGGAGACCGCCCTGAGTGTCTGCGGGCGGACGGCTCGGTAAAGAAGCGCCGGGACCGTGAACTGCGGGAACTTTTTCCATTTCTCTTTGATACGACCCGGGCAGGGAAAAAATTCGACATCCTTTTAAGCAGCTGCGCGGCCGCGGGGTTAATTGAAATAGATACTACAGCCGTCCATGTGCTGTGGGAGAATTGTACGGCCTTCTATGAAGTGAGCAGAATTGACAGACTCTGCTACCTCTGGGCCGCGGCGGCCCCGCGGCGGCCGGGGCGGGACCCGCAAAGGGCCGCAATGCTTAAAAAGCTGATGTACACGGTCCCGCCGGGCGCGCTGTTTACCGAAACATCCATCCGACGGCTTATTGACGCCGTTCTTATAAAAGAAGGCGGACAGGAAAACGGTTATTCCTCTTTTTTTGAATTATGCACCGCCCTCGGCATTTTTATCGATACCGGCCAGGGGTTTTGCAGGACCTCCCGTTTGTTTGTTCCCGAGGAAACGGAACAAAGCGAAAACACGTATATTATCCAGCAGAATATGCACATTACGGTGAAACCGGAAATCCCCTTTCAAACGGCTTTGACTATCGCCCGGTTAGCGGAAATCCGGAAATACGATATCTACAGCGAATATGAAATTACGAAGGCAAGCTTTAACCGATTTACGCGGACCGGGGGAGAAGCGGATGCCGGCGGCCCTCCGTTTTTTCCGCCGGAGGCACTTCCGAAAAACGTATCCATTCTCCTGCGGGAATGGGAAGATGAATATAACAAAGTAGGCCTGTACGAGGGTATTGTCCTGACAGTACACGAGTCGCTTCGGCACTTAGTGGAACACAATCCGGCGGTGCAGCAATATACGCGGGCTGTGCTTGCCCCGGGGGTCTATCTTTTTACCGGAGATGATTATCCGAAATGGAGCGAAGCCCTCGCGCGCGCGGGAATTGAACACATCCCCGCCCCGGGCGGCACTACAAAAAGCGGCTCCGGGAAAGAGCGCGCCTGCCTCCTACAACTGCCTGCCGTAGAAAAAAATTTGCAAACGTTCCCGGCCGCGGGGACGGAGGAACGGAAGCACTTCGGCGAAAACGACCCGCGGGAGGAACTGTACGAACACCTGAACGGCATGAAGGTATCGAAAGAAGTATATGAAGAACTAAAAGCGCGGATCGAGAAAGGGTTTATCCTGTTTCCGGAACAGCTTTGTGCCGAAACGCGGCCGGAACGGAAACCCGTTGAAGCAAAGGGCATCGATTTTATCGGCAAAATACGGCTGATTGAACAGGCAATTGCTTCGGGAAAAGACGTTCTTGAACTGATAGAACGGACCGCGTCCGGGGAACCGTACCGCTGTATCGTTATGCCGGTAAAAATAGACAAATCGGGAGAAACGCTCATTCTGCAGGGAAAGGAACTGCCCCGGGGGGAGATGGTTAAAATCGAAGTCAGAAAGCTTAGTCTGGTTCGGAAGCTGGAAAGTGTTTTATTTACGCCCTAGCGTACACCTATTTGTGCCGGCTTTGCTTTTCGGCCTTGACATAAATACTTAATTGGAGAAAAACCATGGGACCGATTGATAAAAATCATGCGGCAAAAGCCGATCAGGTACAATTCCGTTTCGGGGGAAAAATCCGGACCGTCCGCGAGCGGCGGGAGATAACGATGCGGACCCTTGCCGGTAAAATCGGGGTAAGTGAAAGCCTCATATCGCAAATCGAGCGTGACCGGATATCTCCGTCACTCGACACGCTGATGGCGATAGTTGATGCCTTGGAAATCGATTTGGAGTATCTGTTTAAAGACTACAAGCGGAACAAATCGGTAAGTGTGGTAAAGAAGAACAACCGAAACCGGCATTTAATCGACGGTGTGAATTATGAGCAGCTGTCAAACATTCCCAACCTGCAGCCGGAACACGCCATTGAAGCTTTTCTGCTTACCCTTCCGCCGAAAGCCGTCAGAGGCAACAGCGATTACGGTCATCAGGGGCGGGAACTCGGATTTATCCTTGCAGGCGCCGCGGAATTGCAGTACGGAACGGAAACGTATAGTATTGAAGAAGGGGACAGCATTTCATTTTCAGCAAACATACCGCACACGCTGAGCAACCCGGGGGAGGGGCCGCTGCGGGCACTCTGGATTATTACCCCTCCGAGGATGTTTGTTTCAGCATAATTTCTTAGGGAAAAGGAGTTGGTCATGGGGAAGACAATTGCAGAAAAGATTTTTGATAAAAAGCGGGTGGACAGCCCCTCGGAAGGGGTCCACGTTGTACGGCTTGACAGGGTGTTCTGCCACGAAATAACAACGCCCATAGCAATTACCGACCTTATCGCGCGGCGGAAAGACAGGGTCTTTGATCCGGATAAAATCAAGGCCGTTATCGACCATGTTACACCGGCAAAGGACTCCAAAACTGCCGAACAGGGGAGAATTTTACGGGAATGGGCACGGCGGCACAAAATTAAGGATTTTTTTGATATCGGCGCGAACGGGGTCTGTCACGCCCTTTTCCCGGAAAAAGGCTTTGTCCGGCCCGGAAATACCATCATTATGGGGGATTCCCATACATGCACACACGGCGCCTTCGGCGCTTTCGCCGCCGGCGTGGGGACCACCGATTTAGAGGTGGGCATTTTGAAAGGGGTGTGCGCCTTTAAGACACCGGAAACAATGAAAATCGTTGTAGAAGGGGAATTGCGGCCGGGGGTATACGCGAAAGATGTTATACTTTCGATAATCGGCAAGCTCGGCGTTAACGGCGCGACAAACCGCGTTATCGAGTTTACCGGTCCGGTGGTGAAGGCAATGACCATGGAGGAAAGGATGACCCTCTGCAACATGGCGGTGGAAGCCGGGGCAACCTCCGGGATCTGCTGTCCCGATATGACCACGGTTGAATATCTCTGGCCGTTTATCAGCTCCGCGTTTGCGGACCGGGAGGAGGCCCTCGGAACATACGCCGAGTTCATTTCCGACGCGGACGCGTCGTATGTATCGGAGCTGCGGCAGAATGTTACCGATCTCCGCCCCCTGTCCACGGTAGGATACAAGCCGGACCAGGTTGTCCCGGTAGAAGAGCTGGAACAGACACGAATCGACCAGGTATACATTGGTTCATGCACCAACGGCCGGATTGAAGATCTTCGAATTGCCGCGGAGGTGCTGAAGGGCAGACACCTTGCCGACGGAGTGCGGGGAATACTCGCGCCGGCGACCCCCGAAGTCTATTCCCGGGCCATGGAAGAGGGAATACTGCCGGTATTTATGGAAGCCGGGTTCTGTATTACCAATCCCACCTGCGGCGCGTGCCTGGGAATGAGTAACGGTGTTTTAGCGGAAGGGGAAGTCTGCGCCTCAACAACCAACCGGAATTTTAACGGAAGAATGGGCAAAGGAGGAATGGTCCACCTGATGAGCCCGGCAACGGCCGCTGCTTCCGGGATAGCCGGATATATTACCAACTCTTCTCTGTACAGGAGGTCGTAACATGAAACGCTTCGGAGGAACTGTATTATTTTTGGACAGATCGGACATCAACACTGATGAAATTATCCCGGCAAAATATCTTACGGAGATAACGAAAGAGGCGCTGAAACCGTATTTACTGGAAGACCTAAACCTTCGGGGATTCGACCCGAAACGGGACATTCCGGGTAAAAGCGCTGTTGTTACTCGGGACAACTTCGGCTGCGGCTCCTCCAGGGAGCATGCCCCCTGGGCACTGGAAGTAAACGGAATTAATGTAGTCGTCGCCCGGGGATTTGCCCGGATTTTCCGGCAGAATATGTACAACTGCGGAATGCTGGCAATTGAGCTGCCGGAGGATGAAATAGACGAGCTGTTTTTTTCATTTGCCGGAAAAGATACGATTATCGATGTCGACCTGTTAAACGACCGGCTTCATTTCACATCATCCATGGGGAAACCGGAGGAAACGGAAAAAATAATAGGCTTTTCCATTACCGATTTCGACAGGGCCCTCGTCACAAGCGGCGGCTGGGTAGAATACGCCGATAAACATTATTAAGCCGCGCGGCCGCCGGATCACCCTTCCCGCGGATCGAGCTCGGATGTCAGCCGGTCCCAAAAACTTTCTTCGTTAATAGTTCCTTTAAGGACAAGGGAAAGCAGCTTTTTTATCCTTAGCGGAAAGCGACGCCAGTACGTTTCCTGCCAGTCCGGAATTTCCTCCCGAAGCTGCTGCTGTTCCCGGACACTCATACCGCCCCGGCTGTACGCCAGAAACTGCTTTACCATTGTCAGCAGCACATCCGGCGGCAGTCGAGGACCTCCGCCCCCGCCCCTGTTTTTTGTTTCGCCCCGGGGGTCCGGCGTCCAGGTATCGACTAGCTCCCGCAGGTGTTCTTCCGGAATATCCGGCTCCTCCCGCTTAATGAGCTCCCGCACATACCCGCGGATATTTTCATGGACCTGCTCCAGGGAGGAATAAATATGTTCATTGATGTTGTCAGAAACAGTTTGTGCCATTTTCGAGGGGTCCAGCCCCATCGGCCCTTTGGTCCCGGAAAGTCGTTTCTTAAGCGCCGCGACAATTACTTCTATTTCTCCGGTTGTCGCGTGATTGAGAATATAATCGACAACGGAATACAGCTCTTCCTCACCCAAGGGTTATGAGTTTTCCCGGATGAAACGCCCGATACTCCGGTCGTAAGTCCGTTCTACGGAATTTGAAAAATAACACGCCGGCAGTTCCCCCATCTTCTTGTGATACGCGATACACTCACAGCAATAGCCCTTTCTCGGACACGGTTCATAGCTGCAGTTGCATTTCGCCATATTTTGTTTGTAATTCTTACACTCCATCTGTTACTCCTTTCAATTGTTGTATTTCCTCCGCCCAGCGCTCAGGGTCGGGAGTTTCGAGAATGATCGGTATATCATCCATCCTGACGTCACCCATAAGCAAGCGGAACGCTTCCCAGCCGATGTTACCCTTCCCCAGCATTGCGTGACGGTCCACTCTGCTTCCGAAAGCCGATTTCGCGTCATTGCAGTGGACCCCCCGCAGCTTCGAGAACCCTATCACATCATGAAAATGCTCCATTGTCGAAACATATGTCTCTTCAGTTCTGATGTCGTACCCCGCCGCGAAAATATGACAGGTATCGACACACACACCGGTCCTGTCGGGATATGCCGTTAAGCCGATTAGGTCCCGCAGATGTTCGAACCGGTACCCCACCGAGCTGCCCTGCCCCGCGGTCGTTTCCACGACAAAAACTATCCGGTCCACGTCTTCGCAGGCCCGGTCTACGCCCTCGGCAATGAGTTTTAGCGCTTCAGGCTCGCCCATTGCCCCGAGGTGCGCGCCGGGGTGAAAATTGAGATACGTAAGTCCTAATGCCTCGGCACGTTTGGCCTCGTCGATAAACGCCTTTATCGACCGTTCCCGTTTTTCTTTGTCGGGGTTCGCCAAATTAATTAAATATGAGTCGTGGGGCAAAACCTGTTTCGGCCGTATCCCCGACACCTTCATGTTTTTCGTAAACATTTCAATATCGTCGGGAGTGAAGGGTTTCGCGGCCCATTGTTTCTGGTTTTTTGTAAACAGGGCGAACGCGTCCGCCCCGATTTCCCGGGCCCGACCGGGCGCGTGATAAACGCCCCCCGCCGAACTTACATGTGCTCCTATATACTTCATGGGAA